>NZ_SOGS01000007.1:0-373430 GCF_004403505.1 Cryobacterium sp. TMT1-2-2 | reverse complement strand
GCGCAGGGCTACCTGTCCTGCCAGAACATCCTCGACGGGCTCGGCAAAAACAACCGGCAACGGCTGGAGGCGGCCTGCCAGGAGCTCGTGAACCGCAGCGCCCATCCGACCTATTCGACACTGAAACGCTTGATGGCCGCGATCGACAGCGATGCGAAGAAACCCCGGCCGATGGTCCNATGGCCGCGATCGACAGCGATGCGAAGAAACCCCGGCCGATGGTCCCGGCCGATGGTCCCGGCCGCCTCCACCCGCAAACGCGTCAGCACCGTCGTGTTCCGCGACACCATGCCGGATGTTTATGTCCGTGACGCCTCGCACTACGCCCGCGACGAGGAAGGGAAGTGATGTTCACCAGCGTTGATTACGACAAGTTCCGGGCTCTGCGCGTGACCCACGTCGCGACCCGGCTGGAGGAACTCATCCAGGACGAAGCCAACGACACCCTCACCCCCGAGCAGCTGTTCCTCACCGCAGTCGACGACGCGTTGGAGTCCCGACGCATCAACAAAGTCGACAAACTCATCCGTCAGGCTGCGTTCCCGATCCCGGGCGCCACCGTCGCCGAGGTCGACTATCGCGAGGGACGCGGCATCACCCAAGTCAGAATGCGACGCTATGCCGCCCACGACTGGCGCTCCGATGCGACAAACCTGCTGATCATCTCGCCCACCGGAGGCGGGAAAACCTACCTCGCCTGCGCACTGGCCATCGGCGCCTGCGAGAGCGAGCACTCGGTACTCTACTTCCGGATGGACGACCTCGCCCGAAAGCTCGTCATCGCTCGCGGCGACGCCATCGCCCACCAGAAGCTGTTGAACGAGCTCTCGAACATCGACCTGCTCATCATCGACGACTTCCTCACCGTCGGCATCGACAGCGACGCTGGCAACGATCTGTTCGCGATCCTCGCTAACCGGGAACACCGCCTCCCAACGATGATCGCCTCGCAGACCGGACCCGCGTACTGGGTCGCCGAGCTGCCGGACCGAGTTGCAGCGGACTCGATCGTGAACCGCCTGGCCAACAACGCCCGCATCATCAAACTCGGCCAGATCGACATGCGCCAGCAGCGCAACGACCAAGCCCGCGCCCAGAAGGACTACTGGGAATAACACCACGGCGGCCCGGGCACCAAGCCCGGGCCGCTACCACCTCGTCAGAACTTTGCTACCAACTGCGTGGACTGGCGCTACCATCAAGCGCTACTCGCCACCGTCAAGTTTTCGGCAGAGGTGATCGAACCCGATCATTGGCCGGGCTGTCGCCATGGCTCTTAACGAGAGTCCTGATCAAGGCCGAACAGAATGACGCCCCGCACCGGCTGGGGCACACGACTGCGATGGAGAGCTCATCGTCCTCGCCGGAGTGGCGTTTCCTCTCGGTTTCTTGTTCTACTTTCTCACCTCTAACCTCTAACCTCTGGACCTTGGTCCAGCACGTCACGTATCTTGGCGATCTCCCTGCGGTGCAGGGGGGTATCCGCTCGTTAACCGGAGCGTGCGACACTTCATTTGTGTCCAGAAAAGTAACTCACAAGCGGAATATCAGGCCGAACGCGTGGGGAGTGGGCCAAGCAATAGCCTCGGAAGGCCGCATGGTTGAACCTCGCGTGCGTAAGAGCGCCTGGGAGGTCTTCTGGGTATTTTTGAGAATGGGATTAACATCCTTCGGGGGCCCGGTGGCACATCTCGCATATTTCCGTGAGGAGTTGGTCCAACGCCGCAGATGGCTTAGCGATAGCGATTACTCAGATCTCGTCGCGCTCGGGCAGTTCCTCCCAGGCCCTGCGTCGAGCCAGGTCGGATTCGGTCTGGGCCTGTACCGAGCAGGGCCGCTGGGGGCTATCGCCGCGTTCCTCGCTTTCACTCTCCCCTCTGCCATCCTGATGGTGGCTTTTGGCTACGGTGCGAGCTTATTTCACGGCGAGATTGGTTCCGGGATCATCCTTGGACTCACGATCGTCGCCGTAGCGATTGTCGCTCAGGCTGTCTGGGGAATGGCACGTACCATTACCCCCGATCCTGCTCGCGCTTCCATCGCAGTGATTGCTGTTCTCAGCGCGCTTCTGCTCGCGGGACCAATGGGTCAGATCATCGCTCTTGTGGCGGGCGCGTGTGCTGGCCTGATCTGGTGCCGTGCTGGCTCCGGCACCGTGACTGAAATGATCCGATTCCCGGTCTCCCGTGCCGCCGGATGGGTTTGCCTGTCGCTCTTCGCAATCTTGCTGGTCGCGTTACCGGTTGCGGCTACCGCGACCGAATGGGAGACGATTGAAGTGTTCGACGCGTTCTACCGGGCCGGGGCGCTGGTGTTTGGCGGCGGTCACGTCGTTTTGCCGTTGTTGCAAGCCGGAGTCCTGGATCCGGGATGGGTTTCTCCGGATCAATTTCTCACCGGATACAGCGCGGCGCAGGCGCTACCCGGCCCCTTGTTCACATTCGCTGCGTATCTCGGCACCGTCTCAACCGTGGGCCCGGGCGGTAACGCAGGTGCCACTCTCGCCTTAATTGGTGTGTTCCTGCCAGGATTACTTGTCTTCATCGGGGTATTACCGTTCTGGAATGCGTTTCGATTGCGAGCGTGGGCGCAAGCGCTCATGCGCGGCGCGAACGCTGCGGTTGTCGGTATCCTCGCCGCAGCCTTGTATGACCCAGTTTTTACAAATTCGATCACGGGTCCTGCCCCATTCGTCCTGGCTCTCTTGTGTTTCGTGCTGCTCATCGCGTGGCGCATACCGGCTTGGGCTGTCGTAGGCGTCGGTGCTGTCGGCGGGATAGTGCTTACTCTTCTGCCCGAAGAAATGCTTTAAACAGATAGCGATCCCGGCTCCAACGACGTTAGCGCCCCCCTCTTTGAATGAGATTCGACACGGGGATGACTGTCTCATTCCCGCTATGACGCGGCGCGATGCCGCCGCGGTCTACTCCAACACTCGGCTTGGCTTGTGCGGCTTGAAGTTTCTTGTAACTATCTCGCGAAACAATATGGTCAATTCCGCAACCTTAAATCTCGCGTTTGATGGTCAGGTATATCTCGGCCAAAGCCGCCATGTGCATGAACGCCATACCGCGCATTCGGGTCTACGGAAGACGTGACAACCAGGGCGGGCTCCGAGTCGTTCGGGTCTCATCTGTGGCTTGGACCGTCGATCCCATCCGGCCAACGCCACTGTCCTGACAGCGGATACTGTGCAATAATCTGCGTATAAATGCAGATAAGAAGATGTGTACGCTTGATTCTGATGGAGAGTACGTCGAGCTGGCCGTGGAAGTCTTTGCGATGCTCGCCGATGCCACACGTATCCGCATCATTCTTGCCCTCCGCGACACGGAGTTGTCGGTCAACGAGCTCGCCGAGACAGTCAACAAGTCTCAAGCGGCCGTATCCCAGCACCTCGCGAAGCTGCGGCTGGGGCGTATCGTGGCGACCCGCCGCGAGGGCACGCGGGTGTTCTACCGTCTGGCCAATGAGCATGCCCGCCAGCTCGTCGCGGATGCGATTTTCCAGGCTGAACATGCCGTCGAGGGCACACCGGCGCACCACCGGCTTCCGCTTGAGACGTCGGCTGCGGCCCACGATGCGGGCGCTCATGCTTGAGGTTCTGCGCAACCGAACGTATCGCCGGTTGTTCAGCGCGCAGATCGTGGCGTTGGTCGGCACCGGACTGCTCACCGTAGCTTTGGGCCTGCTCGCCTTCGACCTGGCCGGCGGCGACGCCGGCATCGTGCTCGGCATCGCACTGACCATCAAAATGGTCGCCTATGTCGGAATCGCGCCAGTGATCTCCGCCCTGACGGCGCACGTGCCGCGCAAGACTCTGCTGGTGTCAGCGAATGTGCTGCGCGCGATCGTCGCGCTCTGTCTGCCGTTCGTCACTGAGGCCTGGCAGATTTATGTGCTCATCTTCGTGCTGCAGGCCGCCTCGGCCACGTTCACCCCGGCATTTCAGGCCCTCATCCCGGCCGTACTTCCGAAAGAGAGCGACTACACCCGGGCGCTGTCGTTGTCTCGTTTGGCCTACGACCTCGAATCCCTCCTGAGCCCGATTCTGGCCGCCGCTCTGTTGACCGTGATCAGCTACCACTCCCTGTTCGTGGGAACTGTCGTAGGCTTCGTCGGCTCCGCCCTGCTTGTGCTCACAGCAACCCTGCCGGCACACCATGTCTCCCCTCCGACACCGTTCTGGGAGCGCCTCACCCGCGGCGCACGCGTTTTCTGGCGCACACCGCAATTGCGCGCTCTGCTCGCTATGAACATGGTCGTCGCGACGTCGACCGGCATGGTCATTGTCAACACCGTCGTGCTTGTGCAAAGCCACTTCGGCCGCGCTCAGTCCGACTTCGCTCTCGCCCTGGCCTGCTACGGATTCGGGTCCATGCTCGTCGCGCTCGCGCTGCCCCGGGTACTCGAGCGCTTCGCCGACCGAACCGTCATGCTGCTCGGCTGCTCTGTATTACCAGTGGGGCTTCTGGCCCTCGCCGGCTTTGTTTCTTTGCCAACAACCACCTTGACCTGGTCTGGTCTTCTCCTGATCTGGTTCGTGCTCGGCGCCGCGACCGCGCTCATTCTGACTCCGTCGGCACGACTGTTGCGCCGCTCGTCCGACGAAACGAATCGACCGGCCGTCTTTGCTGCACAGTTCTCGCTCTCTCACGTCTGCTTCATCGTCACCTACCCTCTCGCCGGGATCCTCGGCGCCCTGCTCGGATTGGCACCCCACTGCAGCGGTACTCGCCGGCATCGGAATAGTCGCAGGCATCATCGCGCTTCGTGCGTGGACAGCTCAGGCAACAACCTCATCACCGATGGATGCGCCAATCGCGGTCTGAGAGAAGGGCGCGCTGCGTGTCGTGCTGCCCGCGGAAGGGGGTGTCCGGATCCGTGGCAGTGCTTTGGTAAAACTGGCATTCAGGATTCGCTGCTCACGGTGGGGTACTCTGCGAAGGAAGACATTGGCAGTTCAGTCGTGGACTGAGTGCAGAGAAGTAGGTGAAATGACGCTGAAGCGTGCGGTAGGACGGATGTTTGCACCCGTCTCTGTGTCGCCTTTCATCTCGTTGCTTGCCTTGGCCGCGCTGCTTTTTGCGGTTTTTGCCATTCATTCCGAGGCGACCGGGCATTCCATGCACACGCCGGCCACCGCGTCATCAAATGTTGCTGCTTCATCGGCTACTACTGAGCAATCTTCAGTGATGGGAATGACTGCTGTCATGGCCGCTCCCGTCGTCGCGGCTATCACGTCCGGAAGCCTGAACGGAATGCTTGATTGCGCTCTGCTGGCAATGACGTGCGTCCTGCTACTGACCCTCGTCGTGATGGTTTTCCTGACTCGGCTTCCGGCCACGTATCGGCGCCTGCTCGATGCCGGCGGCCACATCTTGAAATCCTGGCGCACCAGCGCTCTGCCGGCTCAGCGCCCCAGCCTCACCCGTCTCTCCATCTGTCGCGTTTAAACCGAGAGGTAGTTCCGAGCCAGCACATGGCCTCGGAACTACGCCGTGCCCACGGCCACTCGATGTCTACAACTTATCGACGAATGGATGAACGATGCTCAAACCACGAACTTTTCTGTATGCGGCTGTGGCACTCGCGGCCACACTGACTCTCAGCTCCTGTGCCGGTGGCAGTCCCGCCCCCGATTCAGTAAGCCCCTCGGCCAGCCAAACCACAGCGGCCTTCAATTCAGCGGACGTAACCTTCGCGCAGATGATGATCCCCCATCACGAGCAGGCCGTTCAAATGAGCGATGACCTCCTCGCCAAGGACGGTATCGACCAAAGCGTCACCGATCTCGCAACCGAGATCAAGGCTGCCCAGGAACCCGAGATCACGCAGCTGAAAGACTGGTTGACGGCGTGGGGCGAGGATGACAGCAGCATGTCGGGCATGGACGGCATGTCCGGCATGGGTGGCGGCTCCGACGGGATGATGTCTGACGACGACATGATGGCCCTGCAGGACGCCTCGGGAATCCAGGCCGCCACCCTGTTCCTCGAACAGATGACGGTGCACCATGAGGGCGCTGTCGCGATGGCGCAGCTCGAAGTCGATGATGGTGAGAATGCGGACGCCCAGGCCATGGCCGCCAACATTGTCAAGTCGCAGACGGCTGAAATTGCCGTCATGGCCGAGCTCCTCGCGTCGCTCTAAAGCGACACGTTCGGGGCGCGCTCTTCTTTGGAAGAGAGCGCCCGTGGAGCCAAACCTTCGTTTCCCGAATGACCCGCAAGGACATAAGTATGCATCACCGTCACACTCCCCCTCTGGTTCACCTCGCTAGCGCGGTGATCCGTGGATAGCACCGGTCACGTCGCCACGGCGCCCCACATCTCCGGCGCCACTCCACCCATGGCGCGACGCGATCTGCGCGCCATGGAAGCCATGCTGCGGACGGGCCGATCCGGCCCATCGGAAGCTGCCCGACCCGCGAAGGTTGTTCCTCGACAGATCCCGCTTCGCCAACGTGCTGCGGCCGGCAGCGCCATGGCGATGATCGCACTCTTCGCGATCAGCACGTCCCTGCCCGCGCTCGTGGTCAAGACGAACACGCCACAGGCCGCCGCAGCCAGCAGCGCCGCCCCGACGGACGATCTGCAAAGCGTCAGCGCCGCTGGGGCAGCATCCGTTCTCATCGAACGCGACGGATACACCATCACGGAAGCGCCCGAACCGGCCTCGTACACCGACCTCGCCAGCAATGGGGAGTGGGCGAGCCTGAGCCCGGGCCAGATCAGCGATGAAGGCTGGGCCTTGCCGGTTTTGGGCCGGATATCGAGCCCGTTCGGTTCTCGCCCGAACAAGCCCGTTGATGGTGTCGGCGACTTCCACAACGGAACCGACATAGCGGCACCCTGCGGCCAGCCCGTCTTCGCGGCTACAGGAGGCAAAGTTGTCACCTCGGGCTACCAGGGCTCCTACGGCAACTGGATTCTCATCGACCACGGCAACGGTGTCGAGACGGGATATGCCCACAACAGTCAGCTTCTCGTGGACTCCGGTCAGCTGGTTGTGGCCGGTGAGATCATCGCGATCGTGGGATCAACCGGTGCATCCAGCGGCTGCCACGTACATTTTGAAACACGCGTCGACGGTGAACGCATCGATGCGGAACCATTCATGAACGCTCGGGGGGTCTCTCTTGGCTAAGCACAGGACTTTCAGGAGGGTCGCAGTTGTCGCGGTGACGGTATTGTCGTTACTCGGAATCGCCGGGCCTGCACAGGCGGTTGAGTATCCGAGCTGGTCTGATGTGGAAAGTGCTCGATCGGACGAAGCCAGCAAACAAGCGCAGGTCACGGAGTTAACCGTGCTGATCTCGGGTCTCACGACCGAAGTGGATGCCGCCCGTGCGGAAGCAGATCGGCGCGCGACCAACTATGAAGCCGCCCAGAGCGCGTTCGACGGGGCAACCTTGAGGGCGACCAACTTGCAGAATCAAGCCGATGAGGCCTCGGCCGCTGCCGTCGTCTCCGGAGAGCAGGCCGGCCGACTGGCGGCGATGCTCGCTCGCACGGGGAACAGCGATCTGTCGCTGTCCCTGTTCGTGGATGGGTCCAGCGCCAGCGACCTCCTGAATCAACTTGGTTCGATGAGCAAGCTGACGGAGCGAATGAGTCTGGTCTATGATTCCGCGGCGGCCGACCGAAATTCTGCCCGATCACTTACCGATCAGGCCCAGATCGCCCAGCAAGCGCTGGGCGTGCTGGCCGAGACGGCCCAGACCGCGCTGGCTGAGGCGATGGCCTCGAGCATTCGCGTTGAGACGGCGCTGGCCGACCAGCAAGAAGTAGCCGGAACCCTGCAGGCTCAGCTTGCAGTGCTGACGGAGGATCGAGCCGCGACAGAGGCCGACTATACCGCGGGCGAAGTAATTCGCCGAGCGGCCGAAGCTGCTGCCGCCAAAGCGCGAGCTGAACAGGTTGCGGCCGCGGCCGCGGCCGCAACAGCGAGCAGGCCTGCGGTCGGTGGCAGCACACCCAACGGACAGGGCTGGACCTTGCCCGTGTCGGGATGGATCAGCTCGGCATACGGAGCTCGCCCCAACAAACCGGTAGCCGGGGTCGGTGCGTTCCACTATGGAACCGATATCGCCGCAGGCTGCGGGAGCAACGTTTATGCCGCATCCGCTGGAACGGTCGTCTACGCAGGCTGGCTCGGCTCCTACGGCAATTGGGTTCTCATCGACCACGGTGACGGCACCCAAACCGGCTACGCACACAACAGTTCCCTCTTGGTCAGCGCCGGACAGCAGGTTTCCACCGGCGCCACCATTGCGCTCGTGGGCACGACAGGTGCGTCCTCGGGCTGCCACGTGCATTTTGAAACACGAGTCAATGGTGCCCGCGTCAATCCGCAAACTTTCATGAGCGATCGGGGAGTCACCCTTGGTTAGATTGCCCCGTTCTCCACGCCGGTTCTTCGCCCTAACCCTGCTGCTCGTTGGCCTGGTTGCCATCACCGGTTGTTCGGCCAGCGCTTCGAACTCGGCAGCGGGGTCGCTCGTCACCGCTCCGGTTCCGAACGCCTTCGAGCACGTGCACGGCCTCGGAGCCGATCCACTGACAGGAGAGACCTATGCGGCCACGCACCACGGGGTATGGCTCGTCCCAACCGGAGTTCTTGCGGATAGCTATCTGGCGGGGGCGCCCCGACCCGATACGACGCAACCGATTCAGATAGCCGGTCTGGCGCAAGACACGATGGGCTTTACCGTCGCTGGGCCCGGCCAATTGCTGGCGTCTGGTCATCCCGATCCAACCAAACCGAGCGACTTGGCGCTTCCGAATTTGGGACTCATTTCCAGCACCGATGGCGCGAAGTCCTGGACGGCGCTCTCACTGGCGGGCGAAACAGATTTTCACGATCTAGATGCCGTCGCTCTCGAAGACGGCACCCTGCGCGTTTACGGCTACGACGCGGGCGCCGGGGCGATCGCTGTCAGCGACGATTCCGGCCTCACCTGGTCCTCTGGAGCGGTCCTCGCGCTGCGCGACCTGGCTGCGGATCCGTCCCAGGCCGATCGACTCTACGCGACAACAGCGGACGGTCTCATGATGAGCACCGATGCAGGCCGAACGTTCGCCCTAATGGTCGGCGCGCCGGCGCTCCTCCTCGTGGATGTTGTCGAAACCGACACCGACACCCAATTGGTCGGTATCGATCCGAACGGTGCGGTTTGGCGGCAGACCGCCGATACGTGGACACAAACCGGCACCACCAGCCGCACACCCGAAGCGTTCACCGTCGTCGGCGGCCCCTCCCCCTGGCTCCTCGTCGCGGATGCCGCCGGCATCGCCGCCAGCGACGATGGCGGTGTCACGTGGACCTCATTGATTTCACTGGCTGACTGACACCCACCATCGGCCGACACCGGCCATACGACCAACCTCCACCTCGTCGACTGAAGGAAACTTGATGAACTCATTCCTCGGAGTCTCTCACTGCGTCCAATTCCGACGAAATCGCTCTGGCGACGTTCACGGTCACCGGCGGCGGCATGAGCGGCGGAATGATGTCCGTCACAATCAACGGCCACGCATTTGATGCCGTCCGCGTCGACACAACCGTGCAATTCGGCAGCGTCGAAGAGTGGATGCTCAGAAATACCAGCACACTCGACCACCCCATGCACCTGCACGTCTGGCCGATGCAGATCGTCGATCGGGCCGGCCAACCGATTGAAGAATTAATTTGGCAGGACGTCGTGAACGTGCCAGCGCTCAGCGCCGTCCGCGTGCGCGTGGCCTTCAACGATTTCAGCGGCCGAACTGTCTATCACTGCCACATCCTCGACCACGAGGACGCCGGAATGATGATGGGCACTATTCAGGCCCTGTGATCGCGTCTGTGTCAGCCCGTTTGGGACGGGACACCTCTCAGGGTTCACACGCGAGTGGCCGGAGCGCAGGTGCGCCCCGGCCAACCTGCGGTGAGAAGGCTTAGTCCTGTGTGCCGTCTTCGACCGCGACACCGTTGATGTCGTCGCTCGTGTTCTCGGCGCCCGTTTCGGTACCGGACTCGGTGCCCGTGTCGTCGGCGGTTTCGCCGTCATTGGTGCCGTCTTCGACCTCGTTTTGCACGTCATCGCTGTCGGTCGACGTGGCGGCGGGTTCCACCGTCGAAGTGGATGATGAGGGGCCGGCCGGAGTGGCCTGGGCTCCGGCGGTGAGGGTGATACCGCCGACGACGGCCAGCGCGACGGCCAGTGCTGCTCCGCTGATAACTTTCGTCTTCTTCTTCATGGTGTGTGCCTTTCGAGAGGTCGCTCCGCGACTGCGGAGCCATACGTCCAAGCTATTCAGGGGCACGTGAGATGAGCGTGAGAACCCGTACGACGGTGCACAATTAGGGGCGGAGTGGGAGGTTCACCGTAACGGTCGTGCCGACGCCGACCTGCGAGGTGAGCGTGATGCGCCCGTCGTGCGCGTGGATGATCTGCTGCACCAAGCTGAGACCGACGCCGTGCCCGGGCCGTGATCGCGCCTGGTCGGAGCGCCAGAACCGGTCGAAGGCGTGCTTCAGGTCGTCGTCGTCCATGCCCATGCCGCTGTCGCGAACGGTGACAGTGCACGTGCTGTTGTGGATGTCCGTGCTCACGGTGACCGTGACGATGCCTGGCGGCGGGGTGAATTTCAGCGCGTTGTCGATGACGTTCGAGAGCGCTCGAGCGAGCAGGACTGGAGAGCCCAAAACAACAGTGGCTTGCCCTAAGTGCACGTGTAGGCGGGCGGCATCCTCTGGGCTTTTGGCGCGCGCGTCGATGTCGAGACGGACGAGTTCGTTCAGGTCGACGAGTTCGTAGGTTCGCCTCAGTTCGCCTCCCGCGCCGCGGGATAACAGGAGGAGATCGTTGGTGAGCTCGGTCAGTCCGCCTACGGCGTCGAACGCGGTGTGCATCGCCCGCTCGTACTCGGCCGGGGTGCGGGTAGTGAGGAGGGCGAGTTCGAGCTCACCCTGGATGATGCTCAGCGGGCTGCGCATCTCGTGCGAGGCGCCGTCGACAAAGCGTTGATGCAGGTCGTAGCTTTTCTGCAGCGGTGCCAGGGCGGCGCGGGCCATGAGAAAACTCGCGATCGGGATCAGCACCAACAAGACGGCGTAGAGCACGATCAGTCCGGTGCGTAGGTTGGCGAAGCCCTGCTCGGCCGCGTTCAGAGCGCCTGCACCGTCAGATTCGGCGGCATCGATGTCGAAGGTTCCGGTGACGAAGATGTAGATACCGACCGCGAACGCGGCGAACAGCACCAGCTGCACGACCGTGTAGGTCACGGTGAGTCGAACCAGCGCGCGGCGAAACATCAGCCGTCCGCGTTGATGAGGTAGCCGGCGCCACGCCGGGTCTCGATGATCTCTGTCTCCCCCGGCAGGGTGAGTTTTTGCCGCAGGTAGCGGATGTAGGTTTGCACGACGTTGCTGAACCCCTCATAGTTGCTGTCCCACGCATGTTCGATCAGTTCGGTGGCGCTGATGATGGTGCCGGCGTTGCGCATGAGATATTCCAGCACAGCGAACTCCTTGCCGGTCAGCTCGATCGTGCGCCCCGCGCGCTGGGCCGTGCGGGTAGCCGGGTCGAGAGTGACGCCCTGCGCCTGCAGCAGGGGTGCGTGTGCCCGCGGTGATCGTCGAAGGAGCGCCCGTACCCGGGCCAGCAGCTCGACCAGGTGGAACGGTTTGACAAGATAGTCGTCGGCGCCGGCGTCGAGGCCCTCCACCTTGGTGCGCATCGAATCCAGCGCGGTCAGCATCAGCACGGGTACGTCGCTATTGATCAAGCGGATGCGTCGGCACACGTCCATCCCTCCACCCGGCAGTCCCGGAAGCATCAGGTCCAGAACGACCAGATCATAGGTGTCGATTTCGAAGGCCTGCACGCCGTCGGGCGCAGTGTGAGCAACGTCGACGGCGTAGCCGGATTCGGTGAGGGTGCGCCGGATGACGTCCGCGATGCGGACATCATCCTCGACCACGAGCACCTTCATCCGCCGCCCGGTCCGACCGATTTGCGACCTGGCGGGCAGCGGGTGATGGTCATAGCCTCGACCCTAGCCCGTGGCCGATGAGACCAAGATGAGAAGCGGCATGCCTCACGGCGTTCACTGCGGCGTTCCGCTGATGGTCACACCCGAGCATTCTGGCCGCGTGAAACGATGGCACGGATGACGACGGGAACCACGGAGAGTACCACGATGCCGATCAGCACGAGATCGATGTAGCGTGCGGCGAATTCGGCGACGCCCGGGATATGGGCCAGCCCGAAGCCCAGGAGCACAACCCCGGTCGTCCAGAGCACGGCACCGATGACGTTGAATATCGTGAACACCCGTCGTGGCATTTTGCCCACGCCCGCCGCGACGGGGGCAAAGGTACGCACGACCGGCACGAAGCGGGCGATGGTGACGGCCGCCGGTCCGAACCGATCGAAGAAGCCCTGCGTTCGGGTGACGCTCGACCGGCTGAACAGGCCGGAGTCGCGCCGGTCGAAAATGCGGCGGCCCGTCGTGCGCCCGATGAGGTAGCCAAGCTGGTCGCCCAGCGCGGCTGAGACGGCGATGGCCGGGATGACGATCCAGAGCGGCTGGCTGATCACCCCGCTGAGGGTGAGCACGCCGGTGAAGAACAGGAGGGTATCGCCGGGCAGGAAGAACCCCACAAGCAAGCCTGTCTCCACGAACACGATCGCGCACACGACGACGAGGCCCCAGACGCCGGCCCCTGCGATCACCGCCTGCGGATCCAGAAAACCAGAAGTAGGGAGTGCGGTGACGGTCATAGTGTTCATGCTGCAAGTCCTTTCTCTGAGTTGACTGACGACGAGCCGGGCATCCGCTGCTGCGCGAGGTGTTTAGGCGGTGGCCGTCAGTTGGGCGTTCGTGGTGCGGGCGCGGCGGGTGAGTACGACCACCAAGATGAGAATCACCGTCAGGAACAGCACACTCGTTCCCGTGGTCCCCAGCCCCAGGCCGCCATCAGCGACAGGCTGAGACAGCAGATCGCCGGTGGATGCGCCCAGCGGGCGGGTCAGGATGTAGGCGATCCAGAAGGCCAGCACAGCGTTCAAGTGGAAGACGAAGTACGCCACAGCGACCAGCGCGATGGCGGCGGCGAAAACGAGCAGGGCGACGAGGAAGCCCAGGTTGAGTCCTTCGGCGACGAGGTCACCGGCCGCGGTGCCGAGGGCGAACGTGAACAACACGGCCAGCCAGTAGAACGTCTCCCGCCGGGTCGTGAAGATGGAGTGGATGGAGAGGGTCTTCTCCGAGATCGCCCAGACGGTGAAGGTCGCAGCCAATGCGATGGCGAAAACGACCGTCGTCACCCACAGGGGAACGCCGAGACTGTCGGTGAGGTTATCGGTGATGAGAGTTCCCACAACGCTGATGAGCACCACGGCCAGCCAATACACGGCCGGGGTGTATTTGTGCAATCTGAATTGCACGATCAATGCGGCGACCAGCAGTGCGGCCATGAGGACCGACGTGATCGAAAGGCCCAAGCCGAGGTCGACGTTGAGAAAGTCCGCGGCGGTCTCCCCCACGGTCGTCGCGAGCACCTTGATCACCCAGAAGATGAGGGTCACTTCGGGCACCTTGGTCAGGATGTGCCGGATGGGCGAAACGGTCGTGGAGAGCGTTGAGGTCGTGGACAAGTGTTCCTCCTTGAGTGGGGTCGGTAGCACTAGCGAACACGGCTCCGTCTAAGACTTCTCACAGAACCGAACAATCGACACCCTTCTTCCCGGTGCGCGGCAACCCGCTCGACGGCAAAGGATCAGGATGCGGCTGGCTTGGCCCGCGGGAGGGTGAGGCTGATCGCGGTGCCCGCGGCTGAGCTGTCGACGACGTGCACGGCTCCGCCGTAGCGCACCGCGATCTCCCGCACGAGGGACAGTCCGATACCGAACCCGGTGCGGGCCTCTCCGCCGCCGTCCACGGCCGTGCCGGAGCGCGCGAACCGATCGAAAATGCGGGCGGGATCGATGCCCTGGATACCGGGCCCGCGATCGCGTACGGTGACCGCCACCGTTTTCCTGGTCACGCTCACGCCGACCGTGATGATCGAGCCGGTGGGGGCGAAGCGCACCGCGTTATCGAGCAGGGCGACCACGCACCGGGTGATGCTGGAGGAGGGCACGCGCACAGGCGCGGGCTGCGGGGCATCCAGTTCGATGGTGATGTGTTTGTCGACGGCGATGAGTGCCATCGACTGCACAGCGGCGTCGACGGCACCGACCAGATCGCCGACGGTCGTGTCCGGCACGGCCGCGCCGCCGATTTCGGCCGATTCGAGCAGGTCGTTGACGATGTGGATGAGGTCCCTCGCATCACTGCGGAGCTCCGCGACAACCGAGGCCGACGGGTCGTCGGCGGGGAGGGCGCGCTGCAAAATCTGCAGGCGGGCATCGAGCACCGCGAGCGGGGTGCGGAGTTCATGGCTGGCGTCAGCGACGAACGCCCGTTGGATGCGCAGCACGTCACCGAGAGGTTGCACGGCCCGGTGGGTGACCAGCCAGCTCAACACCCCGGCCAGAACGATCAAGGCCACGCCCAACACGGCGGCAGCGCGCAGCAGCTTGAACGCGCTGACCTGCAGATTCTCGGTGTCGGGCACCGGTTCGAACAACTCACCGGGCGAGATCTCGGACAGGATGTACACGAACACGGCCACGATGACCACCGCGACGACCGCGGCACACGCGATCGCGATGCGCGTGCCGACGAGTCGGGAGGCCCGGCGGATGGCGAGGGTGTCGCTGTCGACGACGCGGTTGCTGCGGGTCATGGTTGTCCCAGGCGGTAACCCTCACCGCGCACGGTGAGGACAATGTCGGTGTCGGTCTTGCGCCGAAGATAGTGCACGTAGGTGTCCACCGTTCCAGCGGTGTCCGCGGCGCTGAAGACGGCCTGCAGAATCTGCTGGCGGGAGAACGTGCGCTGTGGCGCATCCGCTAACAGTTTGAGCAGTTCGTTCTCTTTCACGGTGAGCAGGATGCGCCCGTCGTAGGGGGAATAGATGGTGCGACTGTCGGGGTAGTACTCCCACCCGCCGACCAGCACGGTGCGGCCCTCGCCGGTGAACACTCGGCGGATGGCGCGGAGCCGGGCGGAAAGCTCGTCGAATTCGAACGGCTTGACCAGGTAGTCGTTGGCGCCGATGTCAAGCCCAGCTACCTTGTCGCTGGTCGTTCCGAGGGCGGTCAGAAGCAGGATGGGCGTAGTGACCAGTTTGCGGCGGAACGCTTCCACAACTCCGAGGCCGTCCAGAGTGGGCAGGCGCCGGTCGATGACCATCACCTCGAACTCGCCAGCGAGGCCGGCAGCCAGGCCGTCTGAGCCGTCGGCGACCAGGGTGACGTTGTAGATTTCCGTGAGCACGTCCCGGATCATTGGGCCGAGCTTGGCGTCGTCTTCGATCAGCAGCAGTCGGGCGCGGACCGTACTCTCAGCGGGCATGCCTGACTCCTTCGTGCACGCGTCCGTCCGGGAGGACGGATCGACGTTGGCTCCAGTGTGCCAGTAGAAGAGTCCAGGCGGCGTTCACCAACGCCACCGCGGCAAGCGAGTACACGATCGACGCCACCACATCCGACGGGTAATGCACCCCCAAATACACCCGGGACGCAGCCGTGGCGAGCACCACCACCGCGGCAGTTCCGATCACAAACGGATGCCAGCGGTGGCCAGCTGTGACGAGGATGACCCCGAGCAGGAAGCAGGCGGCGAAGCTGGTGTGTCCGCTAGGAAAGCTGAGACCGCCCGGTTCAAGAAGCAGAATGTGCGGCAGCGACGGAATGTCGGGCCGAGCCCGATGCACCAGCAGCTTGATCACGTCGGCCCCCACCGTGGGAATCATCACCACCAGCACGAAGCGAATCGCCGGCCCGGGGCGCCGGGTCACCAGCAGCACCGATCCGGCTGCCAGCAGCACGAGCACCGCGCCTGCTGCGGGGCTGAACAGCCAGTCAATGCTGAGAGCCACCGCGTCCAGCGGTGCCGTGTGGGCAATGTTCACTTGACGGAGCAGGCCCATCTCTCCGGCCGTCCACCCGACTGAAGCGCTCAGCAGCAGCCCGGTGAGGATGACGGCGAGGATGACTCCGGCGGCGGGAACAGCGGTTCGGGCGAACCGTCGGAGTGGTCGAATGTCTGTGCTCATCCCCCTACAGTTGCCCGGGGCGTCACAGAACCGTCTAAGAATCATTTTGCCGGGCTCGCCCGTCTTAGCGGATTCTTATACCGCCCGGCTACGGGGTGGACGGGAAGATCAGGGTGAAGCGGGTGCTCGGCTGGCGGCGTGCCAGCAGCAGTCGTCCGCCCTGATCGGCGGTGAGCTGTTGTGCGAAGGCCAGACCGATCCCACTGCCCCCGCCGTACGAGACACCATGGTCGAAGATCTGGTCGGTGGCAGCGATGCCGGTTCCCTCATCGTCAACGTCGATCGCGAGTGCACCGTGCGTAGCCCGGGCACGCAGGGCCACGGTGCCCGCGCCGTGCTGTAGGGCGTTTTCGATCAGCGCATCGAGCACCTGCTCCAGCGCTGACGCCACCAGGATGACCGGGGGAAGGTCAGCGTCGATGATGCGTCGCAGCGATCGCCATCGTATCGATCGTGATCGCCGCCCTCGCCGCGGCCCGGGCCTCCCGCCAACCGGCCATCGAAACGCTTCGGGACCTCTAACCGGTCGGGGCCTCGAGGCGGTAGCCGTGGCCGCGCAGGGTCACGATCACCGGCATCCGCTCGACGGTGGTCGGGCCGGCCGCGTCGGCGGCGTCGGTGAGGTGCCGACGCAGCGACGCCACGTGCACGTCGAGAGTCTTAGTAGACCCAAACCAGTTCACATCCCACACATCATTCATCAAGTCCTCGCGGCGCACGGCACGGCCGACATCGCTCAGCAGCCGCGCAAGCAGGTCATACTCCCGGGCCGGCAGGGCAACGTTAGAGCCGTTGACCTGCACGGTGCGCGCGGCGGCGTTCACGCTCAACGAACCGAGCACGCTTACGTCGTCGGCCGGAACCGACTGGACCAAGCCGGAGTCGCCGTTGGCCCGGCGTAAATGCGCGCCCACGCGGGCCAGCACCTCAACGACCCGGAACGGTTTCGTGAGGTAGTCATCCGCTCCCCACTCCAGCCCAGACACCACATCCAGCTCTTCCCGACGAGCGGTCAGCAGAACGATGATCGTGGCCGGCAGCAGACTACGAATCTCCCGGCACACACTCAACCCGTCGAGATCGGGAAGACCCAGGTCAAGCAACACCAGCTGGGGCTTGTGCGCGATCGCGGCGTTGATCCCCGCGCGGCCGGTCGAAGCCCAGAAGACGGTGTGGCCACCGGCACGCAGAGCCGACTCCAAGGTCGTGGCGATGGTCACGTCGTCTTCGACGACCAAAAGACGGGACATGCCCGCAGCTTATCTACTCCCGGTGGCGCGGGGTCACGGACATCGCATGCCGTCAAAGCGTAGGATCGGCGGATCGCACGCTGCGCTCTCGCACAGCGACCGCGGACGGGCAACGGCGCGACCTACCAAAGTACTGAGATTCGGGCTCAACGCGCGACCAACAGCCTGTTGGCGTCCACAATGACGGGCATGACAAACATGACTCGCGCCGCGATAGTAAGTCGCAAATCGTAGAGCGATCGCGACAACGATGGCATCGTCGGCGTAACCGAGAACGGGTATGAAATCCGGAATGAGGTCGATCGGCGACAGCAAGTAGAGCAAAAGGGCCGCGAGCCAGATTCGAGCTCCGATCGACACGGTTCGATCGTAGGCCAGGCGTTTTAGTAACCGGGCGACGTCGAGCGCGAGGCGCAGCAGATCGCGAAGTGACGCACCGCCGGGATGCCGGCGTTGTTCGATCCAGAGAACCAGAACAAGGGCCAGCCACAGCACCAGCAATCCGCCGAGCACGCTCAGAGCCACGGCCCACCAGGTCGTCGTGAGCTGCCCCGTTCGAACGAAAGACACTGACGGCCTCGCGAGCCGCGTAATAGACGATAATCTAACCCGCGAGAGGGATGTCCCACCACTATCCGAGTGCCAGATTGAGCACCAAGCCGAGAAGTACAGCGCAAGCGAGGAGACCGTCGATGACTGTCACCCGTCCTTCGGTAACCAGGACTGGGTTGCCCAGCTTCGCGGGCCAGTCTGTTGAGTAGGTATCGTCGTCTGCCGGTTCCGTGCGGTAACGCAAGCAATTGAATTGGCGAATTGAACCAGCCACTTGCGCCGGGAAGCTACTGGTATGACTGCTAATCAGCAGAGCGGCGCCTTTTGGTAATGGACTGTATTCCCTTGTATGCAAGAGTGCCTGCGAGGCAAAGGAGGGCAACGCCGAAAACGTAGTCGAACCATTCCGACGCATTCCCAAAAGTGAGTATCGAGAAGCTAATAATAGCGATGGCGCCGCCGAGATAGGCGGTGCTGGTGCCCTTCGACTCTGCTTCGGACTCAGCGCGGTCAAGGCGTGTCATGCTCGAAGCCTACTGGGCTCATTCATCACGTTTCTTGGTCCGCTCCCAATTCAGATTCGCTGAATTTGCGAGGTCCGCCGTCGGAGACTACGGGCAGAGCCGCGACGAGTTGTTCGCAAAGGCGAATGTCGTCCTGCTTATCGAAGCCGCGCGACATCATTCTCGACGTTCGCCTGCTTGCTTTCGCCGCCGGCGCACAGCTGCCTAAGCGTTTAGGCGTGCGGCCAACTCGTGGAGGGTGGGAACGGTGTAGTCCGGTTGCGCGAAGTAGCTCGGATAAGGGGCATCGCCTCGGTTGATCCAAGCGGTGCGGAGTCCCGCTTGGGCTGCCCCGTGGGTGTCCCAGGGGTGCACGGCGACCAGGAGCATCTCCGCCGTTTGAACCCCGAGTGCTTTCGCGGCGTAGTGATAGGCGGAACCAACGGGTTTCCACGCCGGTGCGTCCTCGACAGTGAGAAGGCTATCAAAGTTGTCTCGAATCCCCGCCTCGGTCAGCATGGCTTGTGCCAACCGTGCCGACCCGTTGGACAAAGTTGCAAGGCGGTATCCCGAGTCCTTCAATGCCCTGACCCCGTCTGCGACGTCGGGGTGCAGTTTCAGCGTGCTGAGGCCCTCCAAGACATGGGATACGGCCTCATCGAGAGTGCACGTCAGGGCGACGCCGCGGAACAGATCATGGAGCATCTCGGTGCCTATCACGGAGAATTTCGCACTGCCGCCAGACGCGGCGAGGGCGAATCCATCCCGAAGCAAGGCTGCGAACCAAATGTGGGCCAGATAGCCCGGGGCACCGACCTCCACGAAACAACTCTCCATCGGTAACATGTCCGAGAGAGTTTCATTGACATCGAATACGATCACTGCTGTGGCTGCATTCATGGTGGAGTCCTCAAGATTGGTCAACGCGCCGGATAGTGGGAAACGACCGATAGCGACTGGTTCACGCCGGTCTTGCCTCGACCCAAACTTGAAATCGGACAAAAGAGTTGTTCGTGCTTTCCCATACGCTTCCGGCAGCGAACACGATGCGATCCACCGATCCGCCCTCATCCAGTCTACGAAAGTCTCGCCCACGCCCTAGAGCTGATCCTGTGAGGCGTGGGACGCACCGCCGGGAATTCCTCCCGTGCCTCATGGTTGTCTTTTAGACACATCGGAATCGGCGGGTGCAATGCCGTCCGAATGACCGACGCTGAACTCAACGGAAAGAAGATCGCCCATGGACCTCAACAATCTGGATCTCACCAATCGCCGCGGAGTCATCACGGGCGCAGGACAAGGCATCGGCCGGGCCATCGCCCTCGAGTTTGGTCGACGCGGTGGTCACCTCCTGCTGGTCGGCCGCCAACTGGCCACACTCACCGAAACTGCCCGCCTTGTCGCCGCCGAGGGCGGAACAACAGCGATCCTGGTCACAGACCTGACTCAGCCTGGCGCCGTTGAACGGATCGCCGCAACCGTCGCACCGTGGACCACTGTTGATCTGCTCGTCAACAATGCCGGAAATGTACGCGCGGGCCGGCTAGAAATCATCAGCGATGCGGATGTCCATTCAATGATCGATCTGAACCTCACCGCCCCGATCCTGCTCACCAAAGCACTACTGCCGGCGCTTCGTCAGAGCGGCAAGGAACGCGGAAGTATCCTCTTGAACGTATCCAGCGGGATAGCCCTCGTCGGTATGCCGTTCTACTCGATTTACGCGGCCACGAAATCAGGATTGGCCCAGTTCGGAGAATCTTTGCGCCGAGAATTGATCGGAACGGGCGTGCACGTTGCGACCGTCTACCCCGGGGCGACCGATACCGCCATGATGACCTCGCAGAACGCTGGCGCCGAACTTGGCTGGGGCCGCCGCAGCCTGGCCGACGTCATCACCGACTTGATTGCAGCTCTGGAAGCAGGCGAGCATGAGATCAATACCGCGCCACAAGACCGCCGAGCCATGCAGGAACTCAACCTCACCGACCCTTTGGCCGTGGATGCCGCCCTCGCACCCGGCCTCGAGGCCCTCGAACTCGCGGTGCGCGACCACCGCAGCATCTAGGGGCCCGCACGAGTCCACCACGTGATTCGCGGTCACTCGCCGGGAACCTTTAGCTCGGTTTAGTCCGCGGCCGAAATGGCAAACAGTCCGACAACACTGAAGGCATATACGATGAGCACCAGAATCGAGTCAACGCCCATCCCGAGGATTTTACGTTTGGGGCGGAACAGGATGCCGAGCAGGTAAATGAGCGTCAGCACGATGGCGATTGCGGTGAGGTAGATGTCGGACGACTGTGCGGACGGGAGCACGGATTTTCCGGAGATGAGGGTCGCGACGAGGAACAGCACGGGGAGGAATGCGTTGCCGCCAAAAATGTCGCTGATGGCGAGCTTGTAATCACCCTGCCGAACAGCGGTAAGCCCGGTGGAAATCTCGGGCAGCGACGTGGCAAGCGCGAGCACCGTGGCACCAAAGAGCACGCCAGAGAGCCCGATATGATCTGCCATTGCGCTGCCGCTCTGTTCCAGGACAACGCCCGCGATCAGGGTGACCAGGGCGGCGATACCGAAGATGACTGCGGACTTCACTGTGCTCGTGCCGGCCTGGGTGGCGGCGGCGACCCGCTTGGTTCGGCTGTGCCCGCGAGGCTCGAGTTGGGCATCCGGAGCTGAGCCGTTTTCGTGCCACGGCATGTTCTTGCCCGCTCGGTTCACGAGAGCGAGACTCACTACCCAAACCACAGCGATCAGCACAACGGCGGGAGTCATCCGGGCGATGACGAGCCCTTGCGGCATCTGGGTTCCGGCAATGACAATCCCGAGCACGGCAATGACGGCTGTCGCCTCAACGACGAGCGAGAGCGACGCGGCCCGGTACGTCAGCGAACGGTTTCCCTTCACTCCGAACCCGTCGAGAATCACGAGAACGACGGTCTGCAGAGCAATCCCACCGAGAATGTTTCCAACAGCTATAGTCAGGTCGCCGGACACGGCTGCGCTGATCGTGATGGCCAGCTCAGGAAGATTCGTGGCGACGGCGAGCAGAATGAGGCCACCGAGGGCAGCGCCAAGGTGCAGGCGTTCCGCGATCACATCGGTGTGCTTAGTCAGCTGCACGCCCGCGATCCAGGTAGCAGCCGCCGCGACCAGAAAGATAATGAGCAGGAGGAGAAAAGGCATGCTTCCCATCTCGCCACGCTAGCGAGGCGGCGCGGTTTTCGTTAGGGCTTATAAGCCCTGCGCATCCACCCGACTGGTGGCAGGAGACTACGGTCAGAGACGGATTTGCCGATACTTTTGGGTCAGCATGCATTTCGACCCCATATTTGTGACCCGCAATTGACCGTCCGGGCATACTATGGCCCCGTGAACGCTGCATCGCCATCCGGAGTTGCCCGCAAAGCGCAAAGCAGCGCGCCCCTGCGCATGTTGGCTCGATTGGGATTCGCGGTCAACGGCCTGCTGCACATTCTGATCGGTTTTCTGGCCATCAGCGTCGTGTTCGGGGTCGCCGGCGGTTCGGCCGACCAATCCGGCGCTCTGGCACAGCTGGCCGCCACTCCGGGTGGAGCATTCCTGCTGTGGACGGTCGTGGTGGGCCTGTTCGCCCTCGGCCTGTGGCTGCTGATCTCGGCCTTTCTGGTGCACGGCAACCCGAAACACAAGTGGGGCCAGCGCGCCGCGAATATCGGCAAAGCTGCCGCGTACTTCTTTCTC
This sequence comes from Cryobacterium sp. TMT1-2-2, assembly GCF_004403505.1. Taxonomy (NCBI): domain Bacteria; kingdom Bacillati; phylum Actinomycetota; class Actinomycetes; order Micrococcales; family Microbacteriaceae; genus Cryobacterium; species Cryobacterium sp. TMT1-2-2. The sequence goes on along the minus strand of NZ_SOGS01000007.1, from coordinate 351,244 downwards.
GCCGCCACCTCCGTCACCTTTGCTCAAGGTGGCGCTACCAGTTCGGCCAGCAGCACCAGTGATGCCAGCGCGAAACTGCTCTCCTCTCCAGGTGGCGTGTTCATTTTGTTCGTCGCCGGGCTGCTCGTGCTCGCCATCGGCGGCTACTTCGTCTACAAGGGTGCCGCCAAGAAATTCACAGCGGACCTTGCCGTGCCGAGCGGCCCGGCCGGACAGGCCGTGATCACCCTCGGAGTCGTTGGTTACATCGCCAAGGGAATTGTGCTGGGCGTCGTCGCCGTTCTCATCCTGGTCGCGGCCCTCACCCTGGACCCGAGCAAATCCAGCGGCCTCGACGGGGCGTTGAAAACGCTGGCCGGCTTGCCGTTTGGGAGCATCATTTTGTTGGCCATCGGCATCGGCCTGATTGCCTATGGCGTCTACTGTTTCGCCAGGGCGTGGCGCGCCCGACTTTAACCGTTGGTCGATGTTCGCGTCGGAACGCCCCCTGTGTGCGGCACCGGAACGGTGTGCCGGATGTCGAAGGCGATCACGCAGCCGACAATGATCAGCGAGAGCGACACCGAGGCCAGAACATCGCTAGCCCAGTGGTAGCCCAGATAGACCCGGCTGACCGCTGCAGCAACGATGCAGAGAACGGCGAAGGCACCACCCAGAGCTGTACCGAGACTGCCCTTCCGACGTGAAAACACCAGGTAGGCGGTGAGCAGCACGAAATCCGAGGCGCCCAATACGTGGCCGGACGGAAACGAAAACGATGGGTCCGGTCCGAACAGCATGAGATCGGTCGGCGGTCGGCTGCGGTCGACGAGATGTCCGATGATCTGCGCCAGAACGACGCCGATGAGCATCGCGCCGGCCAGCACCAGCGGCCGCCAGGCGTGCCGTGTCACGAAACCCCAGGTCACGGTCACGACCAGCAGAATAATCGGGAGCGCGATGGGCCCAAACAGAACGGCCAGAACGATCATCACCGCGGTGAGTCCCGGCGAGCGCAACGATGCCAACCAGTCCTGCACCGGCGCATCCAGCGAAGTCAGTCCGTTTCGTTGGATCACCGACACGAGGAGGACGGCGAATACCAGCGTCCCCACTCCGATCAGAAGCAGCGACAAAGCTGTGCATCGGCGGCGATAATCTGCCTCCAGATACCGTCTCTCGACCACGTATTTCTCGAACCATACCCGCCACGCTGAGACCCGACCAGGCGGGTGGGCGTGCCCTCCCCCAGACGGATGCAGGCGTGCGAGTTCACGTTCGCCATCAAGTTTGGCCGCAACCGGCGCCCAGAGCACGATCGCCACACCGATTCCGAGCAGCATCGCTCCAACGGTATCGGACAGCCAGTGCGCACCGACGTAGGTGCGGCTGAGCATCATTCCGATTGTGTAGATGGTGCCAGCCACCCGCATCCACCAGAACGGGAAGAGAATCGACAAGAGCACGGCCATGACCGCCGCATTGGCCGCGTGGCCAGACGGGAACGATCCAAAATCCACGGTGACGATGATGTCTCCCGGCCGAGCCCGCCCGAACAGGTGCTTGAGCACCTGCACCAGACCACCGGTCAGGGCCGTCGCTACCAAAAAATATCCCGCACCCCACGGGCGTTTCAGCCACACCAGCAGAACAATGATCAACACCGGAATGATTAGCGTGCCCGGCCAGCCGCCGCCAATGAAGTTCAGTGCCAGCGCGACGACGGTGAAGGCAGGCGCTCGGTGCAGATTGATGAAGTTCATCCACCCGGTGTCGATACTGAAGGGCGCACCGTTGTCGCGGAACACAATGTAAGCGCCCAAGCCGACACACAGTAGTAGGGCGACGACACCGCTGATCAGCGGCCAGCGGCGAGTGACACGTTTCGCCGGTGGTGTGGCAGCAACTTCCGGATTCCCGTGGGCGTCCATGAGGTAATGGTAGATCGTCCGTGGCAAGACTACGAGGGTGAACCCGGAACGGGAACGCGCACCGTGAGCGCCCCCGGTTCGATCCAGATTTTCAGCGCGAGGGCCGAGCCAAAGGTATCGCCGTCGAGCTCGATTTCGTGCGGCCGCTCCAGCCGGAGGACGACTTCGCGGCCCTTGATATAGCGCAGTGCCCGGACTTCCTTGGCAGGGCCCATGAATTTGCGGCCGGCTTCGGTGCGGCGCAGCAGCCCATTCTCCCAAAGGATCTTGGTCGTGATTTGCACCCAGCCAACGAGGCCCCGTGGGCGCAGGAGAACCATCTCGAACATCTCGTCATCAATGGCTGCGTCGGGAAGGAGGAGCACATTCCCCGGGAGAGACCCGCAATTGCCGATGATGATCGTGTGGGCGTGGACCGAGCGGTTTCCCGTCCCATCGACGTTGTAGTGCAGGTGCAGCTGGTTCTGGTCGAGCATTGCGCCACCGAGAGCACCGACGTAGGCCAGCCACCCCACCTTGTCCTTGGCGGCATCGTTCGTGTTCGCGAGCATCGTGGCATCGAGGCCGAGCCCGGCCATGACCAGGTAGGCGTGCCGAGAAATCGACTGATCATCGCGTCGAATATCGATCAGGGGCAGGTCGATTCGGCGGTCCAGACCAGCGAAGGCCGTGCGCGCCGAACTTGCTAGGTCGTCCAGGGGAAGATTCAGATTTCGCGCCAGCAGGTTGCCGGTTCCCGACGGCAGTAACGCCAACGAAGCGTCGCTGTCATACATGGCCTCGGCCACGGCCCGCACGGTGCCGTCTCCCCCGGCCGCGATGACCATGATGGCGCCGGCCTCGAGCGCTTCGGCCGTTGGCCCCTGGCCCGGGTCGTCTTTCGTGGTCTCGAACCATAGTGTCGGTGCCCACCCGGCAGATTTCTCTGCGGAAGCAATCTCGGCCTTAACAGCGGCCAGGTCCACCTTCACGGGGTTGTAGACGACGGCAGCCACCCGGTGGGAAGGGGGGCCGGATGTCGCTCGGTGCTCCGTCATGAGCGCAGCCTTTGGCTTGGTGGGTGGCCGCCTGGGCACGATCGGATCAGGCCCGCGGATGGGAAATCGACGAGATGAAGGGAGTCTACTCGCACAGCCCCGCCCCCGCTGGCTCTAGCATCGGCGCTGGACCCGGTACAGAATAAGCGGCAGCGAAGGGTGCACCATGTCCAGCAGAAACTATTGGAGCGACGATTCGATCAACCAGCTGCGGGTGACCCCCGGGTTCGCCCTGGCCGGTGTAGACACCCGGGCGACGCCGGGGTTTTACGGAAGAAAGAAACACGCGGCCGCGGCGGCCAAGCAAGCCGCTGGCATCCTCTCGCAACTGCAAGAGAAACTCTTTGCCAACAGCAAATCCGGCGATAATCGCAAGGTTCTGCTCGTGCTACAAGCCATGGACACGGCGGGCAAGGGTGGCATCGTGCGGCACGTGATCGGTGACGTCGATCCGCAGGGAGTCAGCCATTATGCGTTCAAAGCCCCGACCAAAGCGGAACTGACGCACGACTTTCTGTGGCGTATTCGCAAACGCGTACCAGCGGCAGGAATGATTGGCGTGTTCGACCGCTCACACTATGAAGACGTGCTCATCGCGAGGGTTCACGAGCTCGCGCCTCCGGTCGAGATCAAAAAACGCTACAACCAGATCAACGCGTTCGAGCAGGAACTCGTTGACGACGACACCACCGTGATCAAGGTCATGCTGCAGATCAGCTCTACCGAGCAAAAGTCACGCCTCGGCGAGCGCCTCGACCGACCAGACAAATACTGGAAGTACCACACGGTCGATGTCGACGAGCGGATGCACTGGTCGGCGTATCAGGAGGCTTTCCAGATTGCCTTGGAGCGCACGTCAACGGCGGCGGCACCCTGGTATGTCGTGCCAGCCGACCGCAAATGGTACGCCCGCCTCGTCGTGCAACACCTGCTCATCGAAGCGCTGAAGAGCATGGTTCTCACCTGGCCGACGGCCGACTTCGACGTGGAAGCCGAGAAGGTGCGCCTCTCCGCCACCTGACCCAGTGGTGCCGGTGTTGGGGTCACATCGAGTCCGCAGGTTCCGAAAGTGTCACGCCTGGGCCCTGTCTCAGCCACCAAGTACGACTGTGCATTTTTAGCTTGTCGTTACATCGTCTTGACGAGCCTTCCGAATCGCCACGTCTGGTGGCGCTTCTACTCGCGCCCGAAGAAGTTCCCGAGACCGGAGAGGCCCGGTATCTCAAAATTTGATCCCAGTTCGGACAGCTGATCGCCGAGCCCCGATGTGTACTCGCCAGCTCCGCTGGCGACTCCTTCGAGTCCACCCGAGACTCCGTCAAGCCCTCCGGTGAGATCAGTCAGGCCAGCCTCGAATCTCCCCTCGAGGGACTCAAAATCAACGCCCAACCCGGCGGCTTGTTCCAACAGAGGGGCGGCAACACTGCTGAGCACGGCCCCGCCGGCAACAGCTGCGAGCAACCCGCCTGCTGCACCAAGCCCGGCACCGGCGACAGCACCCATGCCCACACCAGCCATGCCGCCACGGCGACCCGACTTGACAAACATCTTGCGGAGAAAACCGGGGTTCTTTGCTTCACCGCGCGTGGCCGACCGGGCCAGATCGTCCGGGCTACTCGACGTCGGGTATTCGCCAGCCGGCAGCTCGGCGCGCAGTTGCGTATTTACTTCGTCGCGTTGCGCCGGCGTGAGCCGCGCGAACGCCTCCCGATGAACCTGTTCGAGCTGCTGTGGCTGCGCGGTATTCAGCAAGTATTCATAGCGGCCGATCGCCGCACGGTCTTCAGCACTCACCGCCCGCGCGGGTCTAGACACGCGCGGAGCGTTGACCGATGCCTGCGGCGCAACGTTCGCCGGGGTCCGGCTATCACCGGTTACCTTATCGGCGGCGGTACGCACCATTTCCCGCCAATCCGCCTTGCCGCCACCATTCGAAACGGCCTGTCCTTTCTTGTCGAGGGCCTTCGATGCCATGTTTAAAATGCGCTGGAGATTGCTCACAAAGGTCCTTCGTTTTGGATCGAAATTCCAGTGTGCGTGGGCGTCCTGAGTAAGTCCCCTAAACTCGCGGCAGACCATCGCGCAGTCGTCCGCTAAAGATTGGGCCTGCGATCGTCACATTTCACATCGGAACTGGAAATTCGCGGTCATCCGGGACACCCGGGAACTACGACGCAAACCTGTCCAAGAACCTCAAGGTGCTTACCGATGCGGGCATCGTCGCGGTGGAAGGAGAGTTCACCCGAACGACAGGATTCACGGCGGCTCACCTGGGTATTGCCCACGGTCGATGGGCGAAAAACGCTCGAGGGCCACCTGGCCGCCCTCGCTCAGATCGCCGGCAGCCAGCCCGACGCCGTCAACTGATAATCACAGCACTCGGCGTCAGCGAGGGCATCGCGAAGTAAATCTCTGGCGCCACCATCGGGCCTCAACGGGATCAAGGACCCGAACCATTCGAAGCTCAGGGCACCGTCCGCGACAATTCCGTGCTTTTGATAAAGGGCTGCGCGGGGAATTCGGGTCAGCAACCCACAGGAAGAGGGATCCGCCCGCCCGTTGCTTGACGCCAACGCCGTCCAGTTCGTCGATATAACCCCTCATATACTTCCGAAAGCCACACTGGAAGACGTCGAATTCACCGCCTCAATGGTCGAGTCGGGCGGTGACCGCGCCGCGGCGAGTTCGTTCAGCAGTGGCCTACTCGGGCTTGAGGATGACCTTCGTCCAACCCTTCGTGCGGTCGCCGAAGTTCTTGTAGGCGTCCACGGCTTTGCTGAGGGGGATCTCATGGGAAACGATCCACGATGGCTTGGCCTTGCCCACGGCAATCAGGTCACGCAATTGCCGGTTGTATTTCTTCACCGGGCATTGGCCGCTGCCCATACTTTGCCCCTTGAGCCACTGCAGGCCATAGTCAATGGCCAGCTTGCCCTGCTTGGCGTTCTCGTCGAAGCCGCCAGGATCTGCCGGCAGAAAGACGCCGACAACGCCAATGCCCCCGGTGATGCGCACGGACTGAATCAGCCGATTCAGAGTCATGGCGGGATCTTCGGTGCCCTGTGGATCGTGGGCCTGATAGCCCACGCATTCACAACCACGGTCCGCGCCGATACCCTTGGTCTGGTCCAGTACGAACTGAACCGGGTCCGTTTTTGAGTCATCAACGGCGATCGCGCCGATCTGCTCGGCGAGGGCCAGCCGGTCCGGGCGTCGGTCCACAACCCAGACTTTACTTGCGCCCTTGATCGTGGCAGATAGGGCGGCCATGAGCCCGACCGGACCCGCACCGTAAATCACCACTGTGTCACCGGGGATTACGCCGGCCATTTCGGTAGCGTGGTAGCCGGTAGGGAAGATGTCCGACAGCATCACATAATCGTTTTGCTTTTCTATGGCGTCTTCACCCAGGCGCAGGCAGTTATTGTCGCCGTAGGGCACACGCAGCATTTGGGCCTGCCCGCCGGGATACGGACCCATTCCCGCGAAGCCGTAAGCGGCGCCCGCGCCGACCGGGTCCGGTTGAGTGGTCATGCAATAGTTGGTGAAACCGCGTTCGCAATTCTTGCAAAACCCGCAGGAAATATTGAACGGCAACACGACGAGTTCGCCCACTTTGACCTTGTCGACGCCGTTACCGACCTCGATGACCTCGCCCATGTTCTCGTGACCAAACGTGCGTCCCACCTCGAAATCGGTGCGTCCCTCGTACATGTGCAAATCTGAACCGCAAATATTTGTCGCCGTAATGCGTACCAGAACGTCAGTGGGACGTTCGATCTTGGCATCCGGAACATCTTCAACCTTGACCGAGTTGGGCCCCTTGTAAACGACTGCCTTCATTTCTCTTCACTCCCTGAATTTCATGACCGTGAACACGGACGGTCCGTCTTCACTTTCGGAGGTGTTCAATCGATGATTGTCCGGACAGTCTTAGACCGCGCGGAAAGTCTGCATGGCTTTTGTCTATCACGATCGCGCGTGACCCGCCACTGTGCGTTCGTGCGGGGTGGCCGGCAGTGCGTTGGCCGGATCAAGAGAACCCGACTCGGCCAGAGGCGCGCATCAGGAGAAAGCAGACAGCGTCACGGAATATCGAGCTGTCGCTTGTCTCGAGGGCCGATACCCGTCCCTTCAAAGATCCACTCGGTGACGGCCTCGCCAGCGCCGTCGGCACGCAGAGCAGTGCGTTCGCGGACGCTCTCAGGAGCGACGCAGACGCGCTCCCCGGCACCTATTGGGATGGTGCTGCTGATCCGGCCCTACTCGGCCTCGCCACTGGCGGCCTTGCCTTTTCAAACGTTCGAGAGAACGCAAACAGCGTAATCTTCGACGCCCTCATCAGTTCTGGCACACGCAACCCCGGCGGCGACAGATTCGCCGACTCAGAGAATTATTTTGGGCCATCTTCGATCTACACGTGTTTCACGTGTGGTCATCAAATCTGCCTCTGAAGCGATCACCGAGTGGACCTACGTGAACGCTGATTGCGCATCGGATCTTGTCGCTACCCTGACCGATGGGGCGAAGTTCTATCCAGTGGCTGAATTCAACGGATGACAGTGGCCCGCTAGTTCCGAACGAAAGTCACAATGTCCTGGCATCTGGGCATCGCAACTAGTCATCCGTCGCCGGACTTTCGAGGCGGGAGAGGAGGGCTGCGAGCGCTCGGGCGATATCCATCGCGATGGATATCGCGGCGCCCATCGACGTCGCCGAAGTGGAGTCCTTTCTGTCGTCAAGCTCGGCCATGAGGGACGCAAGCGCATCCGCGGCGGCGGCGTGGGCCGTCAGATCCGTATTTCCCGCATCCCAATCACGCAGCGCCGCAGCCATCGCGTCAAGCGCCAGGCTCACCGACGGGCGCAAGTCCTCTCTCAGTTCCACCTTGATCGGGGTGCCCCACACTGCCCCGGCCAATACCTCCGTGAGATCCCTCACGTGAAAGGCGATGGTTTCGAGCGCGGCCAGGTCCTCGTAGTCGGCGCTCAGGTCTCGGTGGCGGTGGATTCGAGCCCGCGGATTGACTTTGCGGCTTTCGTCGGCTTGCTGCAGCGCAGTGCGCAGCCCGCTGGAAAGGTTGATGAGCAAGTCTTTGCGCGACGCCCAGCCGTCCCGCTCCGGTGGCCAGTGCTCGGCGAGGGCTTCGGCGACCTCGGATAGGTGATCGGCCAGCGCTGAGCGATAGTTCGAGAGCTTCTGGCCCACGCCATTGAGGTTCAGCGCGGGAAAGACCAACATGTTGACCAGGAGCCCGATGACGATGCCGAGGCTGATTTGCACGATATAACCGATGGAGTAGGAGTCCGCGTCGGGGCCGCCCACTATCAGCACGAACAAAACCGTCACCGGTATGTATTCGCGGTTGTTGCCGAACCATCCTGTCGCGGCGATCAGCGCGCCGATGCCGACGGCGACCGAAATCGTCACCACGTTCGGCTGGCTGAGAACGAGCACAGCCGCGGCCAGCACAATTCCGACTGCGAGACTGCCGAGGGTCTGCAGAGCATTCCGAACCGAACCCATGAGCGTGGGATACATGCTCACGAGGGCGCCGAGCGGTGCGTAGTAGGGGTAATTGTCGGCGACCCCGGGCAAGTGCGGAGCGATTGACCATGAAATGCCGACGGCTACTGCGGCTTTGCCGGCCTGCAACATGCGCGACCTGGTTATCTGCGATTTCAGCTGCCACGCCGTGTGTGTAACTGATGCCAGCGTGGTGCCTGTCATTATAGTTCCATTCAATCACGGTGCCCACCGGGCGTATGTTGCTTCGTTACGGTACTGACCGAACCGGAGAATTTCCCGGCAATGCACTCCGTTCGAGTTGCCCGGTCATCGTTGTAGGTCGGTTGACAACAAATATCTGCGAATTCTCGAACCGCACCGCTCAGCTCGCCCCCAGCACGGGAGAATGAGCCCGTGACCGCACCGAAAGAAACGGCCCCGCAGCTTTCGGCATCCGTCGGAACCTCCTACGGCCCGACGATTCAGAGTGCGCACTCTGTCGCCTACATCGAGATTTTCTTCGACCTCATCTCCATCCGCGCGCTCACCCAGCTCTCCCGGCATCTCCTTGACAACCAGTCGTTGATCGGTTGCCCTTGAATCCGCCGTGCTCGAGCTCGCTTCTGGTGGATTTGGATCTACACGACCTGGGCGACCAACTGGCTCGACCCGGTGCGATTGCCCGTACGCGGCGCGATCATCGGCCTCGTGATGAGTCCGTCCGTCTAGGAGTCGTTCGGTGACCGGGGCGCTGGTCTTAACCGTCTCCTATGTCACCTTGCAGCTCGAACGCACCGGGTTCGTGTTGCTGGCGGTCGCCCGGCACGACAGGGCGCTGCATCACACCTACCTGCGGATATTCGTCTGGATCCCGGTCGCCGGGAACTTGTGGAGTATCGGTGCCCTTCGTCCGCTCGAATGGCGACTACCGCTCTGGGGCATCGCCCTGGCCACCGAATACCTCTCCGCCAGCCTGAGTGTCGGCGCGCCCGGTCTGGGAAAATCCAACGCAGACGACTGGGACATCGCCGGCGCCCACATCGCCGAGCGGAGCGCCCTATGAGTAATCCTCGCCCTCGGGGAGTCCTTCCTCTTCACCCGTTTCGCATTCATCGACCAGGACATATGACGTGACGGCGTCCTCGGCCTGCTCGTCGCCTTCGTCACCGCCGTCACCATGAGGTGGCTGTACTTGGATCACGGCGAGCGCGTCGGGAGCAGGGCCATCGCGTCGGTATCGAAGCCCGGCTGACTCGCCCGACTCGCCTACACGTATGTGTACGCGATCATCATCGCGGGGATTGTGCTGAGCTCCGCAGTCGACAAGAAAAGGGTGAAGCATAGGAACCGCACTCGCGAGAGCAGTCCCGCCCGCCCGCGCGTCCATCTGGCTTTGTCGAGCCCCGGGTTTGGTGAAGGCCCGGTTAGACCCGTCCATGCCGGTCCAATCCGCGAGACGATCGCAAGTATCAGGAAAAGCTACGACCTCCTCGACGTCATGCAGCCCTCAGACAACGAAGAGCGTCAGTGGAACATTCACGCCGAAACCGTTCCGGAGCTCTGCCACGCCCCGAAACGGCTACTCGATTCGCAGTCTCAAGTGAAGACGCTCACGCCACCTGGACCAACCAACAGCCCCACGACGATGAGCACAATACCCCAGAGAATCTGGCGTCGAAATAGCGCGACAATGCCTGCAATAACGAGGACTACCGCAATGATCCAGAGAATTGTTGCCATGGTGCTGCTCCATTTCATTCAGCGCCGACGGGCCGTACGCCCACAGCGGTTTTCGATCTGTTAAAGCGAACGTACCCCTGCTCGATCTCTGACCCATGTGTTTTATCCAGCATGTCTTGGAGGTGAGACTCTGTCATCATCTGTTAGCGGCCATGCGAAACGACCAAGAGAACCCAGGCACGGTCACGTCCCGCTGAGTGGTGGAGTTTCTTAACACCGTGCGGGACGTGACCTAACGGCTAGCGCTTGGTGGCGTCGTCACGTCCCAGAGTCTCGTCAGCAGGTTGATCTGGCAGTAACCCGAGGACGCGCGCCCGGCGGTAGAAGGTCGCTCCGGACATTCTAAGATCGAGCGCGACCTGCGCCGCTGTCTCTCCACCGTTTATGAGCCGGTGGGCGTTTCGGATTTGACTGTCGGTAATGAGTCTCGGTCGCCCGCCCAGATTTTTTCCGGCGGCGCGGCGCTTGATGATCGAGTCGACTACGCGCTCTCGCTTGATTTCGTGTTCCATTTGACCGGGCGCCGCCATGATCGTGAACAGCATGGACCCCATCGGTGTCGCGGTGTCGACGTCGTCGCCGCCCAGGTTGAGCGCCCTCAAGCCGGCACCGCGGGCGCGGAGCTCTTCGGCGAAAGCGAGCATGTTCTGCGTCGATCGCCCGAGCCGGTCCAGAGCCGTGATGACGAGAGTGTCGCCCGCCTCGAGGGCGTCAAGCGCGCGATCGAAGCAGGGCCGCGATGTGCGAGCTCCTGAGATCCCATGGTCGACGTAGACGTCATCACGCCGGACGCCAGCGGCGAGGATATCGACTTGCTGTCGGTCGGTGGATTGCTGACGCGTCGATACGCGCGCGTAGCCGATCAGTTGGCCCTGCCCCCATTGAGTGGACACCCCACAAAAGAGAATGTTCACATGGGAAAGACACGCAGGGAGTTCACTCCTGGGTACAAAGACGAGGCCGTAAAGCTCGTGATCAACACCGGCAGGGCGATAGCGAACGTGGCCCGCGAGCTCGGCATCAACGAGGCATCGCTGGGCCGGTGGGTCAGCACATTCAAGGCCCACAACGACACCGCTGGTCTGATTCGCCTTGACAAATTCAGCGAACATGATTGGCTCGTGTTACGTGACAATTTCCGGCACAGAGTTCGACCGTGAAAGGAGGTGGCCCGTGAGCCACCATGCCGTGATCAACCCCGCCACAGGCGAGACCATCAAGACGTACCCCCAGATTTCGAGTGATGAACTCGAGCAAGTCATCGCAACGGCGGATGAGGCTCACTACGGCTGGTCTCGGAACTCTTCCGTCGACGAGCGAGCCGCACTCCTGCGGAAGGTCGGCGAATTGCATGCGGAACGCCGCGATCAACTGGCGGCCGCAATCGTGCGCGAGATGGGCAAGCCCGTCGATCAAGCGCTCGGCGAGGTCGACTATGCCGCCAACATTTACCGGTACTACGCCGACAACGCGCAGGAATTTCTGAAGGACGAACCAATCACCCTGCTCGGCGGAGAGGGTTCCGCGTTCATGCGCTCCAGTTCTGTGGGTGTGCTCATTGGCGTCATGCCGTGGAATTTCCCGTACTACCAGGTTGCGCGCTTCGCTGCACCGAACCTCATGACGGGCAACACGATCATCCTCAAGCATGCGTCGCAGTGCCCGGAGTCGGCCGCAGCGATTGAACAAATCTTTCACGACGCAGGCTTCCCGGTCGGCGCCTATACCAATGTGTACGCGGACAGCGAGCAGGTCGCCACGATCATCGCCGACCCGCGGGTACAGGGCGTCTCCCTCACCGGTTCGGAGGGCGCCGGCGCGGCCGTTGCTGAGGTCGCCGGTCGCCACCTCAAGAAGGTCGTGCTGGAGCTGGGCGGGTCAGACCCGTTCATTCTGCTGAGCACCGACGACATGGCCGCCGCAGTGGATGCCGCCGTCGCCGGTCGCCTTCGCAATGGCGGACAGGCCTGCGACGCCGCCAAACGATTCATCGTGATCGATGGACTTTACGATGAGTTCACGGAGAAGTTCACCGCCGCTATCCTGGCGAACTCACCCAGCGACCCGACCGTCCCCGGGGCAGACTACGGCCCTCTCTCGTCGCTTGCTGCAGCCGAGCATCTTGAGGAGCAGGTAGAGCGCGCAGTCGCGCAGGGAGCGACCCTGGCGAGCACAGGTAAGCGGTCGGGTACCTTCTACCCAGCGACGGTGCTCACCGACGTAACGCGAGACAACGACACGTACCACGAGGAGTTTTTCGGGCCCGTAGCATTCGTCTACCGGGCAGCCTCAGAAAATGAAGCTGTCGCCCTCGCAAACGACACTCCCTTTGGGCTGGGCTCCTATCTGTTCACGACCGATCCCGAGCAGGCCCTTCGGGTCGCCGACCGCATCGAAGCTGGCATGGTGTTCGTCAACCTCGTCGATGCCGGCAGCGCAGAGCTACCGTTCGGCGGAGTGAAAAGAAGCGGCTTCGGGCGCGAACTCGGACGCTTCGGTGCCAGCGAGTTCGTGAACAAGAAACTCATTCGCATCGGCTGACACATAGACGAAATCCTCAGCCGACGCGGTAAAGACCGTTCAGTTGCCGATAGGGCCGTGTGCCGACCCAAACGCGACCCTTCAGCTAGTGAGTCCGTACAATGCTGCCGTCTTCGTACTCGAAGAGAATCTCTCCACCTTCTGGGCCAAACGGCATATCTAGGCAAAATTGATGTGTGAGCCACGCGAGATGGTGTCTACTGTGTTGTGTGGTGCTAGATGCTGCGGTGGTCGCGGACGGCGAGTTCCAGGGCTTCGAGGCCGGGTGCGAGGGCGGCATCCACTGCCATCGGGTCGGTGATATTGAGTTGCTGCATCTCGCGACGACCCTCTGGTGCGGTGTTGATTTCGTGCTCGCCGGCCTCGAGGGCAGTAATCAGGTCAGTGATGACGTCGCCGAGTGGTCGGCGTCCCCAACCGAGTTCAGCGCCAGCGGTCTGTGAGGTCATCATCGCGGTGTCGGTTGCGCCGGGGTACACGGTCGCAACATGCATGCCCGTTCCGGTCAACTCGCGGCGGAGTGACTCGCCGAACTGTGAAATACCCGATTTCGTTGCCGCATAGACCGAATAGAACGGCATTCCCACGAGCGCAATCCGGCTGGAAATGTTCAAAATGATGCTCCCGCTCCCCGTCGCGCTCTGTCGAAGCGCGGGCAGCAGGGTCTTGGTTAAGAGAATCGGGGCGGTGAGATTCAGATCGATCATCGAGTGGACGTCCGCATTGCTGGTCAATTCGAGCCGGCCCGCCCGCACATTCCCGGCATTATTGACGAGGAGGTCGACGGTGCTCCACGAAGCGACTGCGTGCGCGATTCGTTCAACAACGCCGCTCTGAGTGAGGTCCTCGACGAGGATCTCAGTGGTTCCGCCTTCGGCGGCAACGAGACGTGCGGTTTCGGTCAATGTAGCGAGCTGGCGCCCAACTAAAAGGAGGTGTCCTCCTCGTCGTCCGAATTCGAGCGCAAATGCCCGACCAATGCCCTGCCCGGCGCCCGTGATGATTCCGCGTCGGTTGTTGAGATTCAGACTGTTCAGGTACATCAGGCACGGTCGAAAGCGGTGGATTTCACGGCCGCCGACATGGCCGCCTGGAATCACGGATGGCAACCACTCCGTAAGGAACGGGTCTCGGCACGCGGCGCTGAAGTTCCGGATCCTGGAAGGCGGCGGTTATGGCATTGACATCAGCCAGTGTCGGCGCCTGCAAAATCAGCCGATCGGTACTGAGTTTGATCTTGTCCATTTTTCCACACGATCGGTTGACCATGCCGCCGATTTAGGAACCCGTTTGCGGTCTGTTCGACATCGCAGTACCTGAGGCGTCAGGCGCTGATGTCATCCCATTCGAGCGGGGTCGTCGTTCCCGACTCCCAATCCCGTCGCAAAATTGCGTAGCCGAAGGAGGCCATGGGGACGCGACCAGCAACCGGCCACCCGTCGCGGTAGCAAGCTTCCTGAATGAAGCCGGCACGTACGAAGGTCTTTCGCATCGCGATGTTGTCGGAGCGGGTGTTTCCCTCGAAGCGATTGACCTCGGGCATCGACGAGAAGACGTGAGTCGTCAGCGCGTTGAGGACCGGCGACCCGAGGCTGCGCCGGCGATATTTGGTTGCCAGACGCAGATCGAACAGCGGCGCTCCGTCGGTCAGGTCATCGAGAACCGCGTATCCGACGCGGCCCAGCGTGTCGACGTTGATCCAGAAACCGGCGTGGTCCGGCCCCTCGAAGCGTCCCCCAGAAATTCGATCCTCGACCTCGCCAATAGTCAGTCTGCCGCCGCCGTGGAACGGAAAATCGTTTTCTGTCAGGAAGCGAATCAGCTCATCCCGGTCCCCCGGCAGATTCATGGGGACCAGGTCAATTTCCATGGAACGAGCCTATCGGCAGACATCAGGCGGCAGACGAAGCTCCTACGCACAGCGAGCGGTGCCCCGGAGCAACGCCTTTAAGGCTTACTCACGATCTACTGAAGCAGCTTCTCGAAAACGATATTGACAGGGGTGAACCCCTCTGCCTCGAAGAATCCATGAGCGTGCGTGTTGAAGTGCCAAGAATCAAGGCGGAGCGTCGTAACGGCCAATTCGCCAGCGAGTTTCACGGCAGCGTGCATGAGCTGTCGACCTACACCGCCGGATTGTTGCTCCAACTCGACAGCGATGTGGTGGATGTACAGGATCGAGGAAGCCACCTTGAACGGGTTGGCAGCACGAGTGGCGTGTTCGGCGAGGAGATAGCCGACCGCGACATGGGCATCCGTTTCTGCGAGGAGGATATGACTGCCATCTGAAAAGCGGGCGCGAAAGTAATCGTGCAATGCGTCGCCGGATGGTTCGACGAACAAGTCCGGTCGGCCAGCCGCATGCATCTTCTGAATACCGAGCCCCAGCCGTACCAAGGCGACCAAGTCACGCCCCGTTGCGGGCCGAACGGTCGTTGGCGGCGGGTACCTGCTGCTCGCGTTCCAAGCAGGCGACGAGCCACGGCACCTGGCGCACGCCTATGGCCACGACATCGATCTCATGGCGTATCGGTTGCCGCCTGATCGCATCGTCGACCTGTTGGCCGCGGCGGGACTGGCCGTGCAGAGTCAGCTCGTACGCGCTCCGGACCAATCGGAGAAAACCCCCCAAGTCTTCCTCCTGGCACGCAAACACTAATTTATAACGTTCTTAGGCCGCTGAGTCAGTACGCGCAGGAAGTGTCGGAGGTCGTCGATGAGGAGTTCTGGCTCTTCGAGGGCGGCGAAGTGGCCGCCGCGGTCTTCGATGTCGGTCCAGCGCACGATTGTGTTGGCTTGAGTCGATTCTGGGCGATGCCGACGTCGTGAGCGAATTGGGTCGCAGCTGTCGGGTCTCCGGAGTTCGCTGGCGCGGCACCCCAAGAGTTCTGGGCGTAGCCGACATACGCGGACGAGCCCCACTACCGGTGAACCAGTACAGCGAGGCGTTTGCCAGGATCCACTCGCGTCCGAGGATCTCATCGGGCAGCGTCTCGACCGGCCAGGTCCAAGCCCGGAATTTGTCGAGCATCCAGGCCAACTGTGCAACTGGTGAGTCGGTTAGGGCTATGCCGAGGAGACCGGGCCGGGTTGATTGGATGGCGATGTAGCCGCACTCGTCGTTCATGAACGTGCCGACGCGCTTCAGCCGGTCCTGGTCAAGCTGGCTCATCGCATTCCGCGCCGTGTTGACGATCTGGCCCGGGAAGCTAATGCTCCGCTGACGTGAACGCCGATCACCCGGTCGGGTGCTACGCGGGCGCTTTCTGGGGAGATGGTGGCGCCGAGGTCACCGCCATGGGCCGCGAAGTTCTCGTAGCCGGCGCAAGAAGAAGTAGCTGCGGGCCGTGGCGGCCAGAATGCATTCAAACATGGTGCGGCCTTTGAGATGTTCGGCAACAAGAACCTGAAAGGACTGAACGTCGTGCCATTGCAACGAGAGACAGCGCGTAATAGAGGTTGTCTACCAAGACTGCAGAACCGGATGCCCGCAGGCAAAAGAGCCGCGCAGGCCATTTCAGAGCAGTTGCTCCCGCTGGCCCCGTAGCTGTTGTCGCGGGGTTGGTCGTGACGCCAAGGGCACCAGCTCGTCGATCCGGTCGAGGATCTCCGACGCAGCACCATATCGGTCGCGGGCAGCTGCGGCGACGGCCCCCAATGCCGCGTGCTCCTAGGATGGGGGCATGAAGACGGTTGCGGTGTACAGCACCAAGGGCGGGGTCGGCAAAACAACGGCAGCCGTCAATCTGGCCTGGGAGGCGTCTCGGGAGTGCCGGGTACTGCTCTGGGATCTCGACCCGCAGGGTGCCTCAACCTATGTGCTCAATGTAAAGCCGAGGGTCAAGGGCGGCGTGAACTCCCTCATTCGAGGGAAGACCGAGATGGATGCCGCGATCCGATCGACCGTCTACGAAAATCTCGCCGTACTGCCAGCAGACGAAACTTACCGAGATTTGGATCTGGTCCTGGACGCGGCGAAGAAGTCCACGCACCGTATTGCCAAGGCGCTTGAATCGGTCGCAAGAGAATATGACGTCGTGATCCTGGACTGCCCGCCCGGGGAATCCCGTGTCGCCGAGAACGCGCTGCACGCCGCCGACCTCGTCGTTTTGCCCCTCGTTCCGTCGCCGCTCTCGCTTCGGTCACTGGCCCAAGTCAACGAGATCATCGCGGATTCCGACAGTCCCCCCAAGGTCTTTGCATTCCTGTCGATGGTGGACCGCCGCAAACTTTCGCACCGCGCTGCTGCCGAGAATCTGCCGCGTGAATATCCGCAGGTGATCGACCTCGTGGTCCCCGCGACCGTTGTGATCGAGCGGATGGGTTCAGAGCGCGCCCCGGTCGGATCGTACGCTCCCGACACCGAGGCGGCCCGCGTGTTCGCGGAACTTTGGGAGTATGTTCGCACCTCGTCCAAGGTCAAACGGGCAGCACCGTCAAAATTGCGTGCGCGCTAACATCACAGCCACGCGCGCATCGAGATGCTCTCGTGCAGCGCCGAATGTATGAATCGCCGTGCACATCGCCGTGTAATCAGCACTGTGGAGAAACGGCGGACTGCCGCGACCTAGGGGAGGTGCGCAGATGGCCCAGACTGAGACGAAAAAACAACGTCCGTTTCGACCAATAGTATGCACAAGCAAGCCAAGAAGGCCTTAGTACGCGCCGAGAAATCGGTGCAGGCCGCCCGCGAAGCCGTCGCCCACGCCAGCGCGAAGTTGCGCAAAGAGGCGCAGGCCTTGTCGAAGCAGACGCAGAAGTTAGCGACGAAACAGGAAAAAGCAGCAGGCAAGCTTGCCGCCGCCACAGAAAAAGCCGGGCACAGGCCTCGACCATAAAGAAATCGAACCGTCCGGCCCTGCCGACACCAGCGCCGGTCCGTCCCACAAAGTTGCGGCGCAGAC
This sequence comes from Cryobacterium sp. TMT1-2-2, assembly GCF_004403505.1. Lineage (NCBI taxonomy): Bacteria > Bacillati > Actinomycetota > Actinomycetes > Micrococcales > Microbacteriaceae > Cryobacterium > Cryobacterium sp. TMT1-2-2. The sequence goes on along the minus strand of NZ_SOGS01000007.1, from coordinate 333,604 downwards.
TCTGACCGAGCAACGCGGACATCCGCGGGGCTTCAGCGGGACGAACGGTTCCTGTCACCGAGAACAGGACCATATCCTCGGCGATCAAGGTAATCCGCGGGTGAACTGCACCCGATGAATCGCTGAGGATTTCTTAGCCGCGAACCGCGGTCGCGCACCCTGACATTACGCCTCGTGCAGGGCTGTGTATGGCGCTGGGCGTCGTTCGGCGCGCAGCTGGGACCGCGCTGCGTGTTCAACGAGCACGGGAATGAAGTCCCGGATGGGCTTATCGTCGAGCGAGGCGTGGCACGCCGACACGACGGATTTGACCCGACCCGTCGGAAGATCGGCGTACCTGACCTCGAGCCGACGCACCACATCGTCGACCGCATTCTTCTCCTGCTTTGAGTCCATATCTCATTGTGACCGTCTTTCCATGTCGATTCGAACCAGATCCATCCCCTAAAAGGGGTGAAGAACCTCAATGGCGTTGAATAGCCTGCGGCCCCAGGGGGTGCAATCTACTTCAAGGGTCATCGCCCTACGGCTCCACCGATAGCCAGGCATTGTCCGGCTCGTACCGACCGCGCGCAGCTCGAGTATTCTCGAGCTGACGAGGAGTTCTTCGGTCTAGAGGCCTGCGTTCTCTCGAAATAGCTGGACTGACTTCGGCCTGTTTCGCGGCAATGAACGTTAAATAAACGTGCGTGCGTCAAATCTCACCGCGAACGGCCATCGCGACCCGGCGCCTTTCCGAGATCAAGCAGGGCCGAAATTCTAAAAGACCGCCCGAATGTCGTCAAGAGTGCACGTTGACTCTTAGAAAACCTCCGCGTAACTATATTCATTGCTGACGATTTTCAATCGCGTTAACAGCTTGCACCGCATCGGCGCGAATGGCGTCGGGATGCCCGACTTCGAGAAAGCCTGGGTCGCAGCCCACGACACTCCTGGCTGCGCCGGCACGTTCCTGTGTGAATATTCGGTCTTCACGCTGTTGGTCATTGACGAGTAGCCGCTGGACTGGCCAGCGGAATCGAAACGCGACGCGCTGCTGGGTCGACGCGCTTCTGCACTCAGTATCAGCAGAAGGGCTGACACCAGCGCCTCCGCCCCGGAGTTCATACAGACGCGATCATGGGCCGGGCCATCCACAACACGGTCTGCGTGGTAACCCGCCCTCTCCTCTCGAGCCGCCTTGAAATAGACCCAGCCGCACCCAGCGACCCGGTGGCCCTGTGGCCCTGTGGCCCTGTGGCCCTGTGGCCCGAAAATATGCACCCGCTCCGCCGCCACCCAGACCGGGGAGAGCCATGGTCCTTTTCCCCTAGGACCAACGTTCATCGCGACCACGACGACCGCGAAAGCTGCGACGACCGTTGCAGTCCCCAGCGAGCGACAACACCATCAGACGTGAGTCCGCTCAAGCGCTCCGGGGGGCTGCCCGCAAGGGCGCGCGCACGGGAGTCGCCCACAAACCGGCCAGTCGTACCGCTCGAAGGGCGGTGAAAAGTTCGGCCGCCTGCACGGGTTTGGCTACGGAACGCCCGGTCATTTCGGTTATACGCCCCAGTCGGTGAAGTACCGTATTTCGGTGGCAATGAAGTTGCTTGCCGCACTCGGCGGTCGAACCGTCGGTGGTGAACCAGCATTCAAGCGTGTCCAGAAGCACGCGCGCATCGTCTGGATCAAGGTCAGCCAGCCCGCCGAGAACGCCATCGCGGAGTTCGGCAGCGTATGCGGGTTGAGACACGAGAATGGTATCGATCGGGGCCGCGCCGTAGAGATGCACTCCCACCGCGGCGGGGGCGATGCAACGCATGGCCAAAAGCGCTTGTCGCACCGCGACAGGCGCGCGCTCGAGGGCTTGTATCGGCAGGCTCACCCCGATTCGTGAACTGACGGTTCCGACCAGTGCGTGCGCGGCGGCTGAAGGGTGCGCACCCGCCACACTTCCGAGCAGGCCCAGATACTCACCTTTCCACGGAGCCCAGGCGGAGCTGACCCCCATCCCCCGCAGTCGGTCGGTTATGGCGGGAATTGGGTCATCATCTGAGTGCCGCATCTCAACGGCAAGAACGACGAAGGTTGCCTCCTTGGGAAGGCCAAGAGCACGAACCGCTCGACCGGCATCCCCCGAGAACTCGCCTTCCAGAATCGCGAGCAGCACGACGTTCTTGCTCTGCTGGTCTTTGCGTTCCCGTTCGTCGACGACCTCTCGGTACGTCTCCGCGGCGGCGTTCGAGTACCGGTCGATAATGCCCCATACTCCGGATGACGCGGTGAGCAGCGCTGTTGCGTGTTCGGGCGTCGTCGCCTTCGCCATCAACGCGTCCCACAGGTGCAGACCGGCAAGCCGGTATGCGTGCAGGAGACTCGCCATGGGGATGCCGTGCTCCGCTTTCACGCGGCCGGCATGGCGGGGTGCGGCGAGCGAGTCGTTGATGCCGAGCAGGCACTGCAGGATCGACTCGAGGTTGTCATGCACGATACCTTCGAGCACACCGGCGCCGAGCACGCTCTCGGCGTAGTCGTGCTCGCCGTTGATGATCTGGGCAACGATGCTGTCTGATAACTCGCCGACCGAGTCGATCATGCCCGAGAAGAGCTCGCGAGCGCCGTCCACCATGACATCCTGGGTCGGCATGCTCTGCGGCGCTTCATTGCGTTCCATTTGCACAGTGTAATCCGGTGACTCTTCCGTTTGGTTGTGCGGCCGCACAATGCACAGTTCCGAAATCGCGGCGGCGGCCCATCGCTATCGCTGACGGTGGAGCCGAGACTAGCCTGACACCGCAACCCGGAATCCGGGTCGCCGTCAGGCAACAATCAAAGGAGATTGATGACTACCACCGATCCGATGTCGAGGACACAGCCCATTCGGGCCCTCGACCAGCAGCAGCGCGACCAACTCGACGCCGCCATCATCGAGCTGGCCTCGGGTGCCAAGCGCTGGGCCAGCACCCCACTTTCCGAACGAGCCGCATTACTGGGAGCTGTGCACGCAGCCATGACGGGGGCCGCTCAGGAATGGGCGGAGACTGCCGCTGCGATCAAGGGACTAGACCCGTCATCGCAGCTCGTCGGGGAAGAGTGGATCTCCGGCCCGTATGCCAGCCTTTCAGGCGCCGGTACCCTCGCTCAGTCCATCGCAGCCCTCGCTGCGGGGAGGAGCCCCCTTGCCAGCAGCCGCTTCGGAACGGCCCCCGGCGGTCGCGTCATCGTCCCGGTACTTCCGACCAACGGGTACGAGTGGTTGCTGCTGCACGGATTCAGCGCTGAGATCTGGATGGCTCCTGGCCGCTCTCCCGAGGAGGTACGGGCCAGCGCTGGCCTCGGTGAGCTCACGCCGACAACGTCGGGCGGAGTGGGACTCGTGCTCGGCGCCGGCAATATCACGTCGATTCCGCCGCTCGACGTGCTGTACGAGATCGTCGCGAACAACCGGTCGGTGCTGCTCAAACTCAACCCGGTCATGGCTGGAATGAAATCCGTTTTCGATAAGGCTCTCGCCCCCCTGATCAAAATCGGAGTGCTTCGTATCGTGCAGGGCGCCGGCGACGTCGGTGCGTATCTCACGCAGCACGATGGCATCGCGCACGTGCACATCACCGGGAGTGCGGCAACACACGATGCCATCGTCTGGGGAACGGGTGCGGATGCCGCGAGCCGCAAAGCAACGGGCACCCCGTTACTAGGCAAACCGATCACCAGCGAACTCGGCGGAGTATCGCCCATCATTGTGCTTCCGAGCGCATGGACGAAGCGTGACCTGCGCTATCAGGCCGAGCACGTCGTTACTCAGCGCCTGCACAACGGCGGATACAACTGCATTGCCGGCCAAGTGGTTGTCGTCAGCAGCAACTGGCCCCAGAAGAAAGCGTTCCTCGCCGCACTCCGACGGGCACTGGCGGCAGCACCTCAACGCCCCGCCTGGTACCCCGGCAGCGATGGGCGCATGAGAGCCGCATCGGCCGCGTATCCGACCGCCGAGCGGATGGGTCAAGACGGCTGCCGCCTGCTGATCGATGTCACAGCCGAAGACGACGCATCGAACGTGATCACCACGGAATATTTCTCCCCGGTGCTGGGCGTTGTCGAAGTGCCGGGCACGGGGCAAGCCTTCCTCGACGCCGCCGTCACGCTGGCCAATGACGAGTTCGTCGGCACCCTCGGTGCGAATCTCATTGTCGAGCCCAAGGTCATCCGGCAGCTCGGAACCGGGTTCCTCGAGTCCATTGCACGCCTGCGCTACGGCACGATCGCCATCAATGCGTGGACCGGCCTCGGCTTCCTCACAGCAACCGCGTCGTGGGGCGCCTTCCCCGGTGCCACCATCGACAACGTGCAGAGTGGCATTGGAACCGTGCACAACGCCCTGCTCATCGATCGGCCCGAGCGCACGATCGTTCGCGGCCCGTTCCGGCCGTTTCCGCGATCGTTCGCACACGGAGAATTCACTCTGTTCCCGAAGCCGCCGTGGTTCGTGCAGGCGCGTTCCGCCGCGACGACCGGACGTCGTCTCGCGGGCTTCGCGGCCAAGCCGTCATGGCTGAAGATGCCCGCCATCTTCCTGGCGGCATTCCGGGCCTGACCCTCCGGTCATCCCGCACGCTCCCCCACACTCATCCCCAGCCAGAAGGCGAGCCGCCGTGTTCACCAGTCCCTTTCCCGACGTCGAAATCCCCAATCTCAGCGTCTTTGAACACCTCTTCGGTTCACTCGAAGTCGCATCCGCGAACCACATTGCCCTGGTCGACGGGGCGACCCGTGAGACCACCACGTACGGCGAGTTGGTGCGCCAGATCGAAGCAGTTGCGGGGGCACTCGCCGCTCGTGGCATCGGTGTGGGTAGCGTCGTGGCGCTGCATTCCCCGAACCGACCCGCTTTCGCCGTGGCGTTCCATGGCATTCTGCGAGCTGGCGCCACGGCGACGACCGTCAACGCACTGTCGACGGCCGGTGAGATGGCCACGCAGCTGGCCGACTCCAGAGCGGTAGCCATCATCGCAGCGGATATGCTGTTCGCCGTCTCTGCGGAAGCCGGCGATCTCGCCGGTGTGGCAGCAGACCACATCATCAGCATCGGTGAGGTCAGCGGGAGCACGAGTCTGGCCGACCTGATCGCGGAGGCGCATCCCGCGCCCGAGGTATATTTCGATCCGGCAACGCACCTGGCTGTGCTGCCATACAGTTCGGGCACGACGGGCAAGGCCAAGGGCGTCATGCTCACCCACCGCAATCTCGTGGCCAATGTTGCGCAGTCGGCACCCATCATCGGCGTGAGCGCCGATGATCGCGTTCTGGCTGTGCTGCCGTTCTTCCACATCTACGGCATGACGGTGTTGCTCAACATCTCTCTGGCACAACGAAGCACCCTCGTGACCATGGCACGATTCGATCTGACTGATTTCCTCAGTCTCATCCAGTCCGAGCGCATCACCTACGTCTTCATCGCTCCTCCCATCGCGGTGGCGCTTGCGAAGCATCCGCTGGTGAGCGAATTCGACCTGTCGAGCCTGCGCACGGTGTTCTCAGGGGCGGCGCCCCTGGACGGCATCGTCGGCGGCGCTGTTGCCGAGCGGCTGAACTGCGAGGTTCTCCAAGGCTATGGAATGACCGAGATGAGTCCGGTATCGCATGCTTCACCCCGAGGTCGAACCGATATTCCCCTGAACTCGGTCGGTCTGACGGTGCCAAACTTGCAGTGCCGTATCGTTGACCCGCTCACCGGAGACGACATCGAGATCCCGGCCGTGGGCGTGAGTGAGCCCGGCGAATTGCTGTGCCGCGGCCCGAACATCATGGTGGGCTACCTCGGAAACGATGAAGCAACCCGGGCGACCATCGACGCCGACGGTTTTCTGCACACCGGCGATATCGCAACGGTGAGCGCCGAGGGGTACGTGACTGTCGTTGACCGACTCAAAGAGCTCATCAAATACAAGGGATATCAGGTCGCGCCCGCAGAGCTTGAGTCGTTGTTGCTGGGGCATCCCCAAATCGCCGATGCCGCAGTCATCGGTGTGATCGACGCGGATGGTGAAGAGGTGCCGAAAGCATTCCTGAGACTGCAACCGGAGGCCACGCTCACCGGGGAGGACATCATGATGTGGGTCGCCGATCGGGTAGCCCCGCATAAGAAGGTTCGACAGGTGGAAATGATCGACTTCATCCCGAAGTCGGCGTCAGGCAAGATCCTGCGCAAGGATCTGCGGTCAAAAGGAGCGCTCGTATGAATACCAACACTGAAGAATTCGACTACATCGTCGTCGGTGCCGGATCGGCCGGAGCAGCTGTCGCAGCTCGACTCACCGAAGACGCGAGCATCTCCGTTCTGCTGCTCGAAGCCGGTGGTGTCGACGATAAGCAGGAAATCGTCATCCCGGCCGCGTTCCCGAAGCTGTTCAAGTCCGATGCCGACTGGAACTACCAGACCGAGCCGCAGGCCGAGCTAACGGGGAGGTCGATCTACTGGCCACGTGGCAAGGTGCTCGGCGGCTCATCCTCCCTGAACGCCATGATGTGGGTGCGCGGATTCGCTGCCGACTATGACAACTGGGCAAGGCTCGCCGGGGACGGCTGGTCGTACGAGGCGCTCCTGCCGTATTTCCGCAAGGCGGAGGCAGTGGAGGGCAACAGCGATCCCGACCAGGGCACGGACGGCGCGAATTCGATCTCGCACCAACGCAGCCCTCGATCGCATACCGCAACCTTTCTTGTGGCTGCCGCCGAGGTCGGAATGCCCCTCGTCGCGCCGAACTCGGCAAACCCGGAAGGGGTCAGTCAAACGATGGTGAGCCAGCGTGGCGGCATGCGGCACAACACGTCGGCCGCCTACCTTGCGCCGGCAGCCGAGCGCTCCAACCTGGTCGTTCGCACCGGGGCACACGCCACTCGCGTGCTGTTCGACGGAACCCGCGCTGTCGGTGTCGAGTACCTCAGCGAGGGCACCCCGACCTCGGTCTTCGCGCGCCGCGAGATCGTGCTGAGCGGCGGAGCGGTGAACACACCGCAGTTGCTCATGCTGTCGGGCATCGGCGATGCGACGCACCTCCGCTCCCTCGGAATCACCGTGCTCGTCGATGCTCCCGAGGTCGGATTGAACATGCGCGACCACCTGTTCGCGGCGCTGGCAGTCGAGACCGACGATGACACCCTCTTCGGTGCCGAGACCGAGGAGCAGCTCAACGACTTCGTCTCGCAGCAGCGCGGCATGCTCACCTCCAACGTTGCGGAGGCGTACGGTTTCGTCAAGACCGACCCATCGCTCGCCTTCCCCGACATCGAGGTGCTCTTCGCCGCCGTGCCGTATATCGGTGAGGGGCTCGTGGCCGCGCCGCGGCACGGCGTCAGTGTCGGCGCTATTCTGCTGCGGCCCAAGAGCCTCGGAACCGTGCGACTCGCCTCCGCCGATCCGCTCGCGAAACCGCTGATCGATCCGAATTACCTGAGCGATCCGAACGGAGAAGATCGTGACACCTTGCTCGCGGGCCTCGGCGTGTGCGAGCGTATTCTTGCCGCCACGGCGTTCGCTCCAACGCGGACTGACGGCAAGTTCATCCAACCCGCCGGGTCGGATGCTCAGACCGCGGCCGAGCGTGATGCCACGGTGATCAATGAGTTCTCGCAGACGCTCTACCACCCGACGAGCACCGCTCGCATGGGATCGGATGCTGGATCGGTGGTCGACCCGGAGTTGCGTGTGCGCGGCGTGCAGGGACTTCGCATCGCCGACGCGTCGATCATGCCGGAGATCATCCGGGGGCACACGAATGCTCCATCCATCATCATCGGAGAGAAGGCGGCCGATCTGCTGCGCGCATCGGTGCCGACCAGAGTGGAAGCGGCTTCAGTTCATTGAGGTGAGTCCGGCGGCGAGGATCGCGCGGCAGCGCGCATCCTCCCGGCGCGGGATCACGGTCGCGGCGAGAGTCTCCCTCGCGACCGGCGGTGGCGCGAATGAGAGGCTGGTCAGCGATGTTTGCGAACAGATTGGGCTTCATCCGCACGCATTCCGTTCCCTGTTCCCTACCGATGATGTGCTGTTGGATGCGGTGAATGATCTCCTCGTTGAGGAGTGTGCGCAACGACTTCGAGGTGGGGTTTCGGCGTTCACCCCAAAAGGTGATGGTGTGATTCTCGACACCTGGGAGCGATCCTTTGAAGCTTGGCTTCTCGACGGGTATACCGAGTCGAACTTCTCCGAGTCCCCCTATATCACCAGAACACTGCCTGCGCTGCTATAGCAGGTCAGCGAAAGGCGGTCGTAGTCGAGTAAAACCGCGAGGTGGCAACGATGATGCCTGTCCAGATCGGAAGCGTGCATTTATCGCGCCCCGCCATGCGCTCGCTACTTTCCGGTGGCATCGGGCCCGTGACCCTCCGGTGGATTGCTTGACTCCAGAATCGCGCTCTTGCGCCGTCCCCAGCGGATGAAAAGCCCCAGAGCCACGACGATCCCAACCACAACGAGAACCTGAACCTCTCCGGGTCCGCATCCCGCCTGGCCGCAGCCCGGGCGTTCACCTCGTCATAGTGGGCCTCGTAGTAGCGGTTGTAATACTCGCGCACCTTCTCGCAATTCTCCGCCACCCATCGCTGCTGATACTCACGCCGCCCCTCGCGATTCTCCGCCACCCATCGCTTCACCCGCTCCCTCCCCCTCGCACGCACCTCCGCCTCACGATGCCGACGCGCAGCGGCCCGACGGATCGAATCCCGATTGAGCTCCCGGGCCCGGTCAAGGTGTTCCGAGCGCCAGAGACGATTTAGCTCACGGATCCTGTCGCGGTTCGCCGCCACATACTGCCGCCGCCGCTCCGCCGCATCATCAACAGACGGATGCTCCGCCAGCGACTTCTGCGCGCCGGCGGCTTCCTCAGACGGGACGTTCCTGATCGCGTCTACTCGGCAGACGGCGGCGGAGCCAGCTCGATGACCAACGCAAGCAGTTCAGAGCGATGCGCCGTCGGATTCGTGATCACACGCCCGACCACGACGCGCAGCCGCTCGGCATCCTCGTCTCCGATCCCGGCGACGGGCTCCAGGCAATACGCGATGTCATTCTGGAGGTTGTGGCCGTCATCGTCGACGGCGATCTTCGGATAGTAGAACAATGCAGCGAGCGCGGTGCGGCTGAGCAGGTCGTCGAACTGCTCCTGCGGAATCGTCTTAGTGAAGCCTCCTGAGGCGGTCGTGTGTGAGCCAATCATGCCGCTACCAGGAGGTACGCTGGCCGTGACTGGCTGGGCCGTCAACTGCGCCTCGACGCGAGCATCGGCTCGTCTATGCGCTCCATGTCGACGTTTTCGGCGAACAGGACCTTCGCCATTCGACGGCGCGCCACACTTTCACGAACTCGCACCGATACCAACCGCATCAGGCTGACGGGCCCGACCCCAAGAAACTTGAGAGTGTTCCAGACAAACAGCAGCACGAGGAGGTTCAGCCAACCGGGACCACCGGCTTCGAGCAGGTCCGCGCAGTACGCCGCTGCGATCGCATACAGAGCGGCAAGCAGCATCGCCGGCACGCCCCACTTGAGACCACGCCGGGTGTGGATGGCGTTGGTCACAATGTTGGTCGGCATGAACCGACGCAGGAAGTAGTAGCTGCGGGCGAGGACGCCCACAATGAATTCGAACACGATCCAGCCCTTCAGATGTTCGGCAACAAGAACCTGAAAGGACTGAAAGTCATGCCATCGCAACAAGCGGCGGCGCGTTTTAGAGGTTGCCCACTAATACTGTAGAACCGGATGCCCGCGTGCGAAAGTATCGCGCGTGCACCTTCAGAGCGGATGCTTGCCCCGCTCCCCTCCGCTCACACGGTCGAGCCCAGCCGCCCAACGGTATTCTGGACACCATGACGGGCGAGCGAACGTATCCGGTGCTTCCGTGCCCCGATCTGGACAGTGGTTTGGATTTCTACCGGGCTCTGGGCTTCGAGGCCACGTACTCCCAACGCCGACCCTATCCCTGCGCCGTCGTCGCCCGCAGCGACCCGCAGATCCACCTTTCGGCGATCGACGGATTTGATGCCTCTGCCTCGTATGCGAGTGTCATCATCACGGTGCCCGAGCCGGACGAGTTGTATGAGGCATTTTCCGCTGGGCTCCGCGCACACTACGGGAAAATTCCGATGAAAGGGATCCCTCGCATCCTGCCGATCCGGCGATAAGCGGGGACAGCCACGGCGTTCTGCGTCGTCGGCGTTGGGGGCAACTGGCTCCGGTTCTACCGAACGGGTGCAACAGTGGATGAACTGCCGGCCGGCCGGGGTCGGTCTCAGGCAAGTGATCGACGTGGCCGCTCGGCAGGGCGACGCACGCGGCGATGAACGTCAGGCCATCTCCGTCCTCGACGCTGGACTCACCCGCCTCGCGGATGCGCCCGCGATCGAACGCTTTGACGCGCTCCTCTACCCCGCTGAGCTGTGCATGCGGATAGATCAAGTTAGCGCGGCCGACCTGGCCCAGGCGGCGGACCGTCTCCGCGATCATGCTTTGGGCGCGGAAGCCGAGCAGCAATTGGCGCGACTTCGGGAATCGCTCGACTGACCACCGGGTGCGCCCGGCTGGTCCTAGGGCGTGTCTCCCAATGCCCATTATTGTCCGGAGGACAACTCCGCCGCGGTAGGTCAGCCGCTCTCCGCCGAGGCGTGGTGTCCGCGGGCTCCCGGGCACCTCGGGGAACATGGGCGAGTCGCCGCTTTGACCTGGGCCAGGAGAAGAGCCAGCGGGCGCAGGTTACCCTGTTCGGATCAGCCGGCTGGTCGCAGCAGGCGCGGAGACTGCCGGATCGGTCAGAAGTGCTTCGGCGCGAGGGAAGCTTATGACCGGCCCATCAGGGCGTATCCCTAACGATGTTAGGTTCCGTCGTCTCAGCTTCTGCTTGGGACTCAAAAAGCCAGGGACCGGGAGCGAAAGCTCCCGACCCCTGGCCGGTTTCGGTGAGGCGGTTTTAGTTGTCGGCGTTGACTTCGCCGTCGACCTTCAGGTCGATGTCGGCGTCGGCGCCCTCGGCTGAGGCAGTGGCGTCAGTCGTTCCCTCAGCCGAAGACTTCGCGTCGAGGCTTGACTGGATCTGTTCGGTGACCTTCTGAATCTCCGGTCCGTAGCCGCCCTCGAGCGCGGAGGCCAGGAGGGCCTCGGCCGCAGCGGCCTGCTCGGCTGCGGGGAGTGCCTGCTGCTCGGCGAGGTCTGCCGTGAGCGCTTCGGGAAGCTGGGCGAGTAGGGCCGGGTTCTTGGAGATCGTGGTGGCAATCTTCTCGGGCGCACTCGCGGCATCCGTTCCCTGCGCGGCGTCAACGGCCAACAGGCCACGCAAGGCTGCAGCGAGCGGATGTGCCGGGTCCTTCTGGATCTCCTCGGCCAGCTTCTGGATGTCCACGCCGTAGCCGCCCTCGAGCGCGGTGATCTCGATCTTGTCGGCAGCGGCCGTCTGCGCGGCGGTCGCGGCGCTCTGGTCGGCAGTGGCGGCGTTGAGCGCGGTCAGGTCGGCCTGCAGGTTCGCCGGGAGGCTCTCGAAGAGGTCCGGGTGGCTCGCGAGCGTGTCAGAGACCTGCTTCGTGGTCTCTGCGTTGTTGGCGCCCTGGAGGTCGGCGCGCAGCTCCTTGGTCAGCGAGGCGAGCCCGTCGTGGCCCGCGTGGGAGCTCGTGCTCGACGTGTTGTCCGCGGTCAGCGGGGTGGCGTTCGCTCCCGCGACGCCGAGACCGAGAAGTGAGCCGACGGTCATCACGGTGACCGCGCCGACGGCGATGCGCTTTCGGGCTGGCGAGCCGAAGGCCGTGGAGGTGTTGTTCGAAGTCATATGTGGATCCTTTCGATTACTTGCGGTAGTCCGACGAATGCCGGACCAGCCACACTTGGGCACGGCCCGAGCCTAGGTTTCGGCCGTGCCGCGAAACTCCGTGGAGGCTGACCGGTGAGGGAATCACGTGTTCCCGGGAGTTGGTTCGATTCGGCGATATCGCTCTGATCAGCATAATAGATACTGAATCAGAAGTTTCTATCCGTCGGATAAGAGTCTTCCCCGAGACCGCTGGGCGCCCGGACGGTCGGTCGCGGCCCGGCGATGCCGTGGCATTTCGGGCGAGCCCCATCCCGGGAGACCGCTTGAGAGGCGGGAGCAAGACTGATCTTGCTCCCGCTTCTCAAGGGTGCTCAAAAGACAAGCAATAATCATTTCGGTACTGGTATTAGGAGACACGCCCTAGTCGTCGACGACGGCGAGCCCTTCGCGGGTCGGGGTAGCGAGAACGTTGCGCATCGACTGCACCTGAACTGGCGAGTGCCCAATCCAATCCCCCTGTTCTCCCACCACCTCCACCGGCTCGCGGGTGCGGGTGCGGGAGGACTGAGTCGGATTGCCGGGGAATTTCTGATCCGCCACATTGGGGTCATCCTCGAGGGCCCCTTCGGTACAACGAAGTAGAACCGTCCCCGGCCTTCCCCGACGGCCAAGTCAGCCCCCCAAGTTGCGGCGTCAAGCGTCGCCGTCAGATAGACAAGGTTCGTCTGCCTCCCGGCTTCGAAGTTCGAGTCGCGACCGGGAACCAACAGATCCGCGACCGCCAAGTCCGCTTTGGTCCCGTGCAACAGGACACCGAGTTCGTAGTCCTCTGATGGTTTGGGCTCGCTGGCCATAGTCACCCCTAACTCGAGTGTTGCGACGTTGGCTAGAAGACGCCACGCTAAACCGGGGCCAAATCAACTTGCTATATCCCGTACTCCGAGATGGACGGTAGTAAACGCCTTAGTCGGTGAGTTTGAACACTTTGGACAATTGGTCAATGGTGAATTGATTCCGAAGCTTGCAGGCGCTGTTCTGGTTGGCAAACAAGCCGACTTGCCAGTGAGCCTGCTCTAACGCCACGGTTCCGATCCACATGACCGGAACGACGTACTCGGCGGAATGAATTCCCTCACCGCCTGAGGGGTGGCGGTACGTTCCTTGCAACTCCAGCGATCGGAAAGCTTGATCAGTCCCCTCGACATTGAGAACTGCCTCATCCGCTGACTGCACGCGTCCTTGGACGATGCCAACGCCGACGTACCCGCGTTGTGGGACGTGGACAAACACTCGACCTCCTTCGGGAAGGCCCCTGAGGGTTCTGGAATACCAGTCGCCTCCGCCTGCGGAAACGAAACCGTATTTGCGCGCGTCGTCCCATGTTCGCGAGTCCCCCTCGACACCAAAGGAGACGTACCAGTCATTCCCATTCCAGCTGGCTTTGGTTGATTTGCCTTGAGCAGTGCCTGGTGCAGTAGCGGGGGCGGCCCCGTCAATGAGCCATGTTCGCGCCAGATGCGGGGCGCATCGCGCGCCTGCAAGTGTCGGAGCGCACGCTGCCCGATTCGGGCACCGGGCTGGCCGAGTGGTGGGAGGGGCACGGCACCAACGATGGCAGCTGGGCCGCAACCACCTACCGTGATCTGATCGAGCGGGCCGGGCCTGCCGGTGAACGCCATGCGACGACGATCGCCCTCTCCCTCGATTTGAGCGCGGCGTCTCGGCAGGTGCGCACGCAGGGGGGCGGCATGCGCGGCGCAGCGACCGTGCTGCGCCAGGAAATGACAGCCCTGACCGGAGCGCTGCGCGCGGCGGACCTCACGGTCGGCGGCTGGCTCACCGCCGACGAGCTCGCTGTGGTTTTACGAACCGCCTACGACCCCGCCGTTGGTATCGATCTGGAGCGGCATCCGCTGGTGGGGCGGTCGCTGGCCACGGCCGGGCCAGTCGCGGTCGCCGAGAGCTGGGATCACCTCCGCACGAACAGCGCGTTTCACGCGGTGCTGTGGATCAGCGAATGGCCCCGGTCGCAGGTTTTCCCCGGGTTTCTGTCGCCGCTGGTCTTCACGAACGGCATCCTGCGCACGGTGTCGCTGCATTACCTGCCTGTTCGCGCCGACCAGGCCGCGCGCGACCTGCGCAAGAAGAAGACCGAGCTGATCAGCGACGCGCACCAACGCACCCGTATCGGCCAAATAGAGGATGCCTCCGCCACCGCCGAATACGATGACCTCCTGCACCAGGAGGCCGATCTCACCGCCGGCCACGGAGTGCTGCGCACGACCGGACTCATCTGCGTGACCGCACCCACGGTCGATGAGCTCGACGCCGCGGTGGCGTCGATCGAGCAGGCCGCCATTCAGGCCTCGTGCGAAACGCGCCGGCTCGTTGGTCAGCAGGCGCAGGCGTTTACGTCTGCGGCGCTGCCGTTGTGCCGGAGCGTGTGAGCGACACATGGCTTCGAGCGGCTGGATGCCAGCATCTACGATGCCCTGCAACGGTTTGCGGCTTACTTGGACGCAATAGTGACTCGCATGGACTCGTCACTCATCCTCGGATAAACATGGCAAAGGCCCGGGTGGTACTAATTGGAAGCTGACCAGTCGACACGCTGGTTTGAACTGACCATGAAGTCAACTTCCACCCAGTGGCGGCGATTTTGGCGAGCGCGGATTCCCATTCAACGTTGCGCCCAACCATTCCCATCGGTTCCGTGAAATCTTCCAGTATCCACTTGATGCCTCCATCCCTCAAATCAATAAAGGTTGGCGCGTAAAATGACTGCCCTTCGTCCCACGCCTGCTGGGCGTCCAGCGAGATCTTCTCAAGAGCACTGGGAGTTTCCTCGGTCATTGGAGATCCTTTCGATAAAGCGGATTGACTTCGCTGTCCATACTCGTCGCCCCGTCGATGGCTTCGACCAAAGATCTCAGTATCCTCGCAGACGCACGGCACGGGGCTGCCCCCTGGTCGTGATCAGAGGCCGTCGCGCAGCCATACTCAGTCGGGCATGACGCCTCTCACTTAACTGAGTCATCGCATTTTCCGGCCGCGTAACGCTTTGCGCACCTCCACATCAAAGCAAGACGTGATGGGAGCGACGCATGGCTGGGTACGAATCAAAGAACCGCGCATCTCGATGGATCAGTGTGGCCTTCCTGCAAGGAGCTGAGGCCGACGTGGTGCTCGCCATGATCGACCGAAGTGGAGCATCCGCTGCGTTCGACTACCTGCAGCCCCGGGACATGGGCGAGGCCACGACCGATGCCGCCCTCGAAAAAAGGTACGTCTACGACGACGTCCCGGCCGGCCGAACCGACCACACCATCGTGCACGACGGCTCGCCGTATGCTCTGACCTACAGCAGGACGTACAGGTACGTTTCACTGCTGCGGTGGCATCCACTTGAATCTGAAGTGCAGCCAACCCGCCCGGGTTCCCGTCAAAGCGACAACTGGGCCGCCCCGCGGTCAACGCGTCAGACCGAGCGAACGCTCACGCTGTGAAAGACACCGCAACCGAGCGGATGCACACGGCCGCGTTGGTCGAGCCGCGCGGCGAGCTGCGCCGCGACCGTCGCGCCCGGCGGCGAGAGGCCGCCAAAATCGAAGCGGATGCGCAGAAGGCCACGACCCTCGCCGCCCGTACGCGGTGGCACGCCGAGCGGGATGAAGCGCGATCGGGCGCCTACCTACCCAGATCGGGCGAACTCGGCCCGGCCCAACTGCGAACGCCCGGACGACTCAAACTGCCCAAGCACCAGGACACCACGGCGACGCTGTCCGGCCACTATCCGTTTCTCGCCGAGGCCGGACTCGGTTCGGCGGGCGTCTTCGTCGGGAAAGATCTCTACTCGGGCGGATCCTTCGTCTACGACCCATGGGTGCTCTACCAACAGGGCATGATCACCGCGCCGAACATCGTGCTGGCCGGCATCGTCGGCTCCGGCAAGTCCTCGCTGGCGAAGTCGCTCTACACCCGCTCGCTCCCCTTCGGCCGACGCGTCTACGTGCCGGGCGACCCGAAGGGCGAGCACACCGCCGTCGCCGAAGCCGTCGGCGGCAAGGCGATCATCCTGGGCCACGGCCTGCGCAACCGGCTCAACCCCCTCGACGAGGGCCACCGGGCAGCATCCGTTTCGGACGCCGAGTGGTCCGCGCAGCTGGCCGCCCGCCGTCGTGACCTGATCGGTGCTCTCGCCGAGACCGTGCTCGATCGTCCGCTCAGCCCGCTTGAGCACACGGCCATTGACCTCGCCCTGGCCGATGCGGTGCGGAGCGCCGATGTGCCGATCCTGCCGATGGTGGTCGATCGCATCCTCTCCCCCAACCCCGAGGACGACGAGGGCCGCCTGGCCGCGGACGGACGCCTCGTCGGCCACGCGCTGCGCCGACTTGTGGCCGGCGACCTCGCCGGACTCTTCGACGGACCCTCCACCGTGCGCTTCGACCCGTCGCTGCCGATGGTGTCGCTCGACCTGTCGCGAGTGGCCGAGAACTCGACGCTCATCTCCGTACTGATGACGTGCTCCTCGGCGTGGATGGAATCCGCCCTCGCCGACCCGGCCGGCGGCCAGCGCTGGGTCATCTACGAAGAGGCCTGGCGGCTGATGGCGTATCCGGCGCTGCTGCGCCGAATGGATGCCCAGTGGCGGCTCGCCCGGCACTTCGGCATCGCCAACATGCTCATCTTCCACAAGCTCAGCGACCTCGACAACGTCGGCGACTCCGGATCCGCCATGCGCGCCCTCGCATCATCACTGTTGGCCAACGCGGAAACCCGCATCGTTTATCGCCAGGAGACGGACCAGCTCGGGTCCACGGCGAGTGCGCTGGGGCTGAGCCGCACCGAGCAAAAGCTACTACCCGCGCTCGGCACCGGGCAGGGGCTCTGGCGGGTGAAGGATCGCAGTTTTGTGGTGCAGCATCAACTGCATCCCGACGAGCGCGCGGCGTTTGATACGACGGCGCGAATGACGTCGGGCCAATAGCCCCCACAGTATTCGCCTGTACTCATCCAACTAATCGGGCCCCGACTGTACCGCCAAGCATTTTCTAAACTGGCGTAAGGGCCGTCGGCCTCCAACGCTAAGGTCACTCTCATTTTAAGGTGAACGTCGGGTGGACAAAGCAGTGCCGAAAAGCGAGAGCAACATCCCAGCATCCGTCAGCAATCGGGATCGAACGGGCCCGGAGTGCATTTGGTCTGCCGGGATGTCACACCGAATGACGGGGCCCCCGCCACCCCGAGCCATAGCTAGCTCGATTTGTTCGAGCCTGACGCGGTTCGATGGCTCGTGGCCGCAATAGTGAGGCATACGCCGGCGGAAATAGCGACACCAACGCCGACCCACCAGTCATCCGCCCGAGACTGCCACGCGGAGATAAGGCTGAAAATAGCCATCACGGCTAAAACTCCTCCCAGTATCCAAAGCACGAGCCTGAGAGGGCGCGGAATTGTTCCATTCATGTGTTGAACCTTTCAGTTTTCCAGCCTTATTCGATCATAGGCACCAGAGAGAGATGAGCCACTTGTACATGACACCCAGCCCAGCCTTGAGACCTCCCGCAGCGGCGATGACGCCTCCGACTGGTCCGCTAAAGAGCGCAGCCACACCTCCCGCTGCTGCGACCAGAGTGCCAATAGCGATCTCGCCCTCAGCGTACTTGTTGAGGTACCAGCAGAAGTCACGAGTCGATGTGGCAGCGCGAGCGGAAACCGTGTCAGAGTCCGAATTACCCTCGACCTGTGATTGTCCCGTGAAGTTCAAATCGGCTGGATCGATTTTCACCCCATTTGTCCAGGAAGTCATCGTGGCATCGGTGTGATACGCGATCTCCACAGTCGATATCTGTGCGCCATCCGTATCAAAATACGCTCCGAGGAATGAACGCACCTCCGTCTGAGGAGAATCAAGACCAACAGAAACGAAAGAGACCACACCGGGGATCGACCATCCCTCGACGTCTGTGGGGTCCAGCACATACGTGCTGGCGGCTTGGTCCGGAAGATCGGCCTCCAGCAGCAATGCAGACGCCTGGGAATCGGTGAGAGTGACCTGTTCACTGGACATAGGTGATACTTCCGCGGCGTTAGCGGGAGACGCGCCAAACGCTGCGAAAAGGCTTCCTAATGCAATTGCAGTCATCAATCCTTGGGACTTGCGTTTCTTCTTCTGCGTCATAGTCATGAAATTACGCTACTGCGCCAAATTGGATATAACAACCCAATTTGGTATCGACATGGGGGCTCGGTTTTTCCCGTTGTCAATCCCTGAGATTGTCCCACTTTTCAACGGAAAGCCGCGCGTTCTACATACCGCTGATCTTTTATTCACAACTACGGATGGAATAGTTTTCCTCACCCAGAATATCGGCCTCGCTGAATGTAAACAATTCTATGGACAATCATCGAAACACTGTTGATAACGAGGTTACCATCGCACGTCCCGATGACTGATCAAACGAAGAATCCAACTAATCCAAACCGCCAGGCGGATATCGGCTATCACGGGATATCCACCTCTGTGAGAGGATGCGGATTTGCCTCAGGGTCCAGCTCTGATGCTGAAGATAGGCGAATACAAAATACGTGGCCAGAGCCATCGAACACTTAGGCGACTCCGGGTCCGCCATGCGCGCACTCACGTCATCGCTGTTGCCCAACGCGGAAAACCCTCATCGTCTACCGGCAGGAACCGGACCAGCTCGGATCCCATGCGAACGCACTTGGGATGAGCCGAACCGAGCAGAAACTCCTGCCAGCCCTCGTCACCAGTCAGGGGTCGTGGCGGGTGAAGGATCGCAGCCTTGTGGTGCAGCACCACCTGCATCCTGATGAGATGGTGGCCATTGAAACAACGGCGCGAATGACCGCACGGCGATAGCTGCACACCTGATATCTGAAGGAGCAAGTCTGGCGATGGAAGGATATGCGCATGACGCTCGCGTCACTGACCGAAAAGTGCAATGCGACGTACCTGCCGGGCTTCGCGGCCGAGTCTTTCGGGCGACCGCGTCGTCCTCCACGCGACGGTCATCAACGCCGATCCGGGCCTGAAATTCTAAGCAGATGACCTCCCAGCGACCGCAGACCGACCTCGGCGACGAGCTCACCAACCTCGGTATTGGACTCCTGATCGGTGCGGCAGTGTTGGCCCTGCTACTTCGTGGCTCGGGTGCTGTCGCGGCCTGGCAACTGGGACCGCGCAGCCCACCGGCGGAGCGGAGACCGGGCTCGCCGTGCTTCTGCACCCAGACAACCCGGCAGCAGCGCTGCGGGCACCAAATCTGAATCCGGTCGCCTTTTGGGCGACGATGATCTTGCTGGTGGGGCTGGCATCAGCTTTGGCATTTGTGTTGTGGCGGATATTCAGAGGCGTCACGAAGAAGGTCGACCCGTTCCGCATCGCTGGCATAGCGACCCGTGCCGAAGTCGCATGTGCCGCGTCGCATGCGGCCATCATGAAACGCGCTGCGCACCTTCGACCGTCGCTCGCGAAGGCTGATCCGAGCGATGTTGGGTATCGCATCGGGCGATCACGCAACACTGCGGTTTGGGCGAGCGTAGAGGACTCGATCCTGGTGATCGGCCCGCCGCGCTCCGGCAAAGGCGCGCACATTGTGATCAACGCCATCCTCGATGCGCCAGGCCCAGTCGTGACCACCTCCACCCGCCCCGACAACCTCACCACCACGCTGCGCGCACGGCAACGGATCGGACCGGTAGCGGTCTTTGATCCGCAGTAACTGGCGGCGGGGGTGCCGGTAGGACTGCGGTGGTCGCCCATTCGTGGGTGTGAGGATCCGCTCACGGCGATGATCCGCGCGGCCGGTCTCGCTGCCGGAACCGGACTGGCCGCGGGCGGCGTCGACGGCGGCGGATTCTGGGAAGCCAAAACCCGCACTGCACTGCAGTCGATGCTGCACGCTGCCGCGCTCGACCGCTGCTCTCCGGCGGACCTCTTTCGTTGGACCCTCGACCCGGCCGCCGCCCACGACGCCGTCTCCATTCTGTTGAGCACTCCCGCAGCGGCCACCGGCTGGGGCGACTCTCTCCGGGCCACGCTCGAGGCCGACCCGCGCACGCGCGACTCCATCTGGCAGGGCGTTTCACTTTCGCTCGGTGCCTTGGCTGACCCACGCGTATTGGATTCCGTCTCCCCGCCGGAGGGCGAGGAGTTCGACCCCGAAGCGTTTCTGAGTAGCAACGGCACCCTCTACCTACTGGCCACCGGCGCCGGCTCGAACAACTCAGCCGCTCTCGTGTCGGCGTTCGTCGAAGACCTCGTCGAGACTGCTCGCCGTATCGCTGCCCGGAGTGCGGGCGCACGGTTAGACCCGCCGCTGCTGCTCGCCCTCGACGAGATCGGCAACCTTGCGCCACTCCCCTCGCTCCCCACTCTCATGGCCGAAGGCGGTGGCACCGGGATCACCACCATGCCCGTGCTGCAGTCGCTCGCTCAGGCCCGCACGAAGTGGAGCGACAACGCCGCTGGCACCATCTGGGACTCGTCGATCGTCAAAATCGTGCTGGGCGGCGGCTCCAACTCCCGGGACCTGCACGACCTCTCGACCCTGATCGGCGACCGTGACGAGACGACGGACTCGACGACCATCGGCGACCGCGGTTCACGCTCATCGCAGCGCGCGATCCGCCGTGTCCCGATCATGCCGCCCGACACCATCCGCACCCTGCCCTTCGGCACCGGCCTGATAATGCTCCGCGCCGCCCCGCCGATCATCGCGAGGCTTCAGATGTGGACCGCCCGCCCCGAGTCCAAGGCGCTGCGGGCGAATCGCGAGGAGATCGAGGGGCTGATGCGCGTCCCCGCCGCCGATCCCGAGGAGCCGTCCCGCCCAGACGATTGATCCGGCCGCGCTGGTCCGACTCAGACTAAAGCTAACGATCATTGATGCAGTCAATCCGATCCGCGGCTAGCGCCCTGGCGACCGCGCAATGAGACAGAAAACCAACAAACAGTGTCGTTATTGAGCTCGGTGCTGGGCGACGACTACGTGGGTAGGACCTTTCCGCCGAGGTTGACGACCGCGCCACTATTGACGAAGACGCGTTCGACGAGAAGCGAGCCGTTGTCGGGAAGTGGAGGCAATATGCCGGTGCGTGGATCGGGATGATCCCGACTAGATGCCGCCCAGGTGAGACGCCCAATAACTGCATCAGCATTGGAAACCCACCAAAACGAGCCATCAAATACGACCTGGAGCATATCGCCAATATCGATGCTGCTCACGGATGGCGTTATTGATTTTCGGAAAAGGGAGCTGACTGTCGGTGTCCCAGCCGCCATGAGATCGGCTGCGTAGCCGGAGGACGTCCCGTAAAGGCGGTCACCGTTCTTGTGCGGCAGGCCGATTGGTAAGTGCGACATCCAGACAGGATTCGAGTTCATGCGGATCAGCCTACTGAGGCCACCGGTGGCAAAGCCGATCGGGCCACCTGTAGGTCCATCGGGAAACGACTCGGATGGTAGCCATGGCGCGAAACCGGGACCCGCAGGTTTCGTATGGCGCACCTCATAGTGAGCGCGGACGACTACGGTCCGCCCCAATCACAGGAGGTCAAGTCCCATGGCATTTCACACCCAGCAATCGCTGTCCGGTTTCATCGCTTCAGACCCTCAGCAGTCGGTCACAGAGAACGGCGACACCCGCTTCTACGTGCGCGTAGGGCAGCCGCACTTCCGCCACGAATGCACTGGAAGCTTCACCGCGCTCGAGCCAACGTTCCACGACCTCGCCGCCTACCGCGCCACCGCCGACCGGGCTCTTACCCGCTTCGCCAAAGGCGACAGTTTTGTCGCCGAAGGGTACGTGCGCACCTTCCAGGTCGAACGCGACGGCGAAACCATCCAACGCGAGGAGTTCGTCGCCAAGAAAATCGGCCACGACCTCGCACGCACCAACTATCAGGTCGACCGCACCCATCGCACAGGCTCGGACACCGAGGTCGAGCACGAGGCGGAAGCGGCTCACACTGGATCCAGGCGGTGAACCAGCAATGTCGGAGTCACTCGTCGAATGGGCATCCGGCGATCACGACGACGCCTCCTGGGACGACCTCGACGCGCACATTGCGGAGCCGCCACATCCGATCAACTGGAACCTGCTCAGCGCCGATAACGCTGAGGCCGAATGGATCGAACTCAACCACTGGGTGAACTGGCTGAGACGCACCTACGGGTTGCCGGCATCCGTCGTGCCGCCGTTCTGGCATCGGCACCCCGAACTCGTCTGGGAACTCTCCGCACTGCACCTGCACTGGCTCGGCGCCTATGACCCTGATCAGCACGGCTCGGCTCCGTTCGGTTGGCATCGCGACTTCGCGGATGCCCGCCAGCGGCTCCGCGACTGGGTCGCGATGTCGGGCACACGTCTGGAACGCGACCGACACACTCGACAGACGGCGTGGCCCGGGGAACCGCCTGCAAACGCCATCAAGGATGTCGTGATCGGCGATCGCGACGAGGACTTCGTGCAGTTCGTCGTCGACGATGTCACGCGTCGCCGTGATGCCGAGGCATCGCTCTACTCTCGCGGTTAATCTAGTTGATATCGCCAAGCCTTGGCTCTTGCGAAGGGCGCAAAGGCCCTGCGTCGCTGTCGCAGTTGACGCACCTGAGCGCGACTGATCAAAGGGCAGGGTAAACGCGACACTCTCGGGCTCGTGACCCGCAGAACCCAGTATTCGTGCGGACGCGCCCGCTCAGCGTCCGGCTTACGGAACGGCGGGATACAGCGGAGCGGGCGCGCTGAGGAAGGTCTCGCCGTGTAGTTTCGCAGAGGGCCGTGCGGTTCTTTGGGCGGCCGCGGCCCGGTTAGTCGTCTTCGGGTGACGCAGCGAACGCCGTCTTGGTGGAGGAGTACCAGTCCATTGATCGTTTTGGGTGCTTCCAACGATCTTTCATATCCTTGTGCGCTTGCTCGTGGGTGGTGTCTCCGGCCTTGACGGCGTCTTTGAGGTGGCGGTCCTGGGCCTTGATTACCTCATCAGCAGTATTGCCGTGCAACGGTTCTTCGCACGGGCCGCCCAGCTGGCGGCAGGTCATTGTTTTCATCGACTCGAATCCTAACTGTGAACGCGTTGCCCCGTTTGAGGTTTGCTACCTGTATAACGATGCAACGCCAGCAAGTGTGACCGCTGACAACGGGTTCGATTGTTGCAGGCGGCCGGTCAGCCCCGCTGTCCTCCTGCGTCGCGGCGGATGAGGTGTTCCAAAACGGCCGGATCGGCGCGGAAATCGATCCGAGACACAACCCCGCCGACGACCCTGAAATCAAACGCGACCCGCGGCGAGCCACGATGAAACCAGGCCGCGCCCGGGCGGCCGTCGATGAACACCGGCAACGCGGCTTTGGCCGCGCCGTTGAACATCGTCGCGACGGCGCTCCGTCCTTCTATCCGGGTGGGGGTTCCCGCCGAGATCGCCGCTTCATCACCGGCAACCACTACTCCCGGCGCCAGCAGGGCCAAGAGCTGCTCAAAATCGCCCTGTCGTGCGGCGGCGAGGAACGCGTCCACGACTTCCCAGTCAGCTCGGCGGCGCTGCACGCCCTGCGGGCGGACCTTGCTACGCGCTCTCGAGGCGAGCTTGCGGGCGGCGGCGGGAGTGGTGCTGAGGATCGCGGCGATCGTGGAGAAATCAAAGCTGAAGCTGTCGTGGAGCACGAACGCGACCCGCTCGCTGGGCGTGAGGCGGTCCAAGACCACCTGGAGCGCAATGCCAACCGTGTCGGCCAGGGCAAATGCATCGGCGGGATCTTCAATCAGCGAAGGGAAAGCCATGTCGTCGACCAGGATCGGTTTCGGGGCGCGCAGCCTGTCCAAACAGAGCCGCGTGGTCACCGTGGTCAGCCAGCCGGGCAGGTTGTCAATGACAGCCTCGGTGGAGTGAAGGCGCAGCCAGGTTCGCTGGACGATGTCTTCGGCCTCTGCGTTGTCCCGCAGGATCCGCCCGGCAATACGCAACAACCGGGGGCGCTCCCGCTCGAAAGCTGCAGTCTCGTCCATCCGCGTCACGCTTCCTTCCGGGGTCTCATACTATGGGTGACGTGCGGGCTGCGCCCGGTGTGACAGAGAGGTAGCGGAGATTCCGATGACGTCGATTGATGAAATCATTGCCGCGTTGGGTGGCTGGCGAGGCGACATGCTGGCCCGCATTCGCGGCTTGATCCTTGAGGCCGAACCGAACGTGGTCGAAGAGACCAAATGGAAGAAGACGACAAACCCGCTCGGCGTGCCGACCTGGAGCCTCGATGGGCTCATCTGCACCGGGGAGACCTACAAGGACAAGGTCAAACTCACCTTCGCGAAAGGCGCCTCGCTCGACGACGCGGATGAACTCTTCAACGCCAGCCAGACCGCCAGAGTGAGGCGAGCCATCGACCTACACGAGGGCGACAAGATAAACGCCACAGCATTCCAAGCGCTCGTCCGCGCAGCGGCAGCGCTCAACAAGTCATAGACGAGCGCACCCCGATCCTCGTTGGCTGCCCACGTGGATCGCTGTGATCGACCGGAAGAGGTTCCTCTCTGACACGACCTCAGGGCATTGGGCAGTTATATGGATCAGCGCTAGATCTGTCGCATTGGTCGTCCCCCTTGCGGACAGCATATTTGGCGACGGCGACCGCGATTCCTGGCTGGTTTTATTGACTCGGCCCGCGCAGGAGCCTTGAACTTAGTACGTCTTGGATCGAGTCCTCCGGATGTTCGTAGGTGTGCCGATCGGCGTGTTCGATCACCATGATGTTGGACATTGTCGCCAATCGTTGCGGACCTTGCCAGAGAAGATCATCGCCCTTTTGAATCTTGGCTTTGGCAGGGAGAATCTGGAGAAGGGTGAAGCGATCGAGCGGGATGTGCACGAGTGGAGCGGAGAGAAGGTGAAGTCCTGGCTCCCGAATGTTTTCTCGGATCGGAACGATTGGGCAGTCGGAGGTTACAAGGACTGGATCGTCAAATCGGAACAGATGCCAAGGGCGTTCGAAGAGCTTTTTTGAAGCGTCGAACACAAGATTCCTAAACCAGCCGACGTGAGCGTTCCGTGGTTGGGAGCCCTCCGGTACATAATAAGCGAGCGTTTCTGCCCATTTGCTATCTATTTCTTCATCGGTCCAGCCCAATACCCGGATCTCATCGCGCAGGCGGTTTACCGACGATTCGTCTAGAGACGATCGAAGGCTGTTCATTTGCGCCTCCAAAAAGCCGCGGGATCGTGGGGTCCTGAGATACTGTGCGCTCACCCACAAGGAGAGTCGCTGGCGCGATCTGTCGTTAAGGGGCCAACGACGAGCTGTGAGAACCTCGTTCAGTGCCCGAGCCGCGTCTGACTCGATTCGGCCGAGAATGTCTTCAAAGCCGTCCAATTCGACCCCATGCTTGTCATCGATTGTGTAGAGATCCTTGATGACCGTTGCATGCCGTACTGGTACCAGTAAGCCTCGCTGCGTGTTCATCGACCATTCGCGGACCATTCGTTCTCCGTCTGCAAAGCGACGCAGATAGAACTGCGGGACCACGTGATGGGCGTGCTTGGCTGCCACTGAACAAAACTACCGAGCAGCGTCCCGATCCTGAGACTTAGCGCGCAATCTCAATGAGGGTCTGGAGCGCTTCACATCGAAAGGTTCCCTTGCGGGCACTTCCGCGAGATACCGCGCCGTCGGCGGATTCAGCCGTTCGGGCGCCCGTCAGCCGTTGCGCTTTCGGGCGTTGGCTGCACTGTTGCTAACTGTAGTTTCTATGAGGTTCTCGCATTTAACTCACGCCGTGCTGGTTCACAAAGTCCATAGGAACTACAGCTGATCGGACTCAATATTGGGTTCCACGTAACGAGCAGCTAATCCGAGGTTGTCCCGCGAGCCACTCGTGTCCACTATCTGCACGGCATGATTCATGTCCGGAGAGCTGCTCATGATCGAGTCGAGCAGCTTCGCTTCTTCCGGAGAGACGAGAACCGCCAGCGCTTTCCCATGCCGGGTAAGAGTGATGCGTTCGTGCCCGTAAACGACTTCGTTGACAAGATTCGACAAATCCGCGCGAGCTTGAGTAACAGGAACTTCTTTCATCATCGTCTCGCATTCTGTACAAAATGTACATTCTTGGATTTAGACTAATCCGTACATTTTGTACATCTCAAGCGTAAGGGGAACCATGACGAATGCCCAAGCAGCTTTGCGGGCTCGCTACGTCCAATTCTGGATCGCGGCGACAGTGTCGGCGCTCGGCGACGGCGTGCGAGTTGCAGTTCTTCCGCTCTTGGCAGCATCAAGCACTCGGGATCCTGTGGCCATTGCCATCGTGACTGCGGCAGGTTTCTTGCCATGGCCTGTCCTTGGACTGCTCGGAGGAGCCGTATCGGACCGTTTCGACCGGCGCCGACTGATGTGGATAGTCAACGCCACTCGGGCCTTGATCGTCGCCGCAGCCAGCGTGAACCTTCTCTCAGAAAGGACACTTCCCATTGCAGCGCTCGCGATTCTCGCATTCACGCTCGGAACGGCCGAAACCGTGTACGACAACGCAGCCGTCGGATTCCTCCCCCAGCTGCTCCCGACCGAGCTGCTCCCGATTGGGAATTCGCGCCTATTCACGAGCCAACTCAGCGCCACACAGCTCGTAGGGCCACCCTTGGGAGGCCTTCTCTTCGCCCTCGGTGCAGGCATCCCCCTCGCACTGGACTCGATCAGCTTCGCCCTCAGCGCCCTACTCATTGCCTTTATGCCGCGCACGCCGCCGGGAGTACCTCACGTGCGGAAGAATCTTCGGCGCGACATCGCCGAAGGGCTCACCTGGCTCTGGCGCAATCCCACGCTCCAAGCCATGGCATTCATCACCACCGCTCTCGGCGCCATCAGCGGCGCACTCCTGGCCATGCTCGTGATCTACGCACGCCAGCAGCTACACCTGACGAGTTTCGGTTACGGCCTCCTCCTTGGAGCGTTCGCGATTGGCAGTGTCAGCGGCGCTCTGGCCGCCCCACGCGTCATGCGCCGATGGCCTCTTCCTCAGGTCTTAGCCGGAACTGTTCTTGTTGCCACCGTCATCTTTGCTTGCCTGGCAGCAACCTCGAACTCCATCGTCGCCGCGTTGCTACTCGCCGCTTTAGGAGTCGCCGTGAGCACCTGGAATATCGCCTCGGTCACCACACGACAACGCATCGTTCCCAACCGACTCCTCGGTCGCGTGAGTAGCGCCTACCGAGCCAGCGCCCTCACCTTCACTACGCTCGGAGCACTAGGGGCAGGGGTTCTCACTGCAACAACATCTGTTGCGGCAACCTTTTGGGCGTGCTCTGCCCTAGCGCTCGTGGGACTCGGTATGGGCGCACGAGGACTCATAAAAATTCACGATGACAACTGAAAATCCTTCGCTCCCCGGGAGCGACCAGCATTCTTCACTCGCCATTGTTCGCTCGTTGTGACCATTCACAGATCGAAAAAGGTGCCCGTAAGAGGCTCGGCTTTCGGACACGACTGTCGTAACCAGTCCCGGTCAATAGAATTGCGTTTGTCCTGCGCCGGCCGGACCGGTCAAGCCCCGTGAGGAACCATGACATCTGACAACCGCCTCGAATTCGATCTCGCCACTATTTTTACGGCCCGAGATCGCGACGATATGGAACCCACCATCCGGGCCCTACTCACAATCCTCGACGAGTATCCCGAGGAACCGTCGGTGCTGTACGAGGTTGGCGGCGCATACGACACTGCTGGCCAAGAAGAAGCAGCCCTCGGCTACTACGAGCATGCGCTCGGCAACGGTCTCCACGGCGACATGCTGCGCAAATGCTATCTCCAGTACGGAAGTACCCTCCGCAATCTCGGCAGGATCAACGCTTCAGTCGCTGTCTTCGCTCGTGCCCGAACCGAGTTCCCCGACTCCGAATCGCTGGCGATCTTTGAGGCACTCACTCTTCACGCGGCAGGCCGCCCGAGTGCGGCCTTGGGGTACGTGCTTGAATTAATCGCGGACCGCTTCCAGTCTGAGGAAGTCACGCGTTACGACGCGGCGATCCGCGGTAATGCCGCGTACCTCATTGCCCTCGACTCCCCGGATACTTCGGATGTGACGAAAGCCCAGTAGAGGTTCCCCTTCTGGGCTTCGCAGAAATGAGAAAATTGGATCATGACTGTGGGAACCGGCGATTTCGAGTTGACCATGGACGAACTGCGAGTCGTGGCACGCTTTGTGGTGGAGGCAGCAGAGGAAGTGCTTCCGGTGTTTGAGGCCGCCCATCCAGATGACCCTCGGCCACGCGCGGCCGTCGACGCTGCGTGGGAGTTTGTCAACGGCGCAAAAAGGACCAACCTGCAGCGTGTCACAGCTTCAGACGCACACCGCGCCGCACAAGAAACCGCCACCGAATCAGGACGACTTGCCGCGCGCACCGCGGGCGACGCCGCAGCCGCCGCCTACCTGCACCCAATTGCGAAAGCCACTCAGGTCAGTCACATCCTGCGCGGTCCCGCAAGTGCAGCGCGTATCGCTGAGTTGGTCGCGGGTGACAATCCCGAGGTTGGCGACAACTTCGTTGAGCGAGCCAAAAACCACGCCACCCCAGGCCTGATTGATGTTCTCAGCCGTTATCCAAACGCACCAACGGGAAAGAGTCGCGTCGATCACCTTATGAGCAAGTTGGACTCCAAGCTACGCAAATCCCGCTGAGGGTTCCGCGAGCGGACACCTTACGGATACTCCTGGACGTCGACGAGCCAGCCCTCCAGTGAGCGTCGGTGTTGCTCGGGCGGTAGGACAGCAAACTCTTCGACGTCAGGTTCGGCGTCCTCATCGATGCGCAGCCGAACGCCCTGAGCCGGGGCCAACATCGCTGTATTCGCAACTGGCACGATCTCGATCATGTATCGAGAGGGCAAAGTCCCCAGGAACGCACCATTACCGAGGTCGCGGCCAACCATCGGCCACTCGTCGCCGTCCGCCGGCATGATCGATTCGGGCGGCGCGCCGTGGCCGGGCCGACGTAGCGACCGACGCTCGATGACGTCCTGCGTGACCGCGTGCACTGCAAGGACCCTGCCGCGCACACGATCGGTGAACTCTTCCTCATGGTGCGACTCCATCGCGTCCACCGTGGCCATGAGTTCCGGTCCGAGCATGTCAGCGAGACCAGCAGGCGGCGTTCGCGTCTCGATACCGAAGTCCACCCCATCGCCGATGGCAAAAGCATCGCCGCAGCACGCCCATTCCCATTCCGTCAGCCACACGCGCGTCATAACCCCACGCTAGCCCAACGCCCAAACAGCGACTCGGCCTGCGCTTTAAGGGATCCACGACCGGAACGTTGCAGCTGTCTCGCTCAGGGTTCCCCCGAGAAACAGTTCAAAACGGGGTTTGGGCAATTGCGGCAGTGTGGCACCGGGACGGAGTTGTGGGAATGTTGACCAATGGGGGAATCTAGTGCTGGGTGTCGACAGCGAAGCACTGGTTCAGGTCGTTCACGGTGAGCGCCCGTGGAGCAGTCGGCTCGATGATGGCGGCGACTCTGGTTTCCAGGGCGCTGGGCTTTGCGAAGGCCATTCTACTGGTGGCCGCCATCGGCGGAACAAGTACGGCCGTCGCTGGTCAAACGTTTGAAATCGCGAACTCGGCGCCGACCTATCTGTTCGCCTTGATCGCCGGCGGCGTCCTCGGCGCCGTACTTGTTCCCCAGATCGTTCGGAACCTGCACGCTGGCCCCGCGGGTCAGGAAGACACTGACCGCCTTCTGACGATCATCCTTATCGGCGGGGCTGGCGCCACGGTCGTTCTTACCTTGTGTGCGCCGGGCATCGTCTGGATCTACGCCACGACGTGGTCCGCGCCGTGGCTAGGGCTTGCTACGTCGATGGCGTATTGGTGCCTGCCGCAAATTTTCTTTCTCATCGCCTTCGCCGTCTTGTCGCAGGTGTTGAACGCGCGCGGCGTGTTCGGTGCCCCAGCCTGGGCACCTGCAATCTCGAACGTCTTTGGCATCGGCGGCATCCTGGTGTTCCTCGTCGCTTTGCCCTCCGGACTGGGTGACGCTGGCTCGTGGACCCCACTGATGGTCGCGGTCCTCAGCGGGGCCGCGACCTTGGCCATCGCCGTCCAGTCCCTTTTGTTGCTGATTCCGCTGCGTTGCATCGGTTTCCGTCTGCGCTTCCGATGGGGCTTTGCCGGTCTCGGCCACATGTCCTCGCTGGCCGGCTGGACTCTGGGCGGGGTGTTTGCCAGTCAAGTGGCCTACCTGGTGACGGCGAACGTAGCCAGCAGCGCCGGAGAGTCACTCAACCAATTAGGCATCGACGGGCCAAGCCTGAACTCCCTCTCGATCGCATACCTGCTAATACTTCTGCCCCATGGAATTGTGACCGTGTCATTGACCACGGCCCTCTATACACGCATGAGCGGGGCGGCCGCACGCAACAACTTCGTTGAAGTCGAGTCCCTCTCCAATCTCGCGCTCCGACCTGTCGCGTATGTGTCACTCGCCGCCGCGGCAGTTTTCGTCGCTGTCGGGCCGATTCTGACTGAGGCGATCTTCGGCACGCCCCTCATCGGCCACGTCTTGCAGGTGCTGGCGGTCGGCCTCGTCGGCTTCAGCCAGGCCTACGTCCTCAACCGGACATCTTTCACGCTGCAAGACGCCCGAGGCCCGTTCATCACACAACTCACCATCGCCGTGCTATCTGCAGCCGGTGCGCTGGCAGCGGCGATCCTGCTGCCCCCGCAGCTGACCGTGATCGGAATCGCCGCCGGCATCTCGATCGCAAACATTGCCGGATGGTCGACAGCTCACGTCCTACTCCGACGAACTTTCCGAAAACGCGGACACGAACCCGACTCCGAGCCGGCCGCGGTGTGGGGTCTGACCCGGCTCTTGGCCACGGCAATGATCAGCGCCGCAGCCGGGCTGGCCACGACGACGATCATCGGCACGCCAGCCAGCTTCATCGGACACGCCCTGCTTTTCCTCCTTGCATCCTCGATCGTCAGCGGGGTGTTTGTCGGGATCAGTTGGCTCTTGGGCGACCGTACAATCAAAGATCTCCGGCGGTAGCCGCAGCAAGAACTGTTTCCGCGATCCGACCGCCATTCTCAGATGCGTAAGCTTCCATCGGGAATCCCGTTGAGGGTTCCCCTCTCGAAGACGAGCGATTGCTCTTAGCCCCCGATTTGAACGAAAGTACGCAAAGGAGTCGGGCTGAAGTCACTTCCTTCGACGAAGCCCAGGGATTCGTAGAATGCGCGCTGGCCAGATTCGTCATCGGTTAGAAGTACCTTCTGTCGAACGTGGACGTAGCGCTCCAGGACCTTTTCTACCAGGGCCTTGCCGAGGCCGGCGCGTTGTTGACTGGGGCTCACAAGGATGTCTTGGAGATAACAAATAGTGCTGTCGTCGGAGACGACGCGGGCCAATCCCACAAGTTCGCCGTCCGCGTTCCTCGCCGTCAGGACGTACGACGACTGCTCCAGCGCACGGACAAGGGCATCTGGGTCGCTCGCGTACGCCGTCCACCCGACGCTTGAATAGAGACCAACGAGATCATGTCGCAGGAGGTGCTTCGACTCGGAAAAGGTAAAGGTGGGCATGGGACATGCTGTCACACGTCTATGCGGGCCCAAGCAATGTCCCGCTGACGGTTCGTGATGGGGCGTGCAGACTCCCCGTATCCCCCCTGTGCGCGCTCTTCTGTTGCGCGTCGTCGGCGCATGCCCCGGCCGGGTAGGCCGGACCGTAGACTCACACTGTACGAGCTGGCGATTGGCAGAGTCGCCAAGCACAGCCGTGACCGAAGGAGGGGGTGCTCTTGCGTCGATCTGGTCGCTTTCCTAGGGCGTGGACATTAGCCGTGGCTGCATCTATGGCGTCCGTCTGCGTATCTCTCACTGGATGCGCGTCGACGACGGGCGCGGATTCGGCGAGCCTGGATTCGATCGCCGAGCTCGCGAGAGCTGTTGGTATCACTCCTGAACTCGTGTACACGACTGAGGTGGACGGCTACGATCTCGCACCGCAGTCGGTCGGGCCGGGTGCTGCAGACGGGATGTCGGCTACCTGGTTCAACAGCAGCACGGGTGCGATGCTGACCATCCGTAGCGATTCCGGGGAACTCACGGAAGCGTCGTGTGCTGCGACACCCCTTTGGGATACGCCCGGCGGAGCGGTGACGTGTGCCAATGAGGATGGCGTCTGGCATCGGTCGGCTGGAGGCATCCACGAGTACGTCGCGGTGCGAGACGGTGCGCTGATCTGGGTATCCGGAATGAACGACGCGTCGCCAGCGAATCTTCTGACAGCCGCGAAGAAAGTGCACGTGCCATCGGATGCGGAACTCGAACTGCTCTTCTCCGACGTTCCCAAGACCCCGGGCGAACCGGTGGAGCGCGGAGACCTACCTGAGGATGGCGACGGTGCGCCGATCGATCCGACCGGGCCGGGTGGTTAGTTCCACTCCGCCGAATGCGGCCGCTTGCCGGGCCGCTCCTCATATCTCTAGCCCTAATCCTCGTGGCCGGCGAGGCGCCGTCTGAGCTCTAAGTTCTCACCCTGCGCCTTGGCCAGCGCGAGTTGGAGCTGGCTCAGTTCCCTCCGGTAGGCCTCGCGTTCGGATTTCAGCCGGGCCGAAAGACCGCAAGGCAGCGGACGTGCTGGGGCGCTCGTCCGCTCCCGGCGCGGTTACGCGGAGGAGGTGTTTGCTTCGAAGCTGTTCGATACCGGCGTCACCCCTGATGACATCCGACCAAACCAGCGCCGCCCTCGGCATTAAGCGGGACGTTCACCGGACGGTAAACCGCGACAGTCGGCATCGCTTGTCGACGCTCTTTGAAAAGTACACCGTGGGCGTTATTGTCCTGCTTCTCGAATACTAAGTGACCACGTGGGCGCGGAGTGTCAGATGGGAACGGCTTTGGGCCGAGGTGACGTTCGCGTTCGGTTTCACGTCAGATCGTCCCGGTGGGGGTTCCCGTTGCGGGCGACTTGCTCAGCGAATCGACTTGAGCGGAATTACGCTTCAACGCGCCCGCTGGTCGTCCGGCTTTCGGGCACATCGAATGAATCGGAGGGCCCCATTCTCGGACTATGGCCACAGCGGGTGTGCGGAGTGCTTCAGGTCGAACATGGCGCTTACCCCGCCGAGGGCAGCGACGCTAACCAGGTGTTGATATCCGGTCCCAATATTGTGGCTTCAGTAGGAGCAAGCAGCACCCCCTCAGAGAGCGCGTTTAACGAGGGGCTGGCTGACCGCACCGGCCGCGAGTCCCCGCTCCGGGCTAGTACCCGGGAGGTGAGTTCAGGAAGTCGGATCCGCTCGGGCCCGGTGATGGTCTTGACGACCGAACCCGGCGCATTGAGGGCCGTGTCCACAAGGACCTTTGCGACAGCGTCAGCAGCGATCGGCTGAATGAGCCAGTCCTGGACAAGCACTTCGCTGTCCAGAAAGGAGACTGCCGAGGGGTTTGTCGCGAATTCATACCACTGCGTGGACTTCACGATGGTCGACTGAATTGGGCCCGCTGCAACAATTTCTTCTTGTGCGCGCTTTGCCGCGTAGTAGGGGAAATCGTCAAAAACGGGGTCTTCCACTCCGGCGATGGATAGAAACACCAGGTGGCCTACTCTTTGAGTGACACAATTCTTTACAACGTTCTGAGTCGCAGTGGTGAGCGCCTCGTGCAGTCCCATCATGGCGTCCTGGGGGAACGTATTGGAGGCGTCGATCACCACATCGACTCCGCGCAGTGCATCACTTAGTCCCTTGCCGGAGATTAGATCTACGCCAGCCGAACGGGACACTTCAACCACGGAAATGCCCTTCTTCGCAAGTAGGTTTACCGTGCGCGTGCCGGCGGTTCCGGTAGCTCCCAACACTGCGATCTTCATAAAATTGGACCAACTTTCACGTTCTTATTCTCAACGAATTCGTTCAGATTCTTGCTGCTGACTGCGTCGACACCTTGGACGAGATCTGTGATCGAAACGGCGGCTAAGCTATGTCGCCACGCCTGCTCGGCCGTCCACATCGCGGCCGCAATGGCACACGATCCACTCGCGCGAATCTCGGCAGAATGCGGTTGAAACAACCCGTCGCACCGTATTTCCGTGCATCGGAATATCGGTCCACCGCCTTCGAGCGCTTCAACGACGTCAGCAAGAGTGATCTCAGATGCGGGACGTGACAACGTAAATCCTCCGGCCGATCCGGGCATCGAAATCAGCAAGCCGTGCCGTGTCAGAGCCTGGAGATGTTTATTCAAGTAGGTCGGCGAGAGGCCATAGACCTCCGCCAAGGTCGAATTTGCGACAGGGTGATCTTCGGTCAATCGTTCCAAGACGACAAGGCAATGCGCGGCCCACTCGACCCCTTTTGGAAGCTGCATGATGTCGAGCCTATCAACCTGGACATTTTATATCCAGATTGAAGCAGGTCGATGCAAGGGGTTCACTCTTCAGTGAACCGTTCCTTCTCTCGGGCGCTGTCGGCGTGATCGCGGCCCTCGCACGGCCTTCGCCGCAGCCCGATTGATCCACGGCGGCGTCAGCATCGGGCCAACAACGATTCGGATTCGCAGAATCCAAGTCCCGTAGACGGTTCGGCTTACGGGCAGTGACCAAGCCGATTCAGGTCGCTGACTCCGGTCGAATTCCTCACCTGCGACGAGCTAGCCGTCGCGCGTTCCTCGTTTGCGTCCCAGCATCTGTCGCCACCGATAAGTTGGCAGCCGTGAGTATCTTCCTTGTCGGAGGCGGCCCGGACACCGCTACTTCCTCCGAGATATTTGACCAGTTTGTTGACGAGGTACTTGAGCGAGGAGCGACGAGACACCGGGTTCCGAAAATCGTCGTCGTTATCTTTGACGAGGGAGGAAGCGCGACGCACTTTCTACCGGCCTACACAGCACCGCTCGAAAGCCGCATGCCGTGCGAAATCCGACCAGTGTTGGTCTGCCGTGACAAACAGGTGGAATCGGCCAGCTTCGATGACGTCGATGCGATCCTTGTCGCAGGCGGCCCGACACCCGCCTATTTGAATGCTCTCCAGACATCGATCGACGCGATCGCGAGGGCGATCGTACAAGGAGCGTCCTACATCGGGTTTTCGGCGGGCGCGATGATCGCACCGAAGGTGGCCTTGATTGGGGGGTACACGATGAATGGAACAGAAGTCTGCACCGAAGAATGGGCGGAAGGGCTCGCGGAGATAACGCTGAAGGCTGGCCTTGGCGTGGTCCCATTCACGGTCGACGTTCACGCAGCCCAGGCCGGAACCCTCGGTCGCGCACTCTCCGTAGTCGTCAATGGTCTCGCTGATCGGGTCGTTGCCATTGACGAGAACACGGCGGTTGTCACAACGCTCCACGATCCTGCCAGCATCAGGATCGTCGGGGGTGGCAATGCGTGGACGTTCGAAGCATCTGATGGGCAAGTCACAAGTTCGATTCGGAGGGCGAATTAATCTCGTCCAGTGGCGGTACCTTTTCCGACGGGTTCCGCGCCCGTAAGGGGTTCCTCTCTGACACGGCCTCAGGGCATTGGGCAGTTATATGGATCAGCGCTAGATCTGTCGCATTGGTCGTCCGGCTTGCGGAACGGCGGAGCAGCGCGCGCGTAACGACAGAATCTGTTTACCCAGTGTCGGAGGTGTGCTGGCCGGGTTCATGGAACGGGTGAGCGAGAAGACTGGAGCGCGCGGCGACTTCCGCGTCGAGAGCAAAATCTTCTTTTCACCGCGTCACGGGCAGGCGTCGCTCAGCTTCATGGCCGCGAGCGGACTCGCCGAGCTATCGCGGGCGATAGGTAAAGTACGGGCGATGCTGCTTCATCATGAACACTGCGAGTCAAGTGTTGATTCTGAGCCCGTGACCATCGCAATCCTGCTAACGCCACGCGGTCGCTCCGGAGGCCACTGGGACACAACTGTGATCCGGTTGCGGGACTAATCAACGCTGGACGCGGCCGAAAAGGCTGGCTATCGGGGATTCGTGGCGGCAGGTTCACTGGTGCTGCCGACTGGTGTCTGCCGGTGAACGCTCACTATCCGTCCACCACCGTGGCCGCTGTCGCGCCCGCAAAATCGATGGTCATCGACTGGAAGAACCCCGGGAAGAAAATCCCCGACGGGCGTGGCTTCAACGAGCTGTCGGTTGCCGTCGTCACCGAGCCGCGATAACCAAGGGCTGCCGCACCTGAATTCTCGAGAAGTTGCGCCGGCGTCGGCCCAGTTCGGGGTGCTGGGTACGGTGCCGGCAATCCATCAGTCGTGCTGCCATGGCGCGCAGCCGCGACATGAAACACCGATGCATAGACCCACGAAATCATCCATGCTTCCGCCAGGACCGCAGGCGGATCGACACGCAGCGACGTCGCTTCGAGCCCCTGCTTCCGGGGTGGATACGGCCGCGCGAGATATGTGACCAACGGACGGTCGAAAATGACGATGGATTTGCCGGGGCCAAAGCTACTCAGGGGAACTTCTCCGTCTTCACCGGGTCCGGGACCCGTCATCAGTTCTAGGCGCACGTCATCCCGTGTCCGGATTGCGAGGCCGTGCTTCAACTTGTTATGGGCCGCGTTTACAGTCAACTCGTTGTCTGTAAGGAGCTGCGCTGCCCGCAGTACCCAAGCCCACGCCACCCCAAACGCCTCAATATCAGCCGCACTCTGCACCGATTTAGGTGGAAGGAACGCTTTTGCAAATGCACCGACGTCTGAGTTCATCGCGGCTGCCAGCTCATCTGTCACCTCATGAAGGCCAATAGGGCCGTCGGTGAGAGTGGCCCAAGTGCAAGCAGCGTCCCCGGTTCGAGGCCTTGCGACGACCACCGCGTGAAGCATTCGGATAAGCGCTTCTGCTGCATGGTGGCGAACCGAAACAGAATCGAGTGCCACTTGGAGGTCTCGGTCGCTGTCCCCGTGCTCCAAGATATTCGCCAGCTCCAGATCGCCAAGCGCCTTGAGAAACCCAACCGCGTCACCGGCAGTGACCTCGTTCTGCTCGCTGCTTGCACTGAGAAGTGCCGATATTCGCGCGGAGAAGTAGGCCAGCGGACGTGCCTGAAAGAACTCGTCATCAAGGATCTTTGCCTGCTCGGATGTGAGGGCTGACCCGCCCGGGATGATGTGCAACATGCACCTGATTATCCCGTCAGAGAGCCACCGAGTCGACAAAGCAGTCGCACACCGCTTGCTCGTCACAGTAGATAATGACTTCACCGCCGGCCACCAGCTCGCGGATCGCTCCGGAGAGCAGCTGTCTCTCCCGTTCTGCACCGCGGACGACGCATCGACGCGTAATAACCACAACGAAACCTAGTCGATCCATCTCCAAGACATCACGGTCCGATTCCCGGACGGGGTTCCCGTTTGGAGCATGGCGGAGCTCGCTTGCGGCTCGCCCGTTTCGTATAAGCGAGCGCAACGAGCATCGGCACCGGGACAGCGTTCAGCGGTCTTGCCCCGTGCGTCGGCGGCTCACCCGCCGGAAAGAGCGGACACCTCCGACGATGGCGGCGAGCCCGCCGATCATTCCGCCTATGACCGCGCCCTGGGCCATTCCGCCCAAGAACCCCTCGCCTGGGGTCACCTCGAGCGATGGCGTGGGCAGCATCGGCTCCCCCGTGAGTACCGTGTAGGTCATCGCGGCGAAGGTCAGCACCATCGCGACGCCGTAGATCATGATGCCGACCATTGTCGATCGGGCGCCAGCGTTCTCGGCGAGCTTCTGGAGGTTGACGTTCCGCCGACTCGCATACCACAAGGCCGCGACCGACGGCACGACGGTCACGACCAGCAGGACAACCGGCAGGAGAATGAGCCCGAAAAGTGAGGCGACGAGGGCTGCCAAGAGTCCGACGTAGAGCCCGGCCGTCAGTCCGAAGGCACTCGACTCCATTGACACGGCGCGTTCGCGTTCGTCGCCATATGCCGGGCTGTCGAGGTCCATGACCCGCTCTGTCCATCGGTCCAGCAAGTTTCGTCTGCGCGTCATGTGTCAGCTCCTGTCTCGTTCGTGAAAAGTTCTTCGACGGTCCCACCCAGGGCACGGGCGATCCGCAACGCGAGATACACAGATGGGGCATAGTCGCCTTGTTCAACGGCGATGATGGTCTGCCGGCTCACGTTCACCTGCTCGGCGAGCTCGGCTTGGGTGATCCGCCGCTCCTTGCGGCGCTCCCGCACCGGGTTCGCCGTGGCGGAAGCGGAATCGTGGGGACACATACACATATGTTAAGGATCATTGACATCTAATGTCAAGTATCATTGTCATCTGGGTGCGCTGCGGGAGAGCGTTTTTCGACGCTGGTCGCGCTAGACGCTCCAACAGATAGCCGCGCTCACGGTTGCCCTTCCGAGTCGCAACCGGACGCCGTCCTCGATATTTTCAAGCGACGGCGTGGGGATGTGTCCAGCCGGAGATCACCCCATAATGTCAACGTCGCCTTGACGGTAGGCTGAATGTCAATGTATCCTTGACGCATGAACTCGTTGACAAAGATTCGCACTGCGCGAACCGCCCTCTGGGCCCTCTTGGCTTTTGGCATCTGCTTGGTATTGTTTGCGACGTTCATAGGCGCTGGGCTCCCCAGTTTCATCGTGGGCGTAGCTGGTTGGATCGCTCTAATTGCTGGCCTAATTGGACTCGTCTCATTTTTCATCCAGAAGTCCAAAGCAGCTTCGCGATCGGATTCCTGGCGCCCAGCGGACGACGACGAACGATGACCGGAGCAGCCGACGCTGCCTTGTCGGTACAGTTGTCCAAAATTGCAGCCGACAGAGGAGTAGCCCTCAGTAACCGTGACGAGGATCAATCCCCTGACTTCCTATTGCACTCGGTCACTGTCTTCGGGGACCTGGCACGCGTTGCTGCGCAGCTGCAATCTGAAGCCGTGGCATCAGCCCAGGAATCGGGACTGAGTTGGGCGAAGATTGGCAAAGCCCTAGGAACGTCCCGGCAGGCAGCTCAGCAGCGTTTCGATAGCCGTCGCAACACCCCCGTTGCTAACACCGAAGCCACTCGGATTGTGGGTCCAGTATCGCGCGCCGAGGAAGTCGACCACATAAACGCGGCTGGGCGACGGGGCTGGAAGTTAGTCCGGTCCCTGCACGGCGAACATGTTCTCGAACGGGATGAAGGCTCATGGGAGGTCGCACGCGTCTCCATCTTTTCACCGCGCGCTTTACCCTCGGCCGCCGACGGATGGGAGGCCGCCTCGACTCGGTTCCCTGACTGTTTCTATATTCGGCAGCAGGGTCGCTAAACGGACTCTCTCTTTTTCCGTGCCGTACCCGTCCCGTAGCAGGTTCGGCTTACGAAGACCTCAGGACTCTGCCATTGTCAAAGAATGGACTGGCCCACAACTGAACCCATTGCTTCTGTGCGACTTTTGTTGGAACCGCTGTCGGTGGAGCATGCGCCTTCGATGATCGAGGTTCTGGCCGACCCTGCGCTCTATGAATACACCGGCGGAGAAATACCGTCTCTGACGGTGTTGGAAAAACGCTATGCCGCGCAGGCCGTTGGGCACTCTGATGATGGTTCGCAGTGGTGGTTGAACTGGGTTGTCACACAGCTAGACTCCGGGAAGCCGGTGGGATTTGTACAGGCAACCGTCGAAGACGATGGGTCGAGTCTCGTGGCTGACATCGCTTGGGTCATTTCACCCGACTGGCAAGGGCAAGGAATCGCTTCTGAGGCCGCTCAAGCGATGATCGCCTGGTTGCGATCAAACGAAGTCTGCCGCCTCACAGCGCACATTCATCCCGATCATCAGGCCTCCATGAAGGTGGCGCAAAATCAAGCCTTACACGCGACCTCATCGAAGAAGGATGGTGAAACTCGCTGGGAATCCCAGCAACCCTAGAGCGCCCGTTAGGGGTTCCTCTGTGACACAGCGTCGGCGAAATCGGCCGACGGGTGCTGTGGCCCTAAATCTGTGTCGTTCAGCGTCCCTCCTATGGAACGTGGGACGGACCTCTTGGGACGGATCGCGGGAGCCACGTTGAACTTTTCGCAGTTGGCTTGGGTCGCAGTTTGCGCTGTGGTTGACCACGATCGGGGTAATTTGTTCTAGTGATGCTGGATCACGGTCGCGGATGTCCCGAGACCTGTCCACTGTTCGTGTCCGCCTCGCCCATATTTGCGGTGATTTCTCGCAAGGCTGCTATGTGCGCCCGGTAGGCCTTCCGGCCCTTCGTGGTGAGGGCGAGAGAAGTCCGCATGTGGGAATCAATGACGGTCTTTGTGATGTTGACGTAGCCCGCTTCACCCAGCGGCTTCACGTGCTTGCTGAGAACGGAATCGCTGACACCCAGCAGATCACGGATGATGGAAAAGTCCGCGCTCTCGACGGCCGACAGCGCGGCCGTTATGCGCAGCCTGTTGGGTGCATGGATCACTTCATCGAATGCCGCGCGCATCGTTACGTTCCTACTGCTGTGCGATGAAGATCTCGCTCCCACCACCAGGGAACCGCAATCATCACCAGTGGCACTGCGATCGCCAACCCCACGACGGCCCAGAAGTAGTCTGTGTACGTTCCAATGAGGATTCCGGCGATCGGGACCAGCACCATCACGCCGACAAGGATCAGTCGCCCTGCAAGATGCTGACCTGGCTGGGCCAGGAGGCGGCGAACTCCAGCACGCTCGAAGAGCCAGGCCGAAACGATTATGGCAATGAACGCGACGACTGCAACGACGAATGACACCTCTTGTGGGAGTAAAACGGCGGCGGTAATCGCGCCACTGGCTAGTCCGACGATGGCGATGGATGGCCTGATCGAGCGGGCGCGCCGCCGCATGGCACCTTCTGCTGCTTGAGCGGATGCTAATGCATCGCCTGCAGAGATTGGGACCTGTTCTTCGTTTTGCATCGTGACTCCACTTTCCACTTTCTGCTTCGGACTTTCCTTTACGGAAAACCTAGCACTTTCCGCAACGGAAAGCGCACTGCGGGATCAGAGTCTCGATGGTCTCCCGCACCTTGTGCTTCACTATTAATTCCTGATGGGCCCGACGATCAACGTCCTGTAGTGCCCGTGGAAAACGGCTGTCCGCTCCAAAAGCTTTAGTGTCCCGCCGAGGGTTCGGCTTGCGGCAGAACTTTTATCCAGCTTTCACGATACAGGCCAGCGTAATTCCCCATTATTATTCTGCGCCCATGACATCCAAGGTCCTTCGGGGTCATTTAAAGCGCGTAGAAGTTGTCCGCGATGCCGGCCGCTCGGGGTGCGCTGGGGGTCGACCGCGGGCGCGGCTCAGGGAAGAGGCTCCAGCGCGCGAATGACGAGTAGATAGTCTGACTAAATAGTGACACTATGTAGTTATGCGTGCAGCGTTGGAGGAGAAAGTCATGGGCGCCAAACAGTGGTCAAGCGATTGGATGCGGGCAGCCCTCGGCCTGTGCGTGCTGCGCACTCTCGCCGCCGGCCCGACCTACGGGTACGCCATCGCGGCCGCGCTGGAAGAGAACGGATTTGGCACGATCAAAGGCGGCACGCTGTATCCGTTGCTGACTCGCTATGAAGTGGCCGGCTGGATCGCTGTCGAGTGGCGGGTCGGCGCCGGCGGCCCCGAGCGGAAATATCTGTCGCTGACAGATACCGGACGCGACGAGTTGACAACCCAGACCGCCAACTGGCGCGATTTTACGGGCACGGTCCTGGCGCACCTCGACAACACACCCACAAGCAGCACCGCACTGACCACG
This sequence comes from Cryobacterium sp. TMT1-2-2, assembly GCF_004403505.1. Lineage (NCBI taxonomy): Bacteria > Bacillati > Actinomycetota > Actinomycetes > Micrococcales > Microbacteriaceae > Cryobacterium > Cryobacterium sp. TMT1-2-2. The sequence continues at coordinate 292,116 of NZ_SOGS01000007.1, read as the reverse complement.
GAGACGGCTAAATCATGACGACCAGCAATATTCGCGACGCACACGACCGCGACACCGAAAACGAGAAGTGGTTGGAAGGCCTGACCATCGAGCTGCGCCTGCTCGACGTCAATGGAACGCGGATCGGCGACGCCGTGGCGACCGCGCGCGAGTTTCTGGCCGACTCCGGGGCACTAGCGGAAGAATCTTTCGGCAGCGCTCGTTACTACGCCGCGGAGCTGAGCCTTCCGGCAACCGCAGATGCCGCAAAAGGGGTGTGGGGTGCCACCCTGCGCAGCGGGCTTGGCCTGCTCGGGCTGATGGCGCTCATAGAGACGGTCGTTCCGCTCAGGCATCAGACAGACGTGACATTCGGGCTCGGGGTGGTTCTGATTACGATCGCAGTGCTCGCGATAATTGCGTTCCTGCCACGAATCCTCCCCATCATAATCGTCCGGATAGTTTCGCACGGGAAGGGCAGAGCGTTCATTGAGGGGGCGGCAGTTGGGCTTGTCACTACGCTGGTTTTTGTGCTGTTATCCCTGTGGTCAGCGGACCGGATCGTGTTCAGTGTTCCCGCGCTACCGGTCTTCATTGCGGCGGTCGTGCTACTCATCGCCCCGCCTCTGTGGGCCCAGTTTCACCACTCCTATCAGGCTGACCCCATCGTGCCACCCGGCTCCGCGCCGGCCGACACGCCACGGATATCTATCGGCGTCCGGCTATTTCTGGTCGCCACCAACTGGTTGCTCGTCATCGTGAGTGTCATCCTCTGCGCCCTGGAGCTGTTCATGGACACCCTAGCTCGCTGAAACCCGGCGGGGGTGTCCCTAAACAACACGGAATCGTGTAATCCCAACTCGCTACAGGCCGAGGCGGGTGGGCAACGACAGAGTCCAAGGTGTGTCCAATCAGCGCGGTCGAGCGCATCGTGTGCCACACGCGTCGCGGTCGTGATGCGGCGGCTTGAGATCACAAGGAGAACGCGTGGTCCCGTGAGGGATTCCCTGTGCGGGTGTGGAACTCGACCGGCAGCGTCGCAAGAATCCCCGAGCGAGGAAGTAGAAGCAACGCACGGCGTTCACCTCCATCCCGATGAGAGTCCGGAATTCCTCGAATCAGTCTGCGCGGCCCACGGCTTCCGCCGCGTCTATGAAGGCTAACCAGAGACCGCGCAGCGCCTCCCTCTGCGCATGACCGGTCGCCGTGAGCTCATAGACCTTGCGGGCAGGACCAGACTCGCTTTGCTCCCACCGGGCGGCGATTGCTCCTTCGTCCTCGAGTCGGACGAGCGCGGGATACAGTTGCGCGCCTTTGATGGGTTGCAGTCCGGCGGATGCGAGCGATTGAGATATGCCGTATCCGTGGCGTGGTGCGACCGAGAGAACGTTGAGAATGAGCATCGGAAGGGAGGCGCGCTGCCAGGCGGCGGTGCTCATCGCTGCTGCACCCACGGTCGGCGGCTCCAACCTACGAGAGGGGTGACTATGGAACTGAGCAAGAGCAGACTCGCGATGGGGATCGTCAGATTACCCCAGCTCTGCGCAGTGACGACCAGGGCGGTGCCGACGAGGGGCGATCCGGTACCGGCAAGGATCCACAGCCACCAGAGACGTAACCGTGACGTTCGATCGGCGTCGGCAATGTCACGAGCCAACACCAGCGGGTGCCCGTATTCCTCATAAGCTAATTTGTCACTGACGGCCAGAGACTGCTGGATTTCCGAGACATGGCCACGCGCGATGTCTGCTGGTACGAATCGCGCGCGAAGGCCACCCCGCAGGCGTCGCAGCCAGTCAGAGTCGTCCCAACTCGTGCGGAGAACCTGGCGCTGCATCCGGCTCGCCCGCACCAGTATGACGATGCCCGGGGCGATGAGTGCCAGGCCCAAGATCGGGACGGGCACCGCGCGGGCCACGATGTGATCGTTGCCCAGAGCAACTGCGGAGGCGATGCCGGCCAGGGCAATGACGCCTGCCGTCACGAGCACACCCGTCATTGCGACGGATCGTCCCGCCGAGAAGAATGCACGAGCGGCAATCCAGCCCATGAACGGAACTGCGACGCTGACCGCCACCAGGAGGTGCGCAATGTTGAGGTCAGCAGACCAACCACTGCGAAGAGCAAGAAGCAACACCGAGACAACGCCCATGCCGAGCAAGGTGCCGCCAGCGTCTCTCACGGCGTGGTGCGGACCCCCGCCTTCAGATGTTCGCACCGCTTCAGCGGTGGTAGCAAGTTCGAGAACATCTTCCGCTGCGAGCGTGGGGGCATCGCCGAAAAGATGGGCCGCGGGTAGATCTGCTTCCCGGACCGCGTTGAGCAGCTCGCGCTCGCGCTCGTCGAGGGCAATGGCAGGCACATGCTTGCCCGCCATCGACGCTCGATAGCGCGTCACCCACGCCTGGTCGGTCTCAGGCCAGATATCTCTATTCCTCATGATCAAGCATCCTCTATCTAGATCGCAACTGTATCTAGATACAAGCACACTCATCAGAGTGACTGCAAGCCTGCGCGAGCTCCAGCGTCCCGCCTGGGGTTCCCGTGTGACACTATGTCGGCGCACTCGGCCGCCGGGTGGTTTGGCCTCATATCTGTCGCAGTGGGCGTCCGGCGTTCGGGCGCGACAGCTCGGCGTGCTGCGCAGATACTTCTCTAGCTACCGGTCCGGGGAGAATGCAGCCTGAGGGCGGAAACGGTGGCCATTGTGGCGCCGACAAAGATCGGAGCCACGCTGACCGCACCGAATGCCACTGCGTTGAAAGGACTCATTCCAGTGGCATTGGCCGGAGAATATACGATTCGTCCGGTTGCCGCCCACGTTACAGCCCACGCCACGACCGCGATAATGACGATGCCGGCAGTCAGTCCAACAAGCGGCCGGTGCCATCCGATGGCGACCGCGAGTGCACCGACGATAGCGCTCATGGCCAAAGTCAGAGGGTTGATCGTGAGGTTGCTCGGGAACGGAGCGGTCACCGCCAGGACAGTGACGTAGTAGGTCAACACTCCCATCACGATGCCAAGAGCCAGCGACACAACCGTCTTGAGAAAAGTGCTTCGTATTCCCATCATCTCAGCGGGAACCTCGGATGAAACCATAATGCCCTCCCCATTTCAGTAGCCTCACCAGTATCCCGGATCTCACAAGGCGTTGCCCATTCGGTACTAGAGCGGGACGTGTCGATCGAGTGACCAGAGAGCCCAATTGATGTGCGGAACCTGCGTGCAATAGTTCGGTTAGGCGTAGCTCTCCGGGCGCGTTCGGCGTCGGACTTGGTGAGCGTAAACCTGGCCCCGTCTGACGTGGCCCTAGGCTGTGACTGGGGGCGCGAGCATCCGTTCTTGAGGAATTTCTACGGGCAAGAGCACGGGGCGAATCATGGAATACATCGAAAGTCGCGTCATCAATGCATCGAGGGCGACGATTGCGAGCATTCTCGCCGATATTCGCCGCCTGCCGGAATGGAATCCCGCGATACTTTCTGTCACAGCGGTCGATCCGGTTGCGCTGCTTGGCAAGCACTATCCGATTCGAGCCAAACTGCCTGGTTCACCCACGATCACTTACGAACAGGTGTCTACGGATTGCGTCGTCTGGCGCCTGGACGGACTACAGGCGCATGAAACCGGGACCTGGAAACTCGTTTCAGTTGCTGATCACAAGACCGAGGTGACCCACACCATCACTCACAGCGGAGCAGTCTTTCGCATGCTTGCCGGTGCCTTTCGGACTGTGCCCGGTCTGAGGCTCGATCGTTTGCAGCGCCGAGCAGAAAAGGCTCAGGAGCGCACCAGATCACGGGACGTGAACGATCGTCCCGACGTTTCGGGTTGATTGCTTCAACGGCCTTCATGCGAGCAGGTACACCGTGCATGTAAGTGAATTCGGCCCCTCAGACGGACCTCCGGTGCTTCTGTTACACGGTGGCGGAGTAGCAGGGTGGATGTGGACCTCGCTTCGACGAACCCTCGAAGCGACGTACAAAGTAGTCGTGCCCGATCTTCCGGGCCATGGTCACAGTGCCGATGAGCCGTATCAATCCCACACCGAGACGGCAAACGCTCTCAGCCAGTTACTGGTGCGTGGCGGTTCGAATCCCACGGCAGTCATCGGATTCTCCTTGGGCGCACAGCTCACCATCGAACTCGCATCTCAGTACCCCGAACTCGTAGATCGCGTGATGATAGTCAGCGCCCAGGCAAAAGCGATGCCCTTTGCCGGGCTCACCCTTCGCGCACTCGGGGCCGCTGCACCCTTAGCGCAAAATCGCAGGTTCGCCCGACTTCAGGCCCGGGAGTTGTTTGTACCGGCAGAGTTGATGGAAGAGTACATCGACACGAGTGCTCACATCACCAAAACCACCTTGCTCGCCGCAGTCGGTGACAACATGCGATTCGCGGTACCGCCAACGTGGTCAGAGTTTCACGGTCAAGCATTCGTAATGGTCGGCAGCCGGGAGCGCGCCCTGATGCGTGACTCCGCCAAGATCATTCACGCGGCCCTGCCTAGCAGCGACATGGAAATTGTCCCTGGCCGTGGCCATGGAATACCACTGGAATGCCCAGACTGGTTCAACCCTCGCGTTGCCGCTTGGCTTGCACTGCAGTAGCTGCATCCAGTGCACAGAATCGTGCTCCCGACCGCTTCTTCGTCGCGGACCACTAACCGTGGGGCCGCAGAACAGCATCGCTAAGAGACGGGGTCGCGTCCCTGTCCCGTAGGGGGTTCCGGCTACGGACGCCTGTGTGCCAGGCCGTGACGGGTACGCTGAGCGGTAAGAGAAGTGCGTGAGGGGGCATGGTGCTGCAAGAACTTTACATGATTTGCCATTTTGCGCTCGTTGTTGCCAGCCCGCATCTGACGTTGGGTCATCAGGTTTTCGTCATCATGGTCGCCGTCGGAATTCTCTTGAGCCTCGCCGTGATCGTGGCCCTGTTGGTTTTCGTTGTGGCGCGGGAATTCGACCTGCGCGCGTCGTCCACGAAAAGCGGGGGAGCTCCGCCGCGTTCGCACTTCACACCACAAATAACGCGATGTGGCAGAGGCACTCCTATGCCGCGCGCGCCCACAAGTCAGACGCCCGTCGCCTGACCCTTGATGGAGCACGTCGATTCATCGTGCACCTCTCTTTTGGTAGTCGGCCGGCAGATACAACTGTGCGCCGCTATCTGTAGGAGAAGTAATGCTAGCGACATCAAAAGAGCCGCGACTAGATCCACACCGGAACGTGCACGCGAGGCGAACGCAAGAATTTTTGACGCGCGCCTGGTGGAAACTTAATGACCTCGCAGCTGCGATGTATGTCGGGGCAGCCTCGCTGATCGGCTTCGAAGCTCTTGCGCTGATTCTCGTATTCACCACCGCTTGGCCAATTGCCATCCCTATCGTTGTCGGGCTGCTGGCGCTGCTTTTCTTCGCCCGCCGATTTCTCGTCCGGGTCTGGTGCCTGATCCTGCCGGCTCGGTCTGGAAGCAAAAATCCCGGACCATAGTCCGACGGGAATCGAATCGAATCTGAGAATTTAGCCTCTTTGTGAATTGGCCTCAGAATGCCGTCCCGCAAGGGGTTCCCCTACTGCGACACCTCACTTGGGCGGCGCGAGCTTCTGCAGGACTGCGGCAGGGCCGGGCCTGACAGTACGGTCGGGCTCGGCGTAGTGCGCCTTCGCCGTCGAGGTGGACGTGTGCCCGAGCATGTCGGCCGTTGCCTGCATGCCGAGCTCGTTGGCAAGCAACGTCGCGCCCGTGCGGCGAAACGAATGCGGAGTGATGTCCATCCCCTCGAGCCCGGCATTCCGCAGCATTCCCCTGAAGGTGCGCCTCACGTTGTACGGCGTCAGCGGGGTGTTGTTTCGGGAGAAGAACAGCAGGTGCTCTGGGTCGTCGGGATCGAGCAGCGCCAGTCGCTGGCGAATCACGTCGGCCGCGAACTCCGGCACGGGGATGATCCGATTCGACTCGTGCGTCTTGGGGTGCTCCTGGCGGTGCACGGCGGCCCCCTTATGAACGACGATCGTTCCGCTCACGCTCACCTGCGGCGGATCAGCATTCAGGTCGACGTCGCATCGTCGAAACGCGAGCACCTCGCCGATGCGCGTCGCCGTACCGAGCATCACCTCGATGATGTCGCGCACCTGGCCGTCGGGCCGAGGCCCCATCCTGCCCTCTTGCGAGCGCCACTCGCGCGCCGCGAGTCGGATGGCGGCTATCTGCTCTGTCGTCAGCGCCTTCGGGGGTATGCGGAGGCTTCTTCATGCGCGAGGCCTCTGTGACGGGATTGCGTGCAATGATCTCTCGTCGAACGGCGAAGGCCATGATCATGCCCAGGATCGTGCGTGAGCGCTTCGCCTGGGTGTACGACTTCTCGCGCTGCTGCTTGAGATAGCGCTCAACCCGGCCGACACTCACCTCTCGAATGGTGAAGTGCTCGAAAAAGGGCAGCACCAGTGTTCCCAGTTGACGCTGATACGTCTCTTTGGTGCCTTGAGAACGGTCAACGTCGTGCTCGACGTCGTCGAGCCAGGCGGCGGCGAGCAACGGGAACGGCGACCCTGCGTTCAGAGCGTCGTCGAGTCCACCGGCACGCATCCGTGCGGCCAGGTCGACCTTGAGCGCGGCTTGCGCAGCGTTTCGACTCGAGCTGGTCGTAGTGACCTTGCGAGTCTGGCCGTCCCAATCACGAAAGACGGTCACGGCTCGAAACACGCCGGGGTTGACCTTGCGAATTCTGATCGTGCCACCCGTGCTGATGGGTGTGCGTGGTCGCCCCGCCATTAGAGATCGGATCCGAGAGCGCGGCGAAACCGATCCGGCTCACGAAGACTCTCGAGCCAGCTGAGAACATCAGATACGTGGTAACGAATCTCCCGTCCGACGCGAAAGCCGGTCGGTCCGCGGCCATCATTACGGAGATCGTAGATTGCTTGCACGTGCACGCCGAGATAGTCGGCGAGCTCGCTCGTCGTGAGTACAGGCTCGAGACCGAGCCGAGAGAGGGTGTGAGTGTCCATAACCCACAGGTGGGCGAGGCCGATCCAGAGCACTCGAACTCGGGCGTGCACCTCCATCAGAGGTGGCTGTGAGGGGTCAGAATTTTTGAATAAACGGATAATAAACGGATACTTCATCAAGTCTTGCTCCTATGGTGAGAACAAGAAACCCTGATCAAACGATGTTTCGAGTAGGGCGGCCGGGACTTGAACCCGGGACCGACGGATTATGAGTCCGCTGCTCTAACCAGCTGAGCTACCGCCCCAAAAGGCACAACCAACGATTGTACCAACGCATACTACTCGGGCGACTGCGACGAGGCCCCATTGGGGACCAGATCGCTCACCGGCTCCCCACGATACAGGCATTCGAATGTGTTCAACGTTCGCTTGATGTCGTGCGCGGCAATGAGCTTGAGTGACTCTCGCTTGAGCTCCGCCAGGCGATCCGGCGGCGCGGTGAGAACCACGGTCAGCTTGTCGGCCAGATCCTGCGCGTCGCTCGGCTTGAATAGGTACCCGTTCGCCTCATCGTGCACGAGGTGCGGCAGCGCCATGGCATCCGCCGCGACAATGGGCAGTCCGGAGGCCATCGCCTCCATCGTGGCGATACTCTGCAGCTCGGCGACAGAGGGCATGGCAAACACCGTGGCGCGCGAATAGGCGGCGCGCAGCTCGTCATCCGTCACGTAACCGGTGAACGTGACACGCGAGCGGATGCCGAGAGTGTCGGCCAGGTGCTCCAGGTTGCGTTTCTGATCGCCCCCGCCGACGATTTCAATTTGAGCATCGAGATCGGCGGACAGCAGCGCTGCAGCCTGAAGTAGGACGTCGATCTGCTTCTCACCGGTGACGCGACCGACGAAGAGGATGCGGTTCTCGGTGCGCGGCTCAAAATTCGGTGCGTAGTTGTCGGCATCGATCCCGCAGGAGATGGCGTAGACCCCGGTGAGGCCGGTGTATTTCTCAAGAAACTGGGCGGCGCGGCGGGTCGGAGTCGTGACCGCTGCGGCGCGCCCGAAGGTGCGGCGGGCTGCCCGCCACGCGGCCTTGATGACTCGATCCTGCAAACCGACCGGAACGAGGGAGAACTTCACCATGTTCTCCGGCATGAAGTGGTTGGTGCCAACCAAGCGGATGTTGCGCTTCGCCGCCTCGATGGACACGCCACGCCCCACGTTGATGTGCGACTGAAAGTGCACGACATCGGGGTGGAACGAATCGAGAATGCGCCGGCTTTCGCCGCGAATCAGCCAAGGCAGGGCGAATCGCAGCCAGTCGTGCGGGTACCAGCGCCAGCTGTGCAGGCGATGCACCACCATGGGCTGGCCCTCGTGCATCTCAGTCCAGCTGCCGTGCTTGCGCGACGCGGCCGGCGCCATAATCTGCACTTCGTGGCCGCGGGCGACGAGGCCAGCAGCGAGCCGCTCGGCAAATCGTGCCGCACCGTTCACATCGGGTGCAAACGTGTCGGCCGCAATGAGCACGCGAATCCGAGGTTTCTCGGTCGGCGCATCCGTCGCGCTCTCGGGCGCATCGCCCGGAGTCGGGCTGCTCAGCAAGTCGGTCGAATCTGACAAGTGGAGTGGTCCCTACGTTGTTGGGCCGGGGATCATCGTCCGGCAGGATATCTCGGGTGCGCGCGGCAAGAAATGACGCTGCGCACTCGAACCCTATTCTAAACCGTGCCACCCGCGCGGCGCCCCGCACCGTGGCGGCCGAAATTCGCAGGAGGTCAGCGATCGAGTTGTGGGTGGTAGCGCGCGAGCAGGAAGACGCCCCAAATGGCGATCGCGCCGGCAACGACGAAGGCGATTGCGGCTGCGGGTGGGGCTTGGCTGGCTTCACCCAACACAACGATTCCGATTCCCACCGCGACGAGCGGGTCGACGACGGTGAGCCCGGCAATGACCAGATCGGGCGGTCCGGACGCGTAGGCGTTCTGCACGAAGTAGGCCCCGAGCGCTGCGGCCAACAGCAGACCGAGCACACAGGTGAGGGTCAGCCACTCGAAGTTGCCGTGCTGGGTGCGGTTGATCACGACCTTGGCGAGGGTGGCGACGAATCCGTACAGCACACCGGCGCCGAGAATATAAAAGATCGCCTGGGACCGTCGGCGCAGAAACCCAAAGGCGAGCCCAAAGGCCAGCAGTACGGCCGCAAGCACGAAGAGGATGGTCACCAGGTTTTGGTCGGTGACCGGCTTGTCGACTGCGGTGAACGCGGCAACGGTGACGAACAGGCCGACCCCGCCCACGCACATCGAGATGGCGATAATGCTGACCCGATTGAGTTTGACTTTGCTGACTCTCGCGTTCAGCACGGCGGTGATCACGAGGGCGACTGCCCCGAGCGGCTGCACGACGATGATGGGGGCGAAGGCGAGGCTGGTCAGTTGGAACACGATGGCCAGGCCGAGCATGAGCGAACCGAATACCCACGACGGCCGAGCCAGCAGCAGGGTCAGCTGGCGTACGTTGAGTCCGCCGGTGACCTCTTCGGTGCGCGCCTCGACTTTGGTGACGCCGCGGTGCTGGAATTGAGCGCCGAGGGAGAGAAAAACCGCACCGACCAAGGCCAGCGGAATTCCGATGGCCTGACGTGGATCGATAGCGATTTCTGTCGCCAGATCGGTTAGGTCAGAGGTCACTTGATGACCCTATCGACAAGCTTGCCGATATTCTGGAGAAATGGCCGTACGCGCGATAGTAATTTCAGGTGACCCCGTTCTCCACTCCCCCGCAGCTCCCGTCGTCGATTTCGACGATAATTTGCGCGAATTGGTTCGAGACATGTTCGAGACGATGGATGCCGCGCCGGGGGTCGGTCTCGCCGCCACTCAGGTGGGGGTTGGGCTGCGCATTTTCACCTACAGCTACCAGGACGACGACGAGGTATCGTGGCGCGGCGTTGCAATCAACCCCGAACTGTGGATCACGCCGGTGTCGGCCGAGCCCGTCGATGACGAAGATGTCGACGAAGACGAAGGCTGCCTGTCATTTCCGGGCGAGCGTTTTCCCCTGAAGCGATCCCAGTCCGCCATTCTGCGGGCCGTTGATGCCGAGCAGCAACCCTTTGAGATTCGAGCTGATGGCTGGCTCGCCCGCATCTTCCAGCACGAATACGACCACCTCGACGGCACGCTCTATGTGGATCGCCTGGAGCACGTCTATGCGAAAATGGCGGCCAAGGTCGAACGCAAGAAGAGTTGGGGCGTGCCCGGCCTGAGCTGGACCCCCGGCATCGACGACCTCGAGGGCTAGCTAGATCAGCGCGCGCAGCCCCGCGGCGACCAGCGCCGCCACGATCACGACGACGATGAACGGCGTTTTGATCGCAAGCAGCCCGGCCGCCACGATCACGGCGGGAATGCGAGCGTCCACGGTGAGTGCCTGCCCGCTGCCGAGCGTCTGCACGGCAATCAGCGCCGCCAGCAGCGCCACCGTCAGCAGGTCGGCGATGCGCGACGGCGTGGGCTTCTGCAACAGGGCCGGCGGCACGAGATAGCCGGCCAGCTTGAGCGCGAGCACGGCGATGGAAGCCGCAATAATGATCTGCCACAGGGTCATGAGCGCAACTTCGTTCGAGCGGATGCCCCGCCGGGCACGGTCGGCCCGCCCAGCCAGTTGAACAGTCCGACCACGACCGCCACGAGGGCGGCGACCAGCACGGGCAGACCCGGCATGAGCACGGGGGTGAGCGTGGCGGCGACGACCGCAGCCGCGACGGCCACCGCGACCGCCTGCATCCGCTTGAGGCGGGGCCAGAGCAGGCCGACAAACGCGGCCGCTGCTGCAGCGTCGAGCCCGTATGCCCGGGTATCGCCGAGGGCATCGCCGATCAGTGCGCCGATCAGGGTGGTCGCGTTCCAGCCTATGAAGACCGCCAGGCCGGTGACCCAGAAGCCGACCCGGCGGCTGTGCGGTGTCGGCTGGGCGAGAGCGACCGCGGTGGATTCGTCAATGGTGATCCACCCGGCGGCCAGGCGTTTCCAGAGGCCGGCGCCGACGATCGGCGCGGTACGCATGCCGTAGATGCCATTGCGCACACCGAGCAGCGCTGCGCTCGCGATGGCTGCCGGGCCGGCGGCGACCCCACCGGCAGCGAGCACGCCGATGAGGGCGAATTGGGAGCCCCCGGAGAACATGACGATGCTAATGAAACTGGTCTGCCAGATGTCGAGCCCCGCGGCGACCGAAAGTGCACCGAACGACACCCCATAGGCAGCGGTCGCGAGCCCCACGGCCAGACCTTCACGAACGGCCAGGCGTTGCTGGCGTGTCTCGTCGTCGGGGTGGGACGCAGGCACGGTGAGGAGGGGTGCCGGGGTCACCGGGTGAGGTCGACGCCGTGCACGCCGTTGTGAAAGCGCAGTGACGGGAACACAGCCGAAACCGAGAAACCCAGACCAGGCACCGTTCCGGCGTTGAACACGCCGCCGAACAGCTGGGCGCGCTCCCGCATCTGCGTGATGCCGGGGCCGGCAATGCTCTCGCTGAGGGCTTTGAGGTCGTCCTCGATCGTGTACGGGGTGCGTGCGGCTTGCTCGCCGGAATCCTTGCCGTCCCGACGGGCTGCAGCACGGATGCCGTCGTCGTCGACGAGCAGCTGCAGGCCGTCGCGGGTCCAGGTGAACGACACGCGAGCTTCGGTACCGACGCCGCCGTGCTTGAGCGCGTTGGAGAGGGCACTCTGCAGAATGCGGAAGATGGCGAGCTCGGCGCCCGCCTTGAGTGCGAAGCGTTCGCCCGATTCGATGAAACTCACCACGAGCCCGGCGTCGCGCATCACCCGAAACAGGTCACGGGTCGACTGCGGGCCGGGCTGGAGCGCGCCGACGGTCTCGCCCTCGCGCACGATGGTCAGCACGCGGCGCATGTCGGCGAGAGCCACCCGGCCGTCATCGACGAGCGCCGTGGCAGCGCGCACAGCCGTCGACGGGTCGCTCTCGGCGGTGTAGCGGGCACCCTCGGCGCGGGTGATAAGGCGGGCGATGGTGAGCACGGCGCCATCCTGCAGCTCGCGGATGATGGCTAAGCGTCCCTGCTGCTCGGCGAGCGAGAGCTCCAGTTCGATGCGCACGCGTTCGGCGGCATTGCGGTCGAACAGTACCCGGCGTGAGCGAATTAGCGAGATGGCCCACAGCACGAGCAGCGCCCCGGAGAGTACGCCGAGTGCTGGTACCAGAAGTTGCGAGAAATCCACTGCTGACCGCCGTCTCGTGTGCCAAGCCCGGCGCACTGTCGAAATTGGAAGAACCTTTTTTGTCGGAACAAAACGAACCGACAAAAAAGGCCACCCGGGGTGGAGCCCTGAGTGGCCTTTCGCTCCCCGACTTGGACTCGAACCAAGAACCTGCGCATTAACAGTGCGCTGCTCTGCCAATTGAGCTATCGAGGAATGCTTGAACAGCGTTGCTACTTTACCAAGGTTTCTTGCCTGTCCCAAACCACGTCGACTGCCGATCGGCTCTGACGTGCCCGATTTGCCAGTTCAAAGGCCCTGCATCGCCCGAAAGGTGGGCCGCTTGCAACAAATGAGCAGTCTGACGCGCCAAAAGCCGGTCGGGCGTGTCGGGCCGGCCGCGACCGATCGCGCATCAAGCGGATGCGATCGGTCGCGACCGGCGATCAGCTCGCGGCTGCGGCATCCGTTTCATCGTCGCTGGCGGTGGCTGCGGCGGTGTCGGTTGCAGCGCTTGCGGGATGCTGCAGGGCGGCGGCGAGTCCGCGCACGTAGGGATGCCACGGGTCTCGAAAGACGTCGTCGATGGTGCCGAGGCCGACGAGCACGCCCTGATGCATGACACCGATGCGGTTGGCCACCCGCTGCAGCACGGCCAGGTCGTGACTGATGACGAGAGCCGAGAACGACCGTTCCTGCTGTAATTCGCTGATCAGGTCGATAACCGCGTCGCGCACCAGTACGTCAACGCCTGCTGTGGGCTCATCAGCGATCAACAGCGCCGGACCGAACACGAGCGCACGGGCCAGCGCCACACGCTGTCGCTGGCCGCTGGAGAGCTCGTAAGGGTATTGCCCTAGAACCGTCAGGGGCAGGCGCACCGCGTCGATCATGGTGGCCACCTGGGCGCCGAGGGCGCGACGGTTGTAGCGTCGATCGCGTTCCAGCACGGGCTCAGCGACGATCTCGGCCACCGTCATGGTCGACGGCAGAGTATCGGCAGCGTCCTGGGCCAGCAGCCCGACCCCGAACGTGAGCCGGGCCAGCTTGCGCTTGCTGATGCGGCGCAGGCCGAACCCCAGCACGGTCGCGTCTCCCCCGGTGATCTGCGGACGGATGCCGGTCACGTCGCTCACAAAAGCGTCACCGGAGAGCACCCGGGCCACGGTGCTCTTGCCGGAACCGCTCTCGCCGAGCAGCCCCACCACCTCACCGGGCTCGATGCGCAGGGTGAACCCGTGCACCGCGACAAACGCCGGGCTGGCACCGTGGGGTGGGTATTCGATGGTCAGATCGCTGGTCTGGATTGGGGGAACGGATGCCGCGCCATGCCTCATGCGGGCTATCCCGCCGCCCGCAGAATGCGGAGTTCGTTCCGGCGCAGCGCCTGGGCAGCCGGATCCGGAACCGGCAGCGAGGCGAGGAGACGCTGGGTGTAGGCATCCTTCGGGGCACCGAGCACCTCAGCACCAGTACCTTCCTCGACCAGTTTCCCCTTATACAGCACGGCAATGCGGTCGGCGAGAATGTCGACGACCGCGAGGTCGTGGCTAATGAACAGGGCTGCGAAGCCGAACTCCTTCTGCAGTTCGGCGAAGAGCTCGAGCACCTTGGCCTGCACCGACACGTCGAGCGCGCTGGTGGGCTCGTCGGCGATCAGCAGACTCGGTTCCAGCGCGAGGCCGCGGGCGAGGCTGGCACGCTGGCGCTGACCACCGCTGAGCTCGTGCGGGTATCGGTCGCCGTAGGCGCGCGGAAGCTGCACCGCCTCGAGCAGTTCGTTGACCCGCTTACGGGCGGCCCCGGCGTTGGCGGCGCGCCCGTGCACGACGAGTGGTTCGGCGACGCACTCGGCGATCGTGAGAAGCGGGTTGAAGCTTGACGCCGGGTCTTGAAAGACGAAGCCGATGTCGCTGCGCACCTTCTTGAAGGCGCGTTCCTTGAATCCGTTCATCTCGTGCCCGAGCACACTCAGGGAACCATCAGTCACCCGGGTGAGTCCGGCCATGGCACGGCCAATCGTGGTCTTGCCCGATCCGCTCTCGCCGACCAGACCGAGCACTTCGCCAGAGCGGATGACGAAACTCACGCCGTCGACGGCGGTGAAACCGGGTTTCCCCAACCGGCCCGGGTACTGGATCTTCAGGTTGTCGGCCACGACGACCGGGGGTTCGGCTGCCCAGCCGGGTTCGCGGGCCAGAGCGCGCTGGGTCGCGCGAATGGTGCCCTGGCCGACGTGGGGCACCGAGCCGAGCAGTCGCTTGGTGTAGTCGTGTCGCGGTGTTGAGAAGAGCTCGTGCACAGGCGCCTCCTCCACGATCTTGCCCTCGTACATGACGACGACGCGGTCGGCGAGGTCAGCGACGACGCCCATGTTGTGCGTGATGAGCACGATGGCGGTGCCGAATTCATCGCGGCAACGGCGCAGCAGGTCGAGGATCTCGGCCTGCACCGTCACATCCAACGCGGTGGTCGGTTCGTCGGCCACGATCAGCCCAGGGTCGAGCACGAGTGCCATGGCGATAACCACGCGCTGCTTCTGGCCGCCAGAGAACTGGTGCGGGTAGTAGTCGACACGGCTCTGCGGGTCGGGGATGCCGACGCGGCCGAGAATCTCAATGGCCTTCGCGCGGGCTTCCTTGCGGCTGAACTCACCGTGGGCGCGAATACCCTCGGCGATCTGCCAACCGACGGTGAACACGGGGTTCAGGGCGGTAGACGGCTCCTGGAACACCATGGAAACATCCGTTCCCCGCAGTTGGCGCAACTTTTGCTTGCTCACCGCGAGAACGTCGTTGGAATCAGAACCGTCCTTGCTGCTGAGGATGACGGCACCGTGCGCGGTTGCCGTTTCTGGCAGCAACCCGAGGATGGTCTTGGCCGTGACGCTCTTGCCGCTGCCGCTCTCCCCCACGATGGCGAGAATCTCGCCCGGAGCAACCCGCAGGGTCACCCCGTCGACTGCTTTGACGGCACCACCGTCGGTGGCAAACGTCACATTGAGGTTGTCGATGCGAACGACGTTGGGAAGGGACTGAGCGCTCATTATTTGGCCTCAAATGGGTCGTCGTTCGGGTGCGGGTTGTCGGCTGGAGCGTCGGGTTCGAGCCCCTCGATTCCTCCGGGGCCGGCGGACAGGGTTCCACCGGCAACAACGCTCGTTGCGGCGACGACGGCGGCGGTTTTGCCGGGAGCACGTCGACTGCGCAGGCGCGGGTCGGCGAGGTCGTTGAGGCTTTCACCCACGAGGGTGATGCCGAGAACCACGAGCACAATTGCCAGACCTGGGAACAGGCTGGTCCACCAGATGCCGCTGGTCACGTCGGAGAGTGACTTGTTCAGGTCATAGCCCCACTCGGCGGCCGACGACGGTTCGATGCCGAAGCCGATGAAGCCGAGTCCCGCGAGGGTCAAGAGTGCCTCAGAGGCATTGAGCGTGAAGATCAGCGGCAGGGTGCGGGTGGCATTACGCAGTACGTGACGGAACATGATACGCCCGTTGCTGGCACCGAGAACGCGGGCCGACTCCACGTAGGCTTCCGCCTTGATGCGCACTGTCTCAGCGCGAATCACCCGGAAGTACTGCGGGATGAAGACCACGGTGATCGAGATCGCGGCGGCGAAAATTCCGCCCCACAGACCGGATCGGCCACCGGAGATGACAATGCCCATTACAATTGCGAGCAGCAGGGCTGGAAAGGCATAGACGGCGTCGCAGATGACCACGAGTACCCGGTCGAGCCAGCCGCCGAAGTAGCCGGAGACGAGACCCAGGGCCACGCCGGCGAAAATCGACAGCACGACAGCGATGACCATCACGGTGATCGCGGTCTGCGACCCCCAGATGACACGGGAGAGCACGTCGTAACCACCGACGGTGGTGCCCAGCAAGTGAGCGCCGCCCGGTGACTGCTGGGCGCCGAAGGTTCCGTTCTCATCGCGGAGCTGGCTAAAGCCATAAGGCGCCAGGAGCGGGGCGAAGATCGCGGTCAGGATGAAGATTCCAGTGATCACGAGGCCGACGACGAGCATGCCTCGTTGCAGCCCAACGCTCTGCCGGAGCTGGTGCACGACGGGCAGTCGTGTCCACAGTGGAGCTTTGGGGGCGTGGGTGGTTTCAGTGAGCGTTGTCATGGTCAGTACCTCACTCGCGGGTCGATGAGCGCGGCGATGATGTCCACGATGAAGTTGGACAGGGCCACGATCACGGCGAGAAGGGCAACGATTCCCTGCACCGCTACGAAGTCACGGGCCTTGATGAATTCGATGAGCATGAAACCCAGGCCCTTCCATTCGAAGGTGGTTTCGGTCAGCACGGCTCCGCCCAACAACAGCGCCACCTGCAATCCGATGACGGTGATGATCGGAATCAGCGCGGGCCGATAGGCGTGCTTGCTGACCAGACGGAATTCATTCACTCCCCGGGAGCGAGCGGCATTGACGTAGTCCGTGCCGAGGGTTCCGATGACGTTGGTGCGCACGAGTCGCAGGAACACTCCGGCCGTCAGGAGTCCGAGCGCTAACGCGGGAAGCACGGCGTGCAGCAGAACGTCACCCAGTACGGCGGGATCGCCCGTCTTGATTGCGTCGATCAGATAGATACCGGTCTTGTCCGGAAGAAACTGCATCTGCAATTCGGAACCGACGGTGGCTCGGCCGGCAACGGGTAAGGCCTTGAGCCAAACCGCGAAGACGAGCTTGAGAAGTAGCCCGGCGAAAAATACCGGGGTGGCGTAGCAGAGGATGGCGAACACGCGGAGAAAGGCATCCGGTGCTTTGTCGCGCCAGTACGCAGCGACCATACCGAGTGGGATTCCGACGATGAAGGCTACGATGAGCGCGTAGAACACGAGCTCGGCCGTCGCGGATCCGTAGGTGAGCAGGACTTCAGACACGGGACGATTCGTGCTGATGGTCGTGCCGAAGTTGCCGGTGAAGACCTGGCCGAGGTATTCGAAGTATTGAATAATAATCGGTCGGTCGTAGCCGGCCTCGTGAATGAGTACGGCAAGCTGATCCGGACCGAGCTTGCCGCCGAGGGCGGCGGTGATCGGGTCTCCGGTCGTACGCATGAGCCAGAACACCATCGACACCAGGATGAAAATGGTGGGGAAGATGAGCAGGAAGCGTATGAGAAGGTAACGGCCTATTCCACCGCCCGGGCTGGATTTCTTCTTGGGAACACGCCCGGCCGCCGGTACGGGCGGCTTCATCGCCACAGTGGTCATTACTACCTCACAATTGCAAAAAGAATCGGGGGCATCCAGCGATCGTGTCGCTGAACACCCCCGGTGATCAAACTAGAAAAAACTCTAGTCGCTGTACGGTCTAGCCCTTAGCCAGCGCGCCGTAACGGAACTTGAAGGAAGCATCAAGTGTGTCCCCGGTTCCGGTGATGTCTGTTCCGGTGACGGCAACCTGGGCGCCCTGAAGAAGCGGCACGGTCGAGAGCTGCGCCGCAACCTTGTCCTGGATCTCCTCGATGAGAGCGGTACGCTCTGCGGCGTCGGTGGTGACGGCCTGCTTCTGGATCAGGGCAGTAACGTCGGCGTCGTCGTAGTGGTTCTTGAGGAAGTTGCCCTCGGCGAAGAACGGGGCCAGGTAGTTGTCAGCGTCGGAGTAGTCCGGAAACCAGCCGAGCTGGTAAGCGGGGTACACGTCTGCTACGCGGTCCTTGGAGTACTGCACCCACTCGGTCGACTGCAGGCTGACCGTGAACAGACCGGAGGCATCCAGCTGGTCTTTGATCAGCGCATATTCGTCGCTCGAGCCGGGGCCGTAGTGGTCGGCGTTGTACTGAAGGTTGAGTGCGATCGGCGTGGTCACGCCGGCTGCGGCGAGGTCAGCCTTGGCCTTTTCGACGTCCGGCCCGCCCTGGCCGTCTCCGTAAAGACCCTTGAGCGATTCGGTGGCACCGGTCATTCCGGCGGGAACGTAGGAGTACAGCGGGGTGTAGGTGCCCTTGTAAACCTGATCGGCGAGCTCGGCGCGATCAACAACGTCGGCGACTGCGGCACGAACGGCGAGGGCCTTGGCCGGGTCGGCGTCAGCGGTTGTCGTGCCGAAAGGCTGCGTATTGAAGTTGAAGGTGATGTAGCGGATTTCTCCACCGGGGCCGTCAACGACCTTGACAGCGTCGTTGCCTCGCAAGTCGTCAATGTCGGTCGAGGAAAGGCTGCGCCATGCGACGTCGATGTTGCCTTCCTGCACGTCGAGCTTCAGATTCGAAGCGTCGGTGTAGTACTTGACGTTGATGACATCTGTCTTGGCAGCGCCAAGCAGACCTTCGTAGCCCTCGTACGCCTTGTAGGAGAGGAGGTTGTTGAAGTCGTAGCTCGTCAGCACGTACTGGCCGGCAAAGGCCTCAGCGGCAACGATGTCATCGTCGGAGGTGACCTCCGTTGCGGAGAAGGAGTCCTCATCCACGATCACGCCAGCGGGGCTGGATAGAATTTGCGGCCAGATCTGGTCGTTACCGGCCTTGAGCGTGAAGACGACGGTCGTGTCATCCACAGCAGCAGTGCTGTCGAGGTTGTAGAGCAGCGACGACGGGCCGGTATCGGCCGCGATCGCCAGCTGGCGGTCGAAGCTGAACTTGACGTCCGAGGCGGTGAGTGCGTTGCCGTTGGCCCATTTAAGGTCGGGCTTGAGGGTGACGGTGTATTCCGTGGGCGCTGTGAACTCGGCGCTGACGGCGATGTCGGGTTCGACATCCGCTGTTCCGAATTTGCTGCTCATGAGGAATGGGAAGACCTGGGTCTGCACCGAAAAAGAGCCGTTGTCATAGGAGCCGGCCGGGTCGAGCGTGGTTACCTTGTCGGTCGTGCCGATCGTGATCGGGCCGCCGGTGGCCGCCGGGGTGGTGTTACCGCCGGACGCGCAGCCGGAAAGAACCAGTGCGGCGACCGCGAGTCCGGTTGTGGCAACGAGAGCACGCTTGCCGTTGGTGAATGCGGATGTCATATCCGTCGTCCTCTTCCTGTAGAAGTCTCATGAACCGGAACACCCAAAAAATGGGCATAACTTTTCATTGCTGTTAGGTAAGAATTAGCACAGAATTCGCAGGTAGCCACGCTCAGCCGCAGCTTCTTTACATATCTGCAACAAAGTCGGGCTCATATGTTGCAGTCTGAAATTCAGTGCTCAGATGTTGCTTCGAGTGTGCGCGCCAGCGGGCGTGCTAGTCGTCGCGAAGGGCTCGGCGCTCGGCCTCGACCCGCACGAGTTCACGCTGGAGGGTGCGGTACATCTCGGTGTCGTCGGCATCCGCTCGCTGCAGGCGACCGAGTAATTCGGCTTTGAGCCTCAGTAGGTCCTTGTCGATGAGCACGATCGTGATGTCGCGCACGTAGCGGGCGACGTCTTTCTCAGTGCGCTCGGGCAGGTTCGCCATGGCGAGTTCCTGCACGAGGTTCTTGAAACCGTCCGGCACCTCGGCGACGACCCGCTCGAGCCAGTCCGCCGCCTCGAAGTGCGACAGACTCGCGGCAATCGCATCGCGAACGACCGCGAGGGAGGTATTCGCGAAGGAGGTCTGCACCGCACTGTCGAGAATGTCCCGGCCGATCAGCGTGGGTCGCTGCAGCATGGCCATGAGGCCGTCGCGTTCGAGCCTCGTGACCGGATCGGTGGGCAGTTCGACCAGCGAGAACGGACGTTCCGGCACGACTTCGATCACGCCGCCGTGCCGGGGCGCGTTCGGCCCGCCGCTCGCCGATGCGCGTGCGCCGGACTGGGCGTTCGTCACCGCTTTGGCGACGTCGCCCATGTCGACGCCGAGCATGCGGGAGAGTTCCCGGGTGTAACCGGGTCGCAGCACCGGGTCGCGAATCTCGCCGACGACGGGGGCGGCGGCGCGCAGGGCGGCCGTTCGGCCCTCGACGGTGTCGAGGTTGTACTGGGAGAGAATCTGTCGAATCATGAACTCGAACATGGGCTTCTTCGAGTCGACCAGGCGACGCACGGCATCATCACCGCGCTGCAGGCGCAGGTCGCAGGGGTCGAGGCCTTCCGGCCCCACGGCCACGTAGGTCTGGGCGGAGAAGCGCTGTTCCTCGCTGAAGGCGCGCATGGCGGCTTTTTGACCGGCGGCATCCGGGTCGAAGGTGAAGACGACCTCGCCGACGCCCGAGTCGTCACCGAGCACGCGGCGCAGCACCTTGATGTGGTCAACGCCGAACGACGTGCCGCAGGTTGCGACGGCCGTGGTGATGCCGGCCAGGTGGCAGGCCATGACGTCGGTGTAGCCCTCGACCACGACCACCTGGTGGCTGCGGGAAATGTCACGCTTGGCGAGGTCGAGTCCGTAGAGCACCTGGGCCTTGTGGTACACCGGCGACTCCGGGGTGTTGAGGTATTTCGGGCCTTTATCGTCGTCGAGCAGTTTGCGGGCGCCGAAGCCGATGGTCTGCCCGGTGATGTCGCGAATGGGCCAGACCAGGCGGCCCCGAAAGCGGTCGTAGATGCCGCTGGATCCCTCGCGGCTCGAGACCAGGCCGGCGAGGGTGAGCTCGTCGGTGGTGAAACCTCGACCGCGCAGGTGGTTGGTCAGTTCGTCCCAGCTCTTCGGAGCGAAGCCGACTCCGAACCGGGTCGCCGCTGCGGCATCGAAGCCGCGCTGGCCGAGGAAGGCCCGGCCGACCTCGGCACCGGCGCTGCCGAGCTGTTCGATGAAGAAATCGGATGCCGCCTGGTTGGCAGCGAGCAGGCGGGCACGGTTGCCGTGGTCGGGGGCAGCGCCGGAGCCGTCTTCGTAGTGCAGGTCGAGGCCGACCCGGCCGGCCAGGCGTTCGACGGCTTCGCTGAAGCTGACATGGTCCATCTTCTGCAGAAAGGAATAGACGTCGCCGCTCTCGCCGCAGCCGAAGCAGTGGTAGAAACCGACCTGCGGGCGCACGTGAAAGCTGGGGCTGCGTTCGTCGTGGAAGGGGCAGAGGCCCTTCATCGAGCCGACACCGGCAGACTTCAGGGTGACGTAGTCACCGATGATGTCGGCGATATTGGTGCGGGCCTTGACCTCTTCGATGTCACTTTGTCGAATAAGTCCAGCCATATATAAATTCTATCTTCTTGGTCTGACAGGGTGCGTTGCTGGCGCCGGGCCCATGTTGTGACCCTGGGCCCAGTTTATAAACTGGGCCCAGGGACGGGGCCCGGGCCCCGTCCACAGTAAAGGCGGGGCAGGGGCGGGGCTAGCCCTGGACCAGGCGCTCGTACCAAGCCAGGGCGGATTGGTCGGTCAGGCTTGCCACCTGGTCGACGATGACACGCTTGCGGGCGGCATCGTCGGCGGCAGCGTGCCAGTCCTCGCGGAAGCCGGGGTCGAGGTGTTCGTCACCGGAGTGGTGCAGAGTCTGGGCGAGCAGGGTGAGTACCTGACGCTGCTGCACGTAGATGGGCTTGCGGGTGTTGCGGGTCATGACGAAGGCCGCGACGATGCCCTTGAGTACCGCGATTTCGGCCTGGATCTCGCGGGGCACGATTACATTGGCCCCGAAGCGCAGCATGTTCGCGCCCGGGTGCGCCTCCTTGGTGGCATGCACGGCGGCACCGCTGAACCGACCGATGAGCTGGCTCGTGAGGTTCTTGAGGTGGCCCTGGTCGCGGCGCCCGGCCGTCCACGAGTCCATCCAGACATCGAGCGAGTCGAGCCGGTTGAACGCCGTCGCGAGGTCGTCTGCACTGGTTTCGTCGCCGATCCATTCCGACATGGTCGCAAGGAGTTCGTCGTGGTCGGTGCGGCTGCTCAGGGCAGCGACGTCGACGTAGCCGTTGACAATGGCATCCTCGAAGTCGTGCACGCTGTAGGCAATGTCATCGGAGAGGTCCATTACCTGCGCTTCGATGCAGAGCTGGCGGTCGGGGGCTCCCGCGCGCAGCCACTCGAACGCGGCAATGTCGTCCTGGTAGAACCCGAACTTGGCACGCCCGCTCGGGTCATAGACCGAGGAACCCTCCGGCCAGGGGTACTTGCAGCTGGCGTCGAGGCTCGCCCGGGTGAGGTTGAGTCCATAGCTGTGACCGTCGGGCCCGAATACCTTAGGCTCGAGCCGGGTGAGCAGGCGCAGGGTCTGGGCATTTCCCTCGAACCCGCCGATGTCTTCCGACCACAGGCTGAGTGCCTTCTCACCGTTGTGGCCAAAGGGCGGATGCCCGATGTCGTGCGCCAGGCAGGCGGTATCGACGATGTCGGGGTCGACGTTCAGACGCGAGGCAATCTCCCGCCCCACCTGGGCGACCTCGAGCGAGTGAGTCAGCCGGTTGCGGGCAAAGTCGAGCCCCGCCGTGGGGCTGAGCACCTGCGTCTTGGCCGCGAGGCGGCGCAGGGCGCTCGAGTGCAGTAAGCGTGCCCGGTCGCGGGCAAAGTCGCTGCGCCTGGAGTAGTGCTCTTCGGGAAACCAACGGGCCTCGTCGTTCTCGCTGTATCCGTTTGAGTTAGCCACCGCTGGTGTCCCCTTCGCCCTCGGTCAAATTCACTCGCTCCGCACCGAAAAGATCCTGCGATTCGAGCCAGCGCTCCGGCAGAGACGGCTTCTTCGGTGTTCCCGCCCGACCGCGCGGGCCCTCGACATCTGCTCCCGGGTAGGGCAACGAGGCGTCAAGGGTGCCGAGCAGGTCGTCGAGCTGCGCGAGGGACTGCACCATGGCCAGGCTGGCCCGCAGGTCACCGCCCACCGGGTAGCCCTTGAAGTACCAGGCAACGTGCTTGCGAATGTCGCGGCAGGCGCGGTCTTCGCTGTCGAAGTATTCGGTGAGGAGTTCGGCGTGGCGGCGGAACGCGTTGATGACCTGGCCGAGGCCGGGTTCGGCCTTGAGTTCCTGCCCGCGGAAGGCCGCGGCAAGATCGCCGAACAGCCACGGTCGGCCGAGACAGCCGCGCCCGACGACGACGCCGTCGCATCCGGTCTCGCGCACCATGCGCAGGGCGTCATCGGCTGACCAAATGTCGCCGTTGCCGAGCACCGGTACGTCGCTGATGGCGTTCTTGAGCTTCTCGATGGCCGACCAGTCGGCGTGGCCGGAGTAGAACTCCGCAGCCGTTCGACCGTGCAGCGCGATGGAGGCGACGCCGGCTCCGGCGGCAGCCTTACCGGCCTCGATGTAGGTGAGGTGGTCGGCGTCGATGCCCTTGCGCATTTTCACGGTCAACGGAACCGCGCCGGCGGCGGTGACGGCGGCTTCGACGATCTGACGAAACAGGCCGATCTTCCACGGCAGGGCCGCTCCCCCGCCCTTACGGGTGACCTTGGGCACCGGACAGCCGAAGTTGAGGTCGATGTGATCGGCGCGGTCTTCGGCGACGAGCATGGTCACCGCTTCGGAGACGGTCTTAGGGTCAACGCCGTAAAGCTGAATGGAGCGGGTGGTTTCACTCTCGTGGTGTGTGATCAGCCGCATCGTCTCGGCGTTGCGTTCAACGAGCGCGCGTGAGGTGATCATTTCGCTGACGAACAGTCCGGCGCCGTATTCGCGGCAGAGCCTGCGGAACGCCGTATTGGTGATGCCGGCCATTGGAGCGAGCACCACGGGCACGTCGAGCGTGAGCGGTCCGATTCGCAGCGGTCCGGTCGGCGCCACCTGGTCGACA
Organism: Cryobacterium sp. TMT1-2-2; assembly: GCF_004403505.1. Classification (NCBI taxonomy): domain Bacteria; kingdom Bacillati; phylum Actinomycetota; class Actinomycetes; order Micrococcales; family Microbacteriaceae; genus Cryobacterium; species Cryobacterium sp. TMT1-2-2. The sequence goes on along the minus strand of NZ_SOGS01000007.1, from coordinate 268,374 downwards.
GGTGGACCGACAGTGCGGGTGGGTGAGGTCATGTTGCGTCAATTCTCCCAGAAAGCGAGGCATGCTTCGAATCGTTGGTGGAACGGATGCCGCAGCCCACGCAGAAACGCAGCTGCCGCGCCTGGTGACCAGGCCTGCGGCAGCTGCGTTCGTGTTGAAATGAGTTCAGATTAGCTGCAGCAGCCGCCACCGCAGCAGGAGCCGGCGGCCTCGTCGGTCGCAGCGGGGGCGCCCAGGAGCTCAATGGTGGGACGGCCGGCAGCGTCGGTGAAGACGGGCGGCGTGGTGGCGATGGTGTCAGTCATGAGTTATCTCCTGAATCAATTGGGTGGATCGGTGAAAGTCTTACCTGTCAGGCTACGCGATGCGGCTGGGTATCGCTGCTACGCGGAAGCAGCGCCGGTGGAAGTATTCGTGGAAGCATCCTTCGAACGATCGGCGCGAGCCTGGTCGAGGGCCTGGGCGAACGCCGTCGGGTCCTGCGCGCCCGAGATACCGTAGCGGCCGTCGATGACGAAGAACGGAACGCCCTGGATGCCGTAGGCACCGGCCTGCGTGACGTCCGCTTTGACCGCGGCGAGGTGCTCGTTGGCGGTCAGTGACCGCACGACGTCGGCCCGGTCGAGTCCGATCTCCGCGGCCAGGTCGGCGAGGTCTTCGACCCGGCCCACATGGCGGCCGTCGATGAAGTAGGCCTTGAGCAGGCGTTCCATCATGTCGAGCTGGCGGCCGTGCGCTTTGGCGTAGTGCAGCAATTCGTGCGAGATGACGGTGTTGGTCTGGTGCACCGAGTCCCAGTCGTAGTCGAGGCCGACGCTCGCGGCGATCTCTGTGACGTTGGCGAGCATCTGCTTCACCTGATCGGCCGGCATCCCCTTGTGTTGGCTGAGATAGTCGACCGTGTTTCCGACAAAATCGACCGGGGTGTCGGGTGAGAGCTCGAAGCTGTGGTACTCAACCTCGACGGCGCCGTCGAACTGGGCCGCTCCGGCTTCAAACTTGCGTTTGCCGATGTAACACCAGGGGCACTGCACATCGCTCCAGATATCGACCTTGATCGGGTCGGAGCTCGTGGGGGCAGAAATGTCGGTAGTAGTTGTGTCAGTCACACTCGGGCCAACGGGGCCCTGCGCTCGTGTATTCCCCGCAGGGAATATTGGCAGGCGGCATTCAGGACGTTGGGGCGTCGACCGCTCCGCCGTAGCGTCGGTTGCGCGAGGCGTACAGTTCGACTGCTCGCCACAGGTCGACCCGGGTGAAGTCCGGCCACAAGGTGTCGAGAAAGACCATCTCGGCGTAGGCGCTCTGCCAGAGCAGAAAGTTGCTCGTGCGTTGCTCCCCCGAGCTGCGCACGAACAGGTCTACGTCGGGGAGTTCGGGCACATAGAGCTGCTTCGCGATGGCCTTCTCGGTGATGCCAGATGGCTTCAGCCTGCCGGCGGCGACGTCCTCGGCCAGCGCTCGCACGGCATCCGCTATTTCGGTGCGTCCGCCGTAATTCACGCACATGGTGAGGGTGAGTACGTCGTTGCCGGCAGTCAGTTTCTCGGCGAATTGCAGTTCGTTGATGACGGATGCCCACAGCTTCGGCTTGCGCCCCGCCCACCGAATTCGCACGCCCCACTCGTTGAGCTGATCGCGGCGGCGATGCAGGACGTCACGGTTGAAGCCCATGAGAAAACGCACCTCCTCGGGTGAGCGCTTCCAGTTCTCGGTGGAGAAGGCGTAGACGCTGAGGTGTTTGACGCCGATCTGGATGGCGCCGGCCACGACGTCGAGCAGGGCGGCCTCGCCGGCTTTGTGCCCCTCGATGCGGGTGAGGCCCTGGCCATTGGCCCAGCGGCCGTTGCCGTCCATGACGACGGCGACGTGCTCGGGCACGACCTTGCGGGCCAGATCGGGCGGGTAGAGGCCGGTCCAGTCGAGCGGTTTGAATGGAACGGAATCTTTGTGCGTGGCACCCTTGAAGCCGAACAGGCTCGCCATCATCGGGCGACGTGTTCCAGCGAGCGAAGCCCGCGGCCCAGGTGCCACTGCGTGTAGGCGGCTACGACGCCGGCCGCCTGGCTTTGGGTACGTTCGGGGCTCGCGCTCGCGTGTTCCCAGTCGCCGGTGAGCAGAGCGCTGAGCAGGGCGATCGTCGCAGCGTCGAGCCGGGGCGAACCGGGAGGGGCGCAGTCATCGCAGACGAGGCCGCCCATCTGCACGACCATGGCACTGTGTTGCCCCCCGATGCCGAGTTCGCCGAGGGCGCCGCAGCGGGCACAGTCCTGAAAGCTCGGCGCCCAGCCTGCCATCGACACGGCGCGCAAGAGATAGGAGTTGAGGGTGAGGTGGGAGCCGTGTTCCTGGCGGGACAACGATCGCAGGGCGCCGACCAACAGCAGGTACTGCTGCAGGGACCCCTCGGATTCGGTGAGTTTGTCGGCGGTTTCGACCATGACGCTCGCGGCGGTGTAACTGCCGTAGTCGGCGGTGATCAGGGCGCCGTAGGAGCCGAGCGACTCGGCCTGGGTGACGATGTCGAGGCTTCGGCCCTCGTAGAGCTGCACGTCGGCGACCATGAACGGTTCGAGCCGGGCGCCGAATTTGGACCCGGTACGCCGCACGCCCTTGGCGACAGCGCGCACCTTGCCGTGCGCTCGGGTGAGCATGGTGACGATGCGGTCGGCTTCACCCAGCTTGTGGGTGCGCAGCACGACGGCTTCATCTCGGTAGACAGGCACAGGTAATTATCCCACCCGGTTGCTGTAAGAACGGTCACGGCTGACCTCCCCTACAAAACGGATGCTCATTTAGCCCTGAAATTTTGTCACTAGTCTGCCCTGGCTCTGGTTTTTCGGGCCGGACGGGGGGACACTTAAGGACACTTAGTCCCCGTGGTATGGAGGTTTTCATGAAACCAGTCCAGGGCAGCCTGCCCGACATTATGCCCGTGCTCTCACGCGGCAAACACCGCACTCCGAAGAGCGGCGGCTGCTTCATGGAATTCGCCTCCTACCTCGCCGGCGAGTCCTGGAGTGACCACCCCGCCTGCACCCACCCGGTGCTCGCCTCGCTTGCTCGCATGGTCAATGACTGCAGTTCCGACGACGCCAGGTCGCGGCTCGCGCTGCTGATTCCGTCAGTCATCGGGCTGACCGGTTCCGATAAGCGCGTTGAGGTTGCTGTTGCCCTGCGCGCCGGGTGCGAAGCCCTTCCAGTGGCGAGTCTGGAACGCCAGCGCGCGCTCGCGGTGGGCGTGCTGACCTGCGAGCGGAACACATCCGGTCTTGATCTGGCGTTGGCCGAGCGGATGCGCCCGCTCATTCGGGCCGCTCTCGATGAAGCACCGGATGCCGAACGTTGGGCGCGTGACTTCATCGGAGGTGTGCATTCCTGGTCGCACACCAAGTTCACTCCGCGCACCGCCGACACGATTATTCGCGTTGCGGTGCAGGGTATCGGTGAGGCCTGCATTGCCGACCCGGACGCCCGGCTGTACACCCTGTTGGACCACGCGATCAACGATTGCCGCGCCCTGCTCGGTGCACGTAGCACGGATCGCGCGATGCACCTGCCCGCCCTGGCCTGATCAGGGCAACCGATCACACTAACCCCTGCACAGACCAACACCAGGCCGCACCCGGATGGTGCAACGAAAGCCCAGAACCGAACTGACGGTTCTGGGCTTTCGTGTTGGTGCGAAAAGTGGATGCTGCTAAACGGCGGCCAGCTCCAGGTCGCTGACCTCGGCCCGGATGCCCCGGTTGACCGCAGACACCACCGACTTCAGCGAGGCAGTGGAGATGTCCGCGTCGATGCCGACGCCCCAGTACCGCTTGCCGTTCACGTCGAGCTCGACGTAGGCGGCCGCCTGCGCGTCGCCACCGGCGGAAAGCGCGTGCTCGACATAGTCGTACAGGGTGATGGCGATGCCACGCTCCGCCATCACTCCGAGGAACGCGTTGATCGGGCCGTTGCCGGACCCGGTGGCCTGCGCCACGGTGTCGCCGTCGCGCAGTTCGACGGCGAGATCCACCGTGCCGGTCAGATCGCTCGAGGTACGGGTGGAGTGCAGTTCGAACCGACCCCACTTGGATTCGGGGTGCTTGATCGCCGCTGGCAGGTACTCATCGTTGAAGATGTCCCAGATCTGCTCGCTCGTGACCTCGCCACCTTCGGCGTCGGTCTTGGCCTGCACGACGCCGGAGAATTCGATCTGCAGCTTGCGCGGCAGGTCGAGGGCGTGGTCGGTCTTGAGCAGGTAGGCGACGCCACCCTTGCCCGACTGCGAGTTCACCCGAATCACGGCCTCGTAGCTGCGACCCAGGTCCTTGGGGTCGATCGGCAGGTAGGGAACGGCCCAGACCAGGTCGTTGACGGTGCAGCCCTGCTTGGCGGCGTCGGCATCCATTGCTTCGAAGCCCTTTTTGATGGCATCCTGGTGCGAGCCGCTGAACGCGGTGAAGACCAGGTCTCCAGCCCACGGGTTGCGTTCGGGTACCGGCAACTGGTTGCAGTACTCGGCGGTGCGCTTGATCTCGTCGATGTTGCTGAAGTCGATCTGCGGGTCGATTCCCTGCGTGAACAGGTTGACGCCGAGCGCGACGAGGTCCACGTTGCCGGTGCGCTCGCCGTTACCGAACAGGCAGCCCTCGATGCGGTCGGCACCGGCCAGGTAGCCGAGCTCGGCAGCGGCGATGGCGGTTCCGCGGTCGTTGTGCGGGTGCAAGGAGATGAGAATATTCTCGCGCTGGGTCAGGTGACGGCCCATCCACTCAATGGAATCGGCGTACACGTTGGGCGTGGCCATTTCGACCGTGGCCGGCAGGTTGACGATGACCTTGCGCTCCGGAGTGGGCTCCAGAATTTCGACGACCTGGTTGGTGATGTCGACGGCGAAGTCGAGCTCGGTGCCGGTGAAGCTCTCCGGCGAGTACTCGTAGTAGATGGTCGTGCCGGGAATGGTCGACTCCATCTGCTTGCAGAGGCGCGCGCCGTACAGGGCCAGGTCGACGATGCCTTGCTTCTGTTCGCGAAAGACAACCTCGCGCTGCAGGATGCTGGTGGAATTATAGAGGTGCACAATGGCTTGCTTGGCGCCGGTGATCGACTCATAGGTGCGCTTGATGAGGTGTTCGCGGGCCTGGGTCAACACCTGGATGGTGACGTCATCGGGGATCGCGTTCTCGTCGATCAGGCTGCGCACGAAGTCGAAGTCGGTCTGGCTCGCCGAGGGAAAGCCCACCTCGATTTCCTTGTAGCCCATGCGCACGAGCAGATCGAACATGATGCGCTTGCGCTCGGGGCTCATCGGGTCGATGAGCGACTGGTTGCCGTCACGCAGGTCGACCGCGCACCAGCGCGGAGCAACCGTGATGTGCTTGCTCGGCCAGGTACGGTCGGGCAAGTCAACGGCGAACTGCTCGTGGTACGGGCGGTAGCGGTGGATCGGCAGTGTGGATGCGGTCTGATTGTTCTTCATGGTCCTGTTTCCTCGTGGGTGTCGTACAGCCAACGACGAACGCCGCGACGAGGGAGGCCTTTAGATTAGGACTCGTCGCGGCAGCTAAGGAGGAGCGCACCGTTCAACACATTTTCAGGCTAGCACCGTTTGGCAGCGCTGATACGACCGTTACTGGCGCCGCCTCGGCCAACGGATGCTACTGGCTCAGCCCGCGCATCAAGGTGACGACCTCCCGCATAGACAGACTCGGCAGGTAGGCACGGGCCAGGGCCAACCCGATCTCCGGCAGTGCGACCGGGTCGGGAAAAGCCATGAAAACGGGCGCGAACTCCGGCTGGAACTTACGTTTGAATGCGAGCAGCGACCGAAACCCGTACACCGGTTCGAGCGTGCGCCCGAGGTATTCGAGCAGTCGATCGGCCACTCCGCCCGGCCGGGGCCCGGCAGCCGGGGCGAGCGGCGCTATGGACAGGCTGAGAAACTCGATCTGCGCACTCTGCTGCATCCGCTCGGCCGTTTGGGCGATCAGAAATTCCATCACCCCGTTGATGCTGTCCGGGCGGCGCCGCATGAAGTCGAGAGTGTAGCCCACAATTTCACCGTCGTGGTAGGTCGGCAGCCAGCTGGTGACGGCGTGCACGAGCTCTGCATCGTCGACGGCGAGCATGAGCCGCACGGCGGGGTCGCGCAGTTCGTCCAGGCCGCCGAGGGTGAACCCCAGTTCGGGGAGTTCTTTCTCTTGAACCCACTGCTCCGAGATTTCGGCGATCTGCGCTGCCTGCGCCAGCGACAGCGCCCGATAGCTGGTCCAGACCGCCCGCACACCGGCGCGGTCGGCCCGATTGACGGATGAGCGGATGTCTTGCCACTTCTTTCCGGTGGTGTTCCAGACGCTCGGATTGAGCAGTGTCTCCTCCCCCACCTGCATGGTGTGCCAGCCCATCGCGTTGAAGACCGGGTGCCAGCTCTCATGCAGGCTGTAGAACACCGGCACCCAACCGTGGTCGTCGCACATGCGGGCAAAGAAGGCCACGGCCTCAGCGGCCTCGGAGGGCGGTCCGACCGGTTCCGACGTGGTGATGGCGATGCCGTTGACCACGCGATAGGCGATCGCCGAGCGCCCACTCGCGGTGAACCAGAGGGAATTACCGGTCCAGGTCGTCATGAACCCGAGCGATCCGCCGCCGTGGTCGGCGAGCAGGGTGCGTAGCCGCTCCGGCGCGTCGGCGGTCGGGCCGACCGACGCGCTCCGCAGGCAGAGGATCGCCCCGACGAAGACAACGATCCAGAATGCAGCACCGACACCGTCGTACAGGGCGGTGGCAAGCGGGTCGGCCGGAAGAAAAGACACCCGCTCCAGGCGCAGGAACCCGACCGGAATGAAGCGCTCCGGCAGGTCCGCGAGCAGGTCGAGCAGCGTGACGGCTGGGCGAAAATGGTCGCGGAGCAGCCATCCGATGCCGATGTAAAACGCGGCGAGCGCAGCGAGGCTACCCAAAGTCACGAGCACGAACCGACGTCGCACGCCGGTGCGGGAAGCAACGGGAAAACGGCGCAGATGGCCGAGGATAACGAGGGCAACGGCGAGCGGCACGAGCACCGACACCACGAGGATGAGGGTGACCTCCCAGTACCGGCCGGATTGCCACTGCCAGACGTAGGCCTGCCCGGAGATCGGCAGCAGCCCGTAATACCAGGCGGCGAGCAGGGCCAGCCCGGTGTTGATGGTGATCGCCAGCCACGCGGCGAACCGCCGTCCGCGGGACAGCCCGAACGCGGCAACGACGAGGGTGAGCAACGGCAGCAGGCTGACCAGCACCGGGCCGGCCCCGCCGATGCGTTCGAGGCTGAGTTCCTGCACGCACTGCCGGGTCACGTCACCCAGCAGACAGCGGTCGACGACCTCCCCGGCCGTAGGTACGTCCTGGCTGAGCAGCATGCCGAGCGGCGCGAGCAGACCGAACCGGGCAGCGGAGAAGATGGTGATGACCGGTCCGACCGCGACCATGCCGACGATGGCGGACAGCAGCGTGCGAGTTTCGTGGTCGGAGCTGCGCCGCCACGACGTGACACGCAGCGGCGGGCGCCACAGCCAGCCGACGCCGAGCCCGACGACCGCGGCCAGCATCCGGTAGAGGTCGGAGGGCTGGCCTGAATACAGCACGAGCACGAGTACCGTCGACAGGCCGAGCACCCGAATGCGTCGCCGCCAGAGCGGCCCGGCGAAGTAACTGGCCGCCATAGCGCTGCCCAAAACTGGGGTAAAAGGGTCAACCGCCCACAGCTCACTCACACCCCGTGACCACATCTCCCCGCTCGCCACGCCGAGATACTGCACACCGAGGCCGATCGTCGCACCCAGAATCGACGTCGACAGAAAAGCGATCACGGTGCGGCGGGTGCCCATCATCCGTTCGGCGAACCCCAATATAATCACTATGCCGGCTAGCGCCAGCACCAGTTCGGCGCCGTTGTCAACGAAAAATACCGAGGTCAACGGCGACCACCAGTGACCGTTTTCGATGACCGACTCGTAGCCGGTTCCGAAGAGTAGACGGATGTCTCGCGACGGCCCCGTGATCACCCCACTGACGAGTGCCACGCCGAGGAGGGATACGGCATAGGCCACGGCGAACGGCCGCTGGCCGGCAAACCGTCCAAGGGAATCGAACACGTCGCGCCGTACCGGGCGCGATCTGGTGGGGTCACGCTTTCCGGAGTCGCTCTCGATTTTGGTTCCGGTCATCCTGTCATCCCAACGTTGTCGGGCGCAAGCAAAGCGGTGCGGGCTGCGATGATGGGCAGGGCTTTGGTCCAGGCGTAGTCAACGGTGTGCCAGTCGTGGGCCGTGCCGGGGGAAACGAACAGGTGGGTGTCAACGCCGGCGCGCGCGGCGGCGTCCGCGAGCGTGCGCACCCCGGGCAGAAAGCGCGGGTCACCGTCGCCAGCGACGAAGATCGCGCCGAGCGCGGTGTACGGCGCATGCACGGCCAGGATAGCGGCCGGTGCTGCCGCGGCGTAGGCGGCGGCGTCACCGTAGAAACCGGCTGCCACCGTATGCGCCTCGCTTCCGTTTCTAGGAACAAGCTCTCCCGCGATGTCCAAAATATTACCGTACAGTTCCGGATGCGCGGCCCCAAGTTGAATGGAACAGGTGCCGCCCTGGGAGAAACCGGCGATGGTCCAGGCACTGGGCTGATCTTTCACGTGCAAGTGCGCGCGGATCCAGGCCGGGACATCGATGGTGAGGTAGGTGTCCACCCGGCCGCGCGCGGAATTCACGCACATTGGATTACTAGTCGGAGAACCGAGCTGGTCGGGAACCACGACGATGGGGGCGAGGCCGGAGTGCGCCTGGGCATACCGGTCGAGAATGCGGGCCAGGCCGCCGGCCGTGAACACGTCGCTCGGGCTGCCGGGTTGGCCGGACAGCATCTCGACCACGGGAAGCGCCGGCGGGTTGGCTGCCGTCGCTGCGGGCGGAAGATAGACTAGGGCGGGTCGTGCGGCGAACCCGGAGACCGTCGCCGGGATGGTGACGGTGCCGACGATTCCGTCGCCCGTGCTGGTCGTCGTACCGGCCGCGAGAGTGTCGCTGCGAGCCGTCGCCAGAGCCTGGTCGAGCTGCGGAAAACTAGCCAGACCGAGAGCCACTCGTAGCGTGGGAAATTGGCCGACGTCGGCGTTGATCCCAGCCGCGGCGCTGAGCAGGCAGAGCGGCAGAGCGCACATAGCGACGACGCGTCGCCACCGAACCTGGCCGCGCAGATTCAGCAGCACAATGGCGACGCTGGCACCCAGTGCTTCGGTCCAGAGCCGGGTGCCGATCGACAGCGACACGCCCCAGGGATCCCAGACGTCGCTGACCAGCCAGGCCAGAAGCCAACCGGCGGCTGCCCCGACGACGGCACCGATGACGGTCATGACCGGGCGACGCACGCCCGTCGGACCGAGCAACACGAGCAGCAGTACAAGACCGGTGACGCCATAAAGCGCTGCGAGGAGGGGTGCGTCGATGAGGTTGAGATCGAGCGGGTTAATGTCCGAGAGCAGCGAGTTCATCCAGAGCCTCCGAGACCACTCTGGCACCACCGGCAGGTTCGTAGACGGGCATCGCTGAGTTATCAGCCAGTGCCCGGAAAAGTCATGGCTGGCTGACAGCCCGCTCCCAGCCGGCAAGCGGATGCCGCGCCTGCCGGTCGCGGGATGGGCGCGCCTACTCCCCGACCATCGGCGCATGCTCTGCGGGCTGAGCGTCGCTGCGCCAGCTCTTAGCGCAGGTCCCGCAATCGATCAGTAATGCTGTTTTCTTCACCCGCTCGGCGCTCATAGGTGACGGCGATGATAAGAAGCACGGCACCGACGACGGCCAGGGTGATCCACCACGGCATCGACTCGATCCCCCGACCGATCTGCACCAGGAACACGAGAACGTTTTCGAGCGGAAGCACGATGATTCCGATCAGGAACGGGGCCGCGAGCCTGCGACTCGAGCCGATCAGAATGGCGACGAGCGCAATGATGATCACGAGGATCGCCCGCCAGGTCTGCGGGTCAGTGAAGGTGGCCGTGACCGACGCCGACAGTAGGGCCACGATTCCGGGGGCGAGCAAGGGCCAGGAGCCGTTCCAGCCGGCCGGCCAGCTGCTGACGGTGCCTATCGTGCTGGCATCGACTGGATGCACGCGCGCGGCATCCGCTCGCGCACCATTCAGCACCAAGGCGCCGGCCGCCAGCAGAAAGAGGCCAAGCGGCAGCGAGAACCATTCGACGCGCAGGTCTCGCGGACTCCACGCCACGATCGCCGTGACGAACGCGATGGCGAAGACGAACCACACGGGTGGCAGGCTCGTTGTTCGGGCGCGCAGCCGCCAGGCGATGACGACGACGGTCACGAGGTAGGCGAGCATGAGAGCCCACATCATCCAGATTGTGAACCAATCGCGCTCGATCGATGACCAGGTGGCGACCGCGACGAACACCGCCGGGGGCGCATAGAGCCAGCGAGTGCGGGCCCACCGCGACCCCTCCGGCGCGACCCTGCGGATGGCGCCCGCGCCGAGGGCCGCCGGCAGTGCTCCGGCCAGACCGATTCCGAAGCAGAGCAGAACGAGCGGCACACCTCCGGTCAGGATCGGGTCGGCACCGAAACCAAATCTGACCCCCTGAATCGCGCCGGCCGCCCCGGCGGCAATCGCTACGCCCAGGGTTGGAATCTGCAGCGCTCGGAGCAGTTCGGCACGCACCGAAGAGCCTCGGCCGAGCACACGGCCGACGCCAAGCAGGAGCCACGATGCGACGACGAGCCCATAGCCACGCCACGGAGCCAAGGCGGCAGCCCCGGTGCCGGATACCGCCAGCATCACCAGGATCGGTGCGAGGGCCACGACGAGGCCCAGCGCGTAGAGGGGCACGGCGCGGGAACCGCGTGCGGTGAGGATCAGGCCGACAATTGCGGCGGCCAGGGCCGGCGGGAGCAGGTATGGTTCGAGCGCGCTGATTTCGGCGAGGGCCCACAGGCACCAGAGTGCGCCGGTGAATGAGGCGGCGGCGACCCACCACCCGTAGCGGCGTTTCGCCCAGAAAGCTGTGGCTGCCGTGCCGAGCCCGAGGATGACCAGCACGATGAAGGTCGTCGGCAGCCCGGCAGCGACGCGTACGAGCGCCAGCTGGACCGCGATCACCGCGGTCAGCAGGGTCGACGATTCAATCGCGATCCGGGCCGCCGCGGTATCCCTCGACCCAATCCCCCGCAGGCCCAGCATCGACCCAATCAGGCCGGTGCTCGGGAGCACGATAGCGACAATGGCCGCGATCACCGGCAGCGTCACCGGAGACGCGCTGCCAAGGAGCACCTGCGCGCCGAGGCAGATCACCACGACGGCAAGAGCGGGAACGAGGAGGCCGGCGGCGATCGTGCGGAGCACGATTCCGAGGCCCGCGCGTCGAGTATTGAGGAGGGTGAGTGCCAGTAAGAAGATGAGGGCGGTCGAGAGGGCTGTCCAGCCGCTGCGCTCAAAGAGCACCTGCGCAACGCCGATCATGAACGGCACGATCGTCACGACCAGAATCGCGTACCAGGCCGGAGGCCCGACCCGTCGCAGAAAGGTCGCGGCAATCGCGCCGAGCGAGCCGAGCGATGTGGTCAGGCAGAGCACGGCGATGGTGCCGAGGCCCAGTTGGTCAAGTGCAATCGCGACGATGACGAGCGCGTAGGCATAACCCGCGCCGACGTGCAGAAACCGTATCCCGGGCGGCACGGTCTGCGCAATGACGGCGATGGTCGCGACGATAGCGATGCCAGCCCAGACGGTGACACCATCATCGGCCAAGGAGAATATAACGGCCAGCAGCACCGCGAAATGGATGCCCAGCACGAGTGGCAGCCGCATTCTCAGGGCGGCACTGCGCAGGCGCGGAACGGCGACGAGCGCACTGCTCGTTGCCACGGCCAGGCACAGGGCGATCGTGATGCGCGACCAGAGCGGCAAGATGGGCTGACAGGCAAAGACCAGCCCGGCGAGGGCGGCGAGCCAGATCGCTAGTGATCCGGTCCACGCTGCCAGCTTCGGGGTAGCATCCGTTTTCGCGGTATCACCGCGACTGGTTAGCACCGAGAACGCTCCGAGTCCGGCCGACATAGCACCCAGTCCGAGCACAACGGCGAGAAAGCCGTGCGCGGGCATGAGGCCGATCGCACCGAGGTCCGAGCCGCTCAGCGAGGCGAGTACCGTTGCGGCCCCGATCAGCACGGCGGAGAGAACGGGCACGAGCACGCTCACCCCCGCAATGGCGAATGCACCACCCAAGAATGCTCGGCGGTCGAGGGCGCGGGCTCTCGGAGCACACGCCTGGAGCACGAGCAGTGCGGCGGCACCCGCTGCGGGAGCGACGGCCTGGTACCACTCGCCCGCGCCGTGCGCGCCGAGGTCGAGGGCGAAGGGCAGGCTGACAGCGGCGGCCATCGCGGCAGCGCCCGTGAAGGCGCTCCAGAACAACTTGGCCACCTGCCGAATCGTGAGCAGGGCGAGCAGGGCGACACCGGTCAGCACTGCGGTAATCGTCAGCCAGTATTCGGTTGTGGTGGTGAACTCAGTGAACCCGATCTGGGCCAGCAGGATGCCGGTCGCGACGATTTGGATCGTCGCAAGCGTCATCCGCTCAAACCGGAGGAGCCCATCAAATCGCTGCGCCAGCATCGGTGTCGTCCTGAGCAGGGCGAGCGCGACGAAGGCCACTCCGAGGTGTCCCAGGATCGCCGCCAGTGTGGATTCGCCCGCGTAGCCCAGCATCGCTGGAGCGAGAGTGAGTCCGGCGAGCGAGATCCAGAGCCAGCCGCGAATGCGCGCGAGCGTCGACACCATGACCATGACACCGCCACTGACGAGTGTTCCGGCGGCGGCGAGCACCCACGGGCTAACCCCGCTCGGCGCCAGTTCCGAGAACGCGTAGACGTCGAGGGCCACGAAGACCATCCCGAGGCCGCCGACGGCTTCGGCCGAGAATTGCAGCTTGTGGCGGGCCAGCAGCCACGCGCCGCCGAGGAAGAGGACGGTGATCAGCCCGACGATCACGCTGCGTAGGGCGTGATCTTTGAGGTCGGGGTTGAAGAAGGTGAAGACGACCGCGGAGACGGCGAACAGTCCAGCGCCCGCGATGGCCAGCACGGACTGCACCGTCGCGCTCGACCGACGGCCCGCAGTGGCCGAAGCGCCCGCGCCAGGTTGCGCGGGCATCCGTTCTGGAATCGGTGCCGGCGTCGGCACGGCGCTGTCTTCGGCGTCGATCGCACGCGGCGGATGCGACACGAGTTCAAGTGCCTCTTGTCGTGCCACGAGCGCCGCGGCGGCCGCCTCCGAAGCTGACCAGAGTTCTGCCGCCAGAACACCGACGAGTTCGGCACCGCAATTGCGACAGGGGCTGTCGGGCAGCGCGACCGCGCAGACGGGGCACGACGTGCGGTCGAGCAGATGGCGAATCGCGACGTCGTTCCAAGGCTGAACAGCTCGCGGCATGCTCATGACCCCGACACGGAAGCCTGCGCGGGCGTACTGGCTTCGTCCTCTGGCACCCACATGAAGATGTCGCCGGGCTGGCAGTCGAGCACACGGCAGATGGCGTCCAGGGTTGAGAATCGCACGGCTTTCGCCCGACCATTCTTAAGAACGGATACGTTGGCCGGTGTGATGTCGATCGCTGCGGCGAAGTCGGCGACCGACATCTTCTTCTTAGCCAGTTCGACGTCGAGGTTGATCACGATGGGCATCAGACCACTTCCGCCAGGTCGCGTTCGAGTTGGGAAGCCTGATGGAGGAGCCCGCGCATGACCACGATCATCAAGGCCAGTCCCGAGCCGACGACGATTCCGAGCGAGCACAGCATGATGACCGAGGGCGAGGCAACACCGGCGACCGCCAGAGTGATGAAAGACCCGAGGATGAGGAGGGTCGCCAGGGTGACCAGGCCGAGGATGATATTGACATACCTGAACGCGTTTTCCCTGAAAATGATGGATGCCCGCACCAGCGATAGCAGCCGCCACACGCAGACGAGCGCGACCTGCACGCAGAGCACGAACCCCACCGTGACCATGATCCCGGGCACCTGGAGATAGTCGAGTGGGGGAGATTTTTCGACCATCTGCTGCGCGACCGCTGGGATCACAAAGACCTGGCACGCCAGAAGCAGTGTGATCAGCACGAAGATGAGTGTTTTCAGGGTGACGATCGCCGAGCGATGCATGTGAATCCTATCGTTTATCGGTGTTAATCTATCGATAAACAATATACACACATTCTTGCGAGCGACACGAGCACGGGCATACTCCGCGACCGAAATTCGCCGCCGGGACAGCGTGCGCACGCACAGCCCCTAGGCTTCAGAGATGCCGGATACCGTCGAGGACCCTGTTCACGACGCTGAGCTGGCTGTTTTCGAGCGTAAGTCGTTAGCCCTGGATGCGGCGGCGGCCGGAGGGTTACCGGGCGCGTTCGAATCATTCCGCCTGGGCGGCCTGCGGGCGAGCATCGCAACGGCCGATCAATACGGATTTCTCAACACTGTCGAGGGCCTGAACGAACATTCCGTCGAGCACCTGCCTGAGGTTCTGAACCGATTCGCGAACCGACACCAAATAACCATCATCGCAACATCGCCGTCGCAGGCGCTCAACGACCGGATGCTCGACCAGGGTTACGAGCTCGCCCCCGTGCGTCCCATTGCCGTCCTGCGTGTGGGAGCAATCCGCCCGGACGGCGCGGACCGGAACCAGTGGGAGATACGCGAAGTCTCTTCCGCCCCGGATGCAGCACTCTTCGCGGACCTACTCGACGCTGGGTACGCGGCAACGGACAACGTGCGATCGCTGATCCGAACGGAACACGCCCTTCCGATGGTTCGAGCATTCATCGCTTTCCGTAACGGCGAGCCCCTCGCCGCTGCGGCCATGTCCGTGCAAAATGCCGTCGCGGTGCTCGGCGGGGCGTCCACACTCCCGGCAGCACGAGGCGCTGGAGCCCAAAGCGCCCTCCTCGGGCACCGAATCCGCGTCGCAAGAGCTTTCGGCTGTCCACTGGCTGCGGCCACCGCGGCTCCCAGATCACCGAGCGTTCGAAACCTGGCCAGATTGGGATTCACCATCGTCGAACGCACGGCCTGGCGCGTGAAAAGTACGACCAGCGACGAAGTAAGAGGCTCCTGGTCGCCGGCAGAGCCGTCAGCAACGCGTGGATAGGATCGCGGCTGCGACGAACTCGCGATCAGGGTGCTGCGTCGGTCGCCACAGCGCGGCGAGCAAGCCAGACCACCGAAGCCGCGCCCATGACGGTCAACACCAAAACGACCACGGCCGGGTCCGTGCCTCCGCTCTGCGCGACGATACGCCCGACGACAGCGCTCGCCAACGTGGCGGCCACCGCTGTTGCAATAGCCTCGACCAGGATCATCGCCGTGGCGGCGCGCGGCAGATTTCTCAGCTGACGCAGCATGAGCATCTTGCGCAATGGGCTTCGATACGTGACGGGCGACATATCGCCGAAAGGCTTCCGTGCCATCACGTTTATCCCCCCAGATCGATCGTGCCCGCCCTCGCAGGCTACTGCAACCCGGACGTCGCCCGCCGTCTCAACGTGTCTCGGACGACCGTGCAATAGCGATCTCGGTGCCTACTTTCATGCAGCAGGCCGGTGCGGGAGCTTCCGGCACGGACCTCGCCGGGGACGTGCCGGCTCTCAAAACATTTCTTTGGGTATTCTTTGCCGGATTCGGTCGATTTAGGGCATATAGGCGTGATTTTTCCTCGGGAATGTCGGTGGTCGGGTGTTGAGTTGAAGCATGAACATCATGGCGATGGAGCTCACCCGGGCAGCAGCGGCCGTCGCCGCGCTCGGTAGTTCCAGCGCTCAGTTCAGCACCCTGACCGATGCGCAGGTACTCGCCGCTCGCGGTCCGATCGCCGACCTCCTGCGACTGAGCAACACGGCGGCGGCCCTTCTGGCCGGCACGATCGCGCACCGGTCCCGCCCGGAGCTGGGCCAGTCGGGCCTGGCCGCCCGGCACGGGTTCAGCACTCCGACGCTGATGGTGCAAGACGCCACCGGACTCAGCCGTATGGAGGCCGGCCGACTGCTGGCCGTCGGCGTCCTCATGAACGAAACCTAAACCGCGGAACGACGGGCGGAAGAAGCCGAGCGGGTCGCGCAGGCGACCGCCGATGCCCTCGCGGACGCCGAGCGCGCCGCCGAGCTGGACGCCGTTCGAGAGGCGGAGCGCGCGGCGGCGTGGGCGACGCTGCACCCCGACTTGCCGCCACTGCCCGTGGCCGCGCCCCGCCCGGTACTACCCATGGCAACCGTGGATCCGGTGGAGCCGGTGGTGGTGCCGTGGCAGGCACCGATTCTGCACGCTGTCACCGCCGGCACATTCTCGCCCGGCGTCGGCGACGCCCTGCTGCGAGGTCTGGGCACACTGGATCAGGCCATCACCGCTGAGAAACTCGCCGCCGCTCTCCGAGTGTTGCTGGTCGAGGTACCAGGCATGCACACCGAGCAGGCCTACAAGCGGGCGCGGCGCATGCGCGACGACCTCGACGCCGCAGGCATTCAGGCCAGGGAAAAGCAGGCCCGCGACGACACTACCTGGTCGTTGTGGCGGCGAGCCGACGGCATGGTGACCCTGCACGCCCTGTTGGCACCCGAGCAGGGCGAAATGTGGATGGCAACCTACGACGCCCTGACCAGCCCGCGACGCGGCGGCGTGCGGTTCGTCGACCCCGAACGCGCCGCCTGGGCACAGCGCGTCAAGGACGACCCGCGCACCCTCGACCAAATCGCCGCGGATTCCTTCACCCAACTGCTCAAACTCGGCGCCGACGCCGACCCGAACACCATGTTCGGCGGACGCCGCCCGGTCGTGCAGATCATCGTCACCGAACCCGACCGCCCCACCACCATTGCTGACCCAGCAGCCGACGCAACGGCGGCACCGGCAGCCGGCCCGGCAGCCGGCCCGACAGCTGGCCCGGCCCGCACTGGCCCGGCCCCTGCGGCTGGCCCGACCCCCGCGGCTGAAACCACGGAAAGCGGCACGACGCAGAGCGGCATTTCCGGGATCCGAAGCGCCACATCAGCCTTCGGCTACCTCGAAGGCAACCCCGCTCCGGTGTCCGCGGAGACGATCGACCGGCACCTCTGCGACACCGGATACCTCGGAATCCTGTTCAGTCAGTCCGGGCAACCCCTCAACGTCGGACGAGACGAACGTCTCTTCAACCGTGAACAACGCCGAGCCCTCGCCGCGCGCGACGGCGGATGCCGCTGGCCCGGCTGCGACCAACCACCATCGTGGACAGAAGCTCACCATATAAAAATGTGGTCTGATCAGGGACCTTCCAACATCAATTTCGCCATCTCACTGTGTGCACACCATCACATGCTGTTGCACAACCGACACTGGACGATCCATCTCCAGAACGACCAGTACTGGCTACAACCCCCGATCGAAATCGACCCCGAACAAACGCTGATCGCCCTACCCAGCAAGAATCCACTCATGGCCGAACACCTCCCGCTCGACCAGCTCCTACCGACGCCCCCGGGGCAGACACCGCAGACAGCCACCCGTCACGGGATGGCGGTCTCGACCAGCTCGACCAACGGGACGGAGACGACCCGAGACCGGGTCGCCCGCCCGACGACGACCGAAACTGAACTTTCACGGTGCCCGGTGCCCGGCATCCTGCCACTGGTGCCGCTGCCAGCCGGGCATGACGCGGGTGGGTGCGGTCTCGATCACTCGTTCCTCGCGCCTCGACCAGCGCGGTACTGACGGCTACCGAAGAGCTGTTAGAAGCCGAGGCGGCCGAGCTGCTTCGGGTCGCGCTGCCATTCCTTGGCGATCTTCACCCGCAACGAGAGAAACACACGCTTGCCGACGAGCGGTTCGATCTGCTTGCGGGCGCGGGTGCCGACATCCTTGAGCCGGCTGCCCGACTTGCCAATGATGATGCCCTTCTGGCTGTCGCGCTCGACGAACAGGTTGGCGTAGATCTCGACCAGTTCCTGGTCGTCCCGCTCGATGATGTCATCGATGGTGACGGCGATGGAGTGCGGCAGCTCGTCAGTGACGCCCTCGAGGGCGGCCTCGCGGATGAATTCAGAGATGCGGGACTCGAGGGTCTCGTCGGTAACGGTGTCGGCCGGGTAGAGGGGGGCATCCGCGTGTGGCAGCAGGCGCAGCAGCTCGGTGGCGAGCGTGTCCAGCTGGATCCGGCTGGTTGACGAGATCGGAACGATCGCCTCCCAATCCCGCAGTTGGGAGACGGCGAGCAGCTGGTTGGCCACGTTGGTTTTAGAGGACGCATCAATCTTTGTGACGATGGCGACCTTTTTGGCCCGCGGGAAGGCATCCAGTTGTTCATTGATGAACTTATCGCCCGGGCCGATCGGCTCGTTGGCCGGGATGCACAGGCCGATCACGTCGACGCCGGCCAGGGTGGCGGTGACGAGGCTGTTGAGGCGCTCACCGAGCAGGGTGCGCGGGCGGTGGATGCCGGGGGTGTCCACCAGAATAAGCTGGCCGTTCTTCTGGTGCACGATGCCGCGGATGGCCCGGCGGGTGGTCTGCGGCTTCGACGACGTGATCGCGACCTTCTCCCCCACCAGCGCGTTCGTCAGGGTGGACTTGCCCACGTTGGGGCGTCCCACAAACGAGACGAATCCCGCTCGGTAATCGGCGGGGTGTGCCGGTGTCGCTTCGGTCATGACCGTTCTCCTTCATCATCAGACGCTGTGCTTGTGCTGCTGGTGTTAGCAGTCGGTACCGTGAGGAATGCGGTCTGCGCATCAATCAAAGCTTCATCGCGTTCCACCAGCACGGTGCTGATGCGTCTGCGCCGGCCTTCGGTGCGTTCAGCGGTGAGATTGAGTCCACTGACCGACGCGACCGAGCCGGCCACGGGCAATCGCCCGAGGGCTTTGGCCAGCAGGCCGCCCACCGAGTCGACGTCGTCGTCGTCGAGTTCCAGGTCGAACAGCTCACCCAGTTCGTCGACCGGCAGTCGGGCGCTCACCCGAAAATGGCCGTCGCCGAGGTCTTCGACCTCGACCACGTCACGGTCGTACTCGTCGGAGATATCGCCGACGAGCTCCTCGATCAGGTCTTCGAGGGTGACCAGGCCGGCGATTCCGCCGTACTCGTCGACGACCATGGCCAGGTGGTTGGACTCCAGCTGCATCTGTCGCAACATGTCGTCGGCCTTCTTCGACTCGGGCACGAACACGGCCGGCCTGGCCAGGTCGGCCACGGTGAGCTGCAGCGCGTTGATCGGCCGCTCGAACACCAGCCGTGCCACGTCACGCAGGTACAGGATGCCGGCAACGTCGTCGACCTCGCCGTCCAGCACGGGCACCCGCGAAGTGCCGCTGCTCAGGAATAGGCCCATGGCCGCGTCGATGGTGGCGTCGGCGTCGATGGTGATCATGTCGGTACGCGGAATCATCACCTCGCGTACGACCGTCTCGCTGAATTCGAAGATGGAGTGGATGAGCTCGCGGTCATCTTCCTCGATCACGTCCAGCTCGGTAGCCTCGTCGACCATGCTGAGCAGCTGGTCTTCGGACGTGAAGGTGGCCAGTTTGGTACGCCCAGGTGTGACCCGGTTGCCGAGGGCGACAAGGGCATTGGCTACCGGTCCGAGCAGCACGCGGGCGACGTGCACGAGCAGTGCGGTCGCGGTCAGCAAATTAACCGGATGCGCGCGGCCCACGCTGCGCGGGCTCGCCCCGACCAACACGAACGAAACCGAGGTCATGATGAGCGCGGACAGCAGAAGTGCCAGCCAGAGGGCATCGATCGTGGTTGCAAAGACCAGCGTCACCAGCACGGCGGCGGTGGTCTCGGCGGTGATCCGAATGAAGTTGATCGCGTTCAGGTGCGCGCCGGTGTCGTCGGCGATGGCCTGGAGCGACCGTTTGGCGCGATGATTCGCCACCAGGCTCGCGATGTCGGCCCGGGACTGGGTCGTGATCGCGGCATCAACGGCGGCCATGAGCCCGGCGAACACCACCAGGATGACCGCCGCATAAATAAACCACACGTGGAGCATCAGTGGCGTTGTCGTTCCTGCATGGCGAAGCCGATGAGAATGTCGCGTTGAATGCCGAACATTTCCTTTTCTTCGTCGGGTTCGGCGTGGTCGAAGCCGAGCAGGTGCAGCACGCCGTGGGTGGTCAGCAACAGCAGCTCGTCGAGGGTGCTGTGGCCGGCGGTTTCCGCCTGTTCCTTGGCGACCTGCGGGCAGAGCACGATATCGCCGAGCAGACCCGGCGGGGTCTCCTGTTCCTCGGTTCCGGGGCGAAGTTCGTCCATCGGAAAGCTCAGCACGTCGGTGGGGCCGGGCTCGTCCATCCACTGCACGTGCAGTTGTTCCATCGCGCCCTCATCGACGAGCACGATGGCGAGTTCGGCGTCGGCGTGCACGTGCATGGTGTCGAGCGCGAAGGCAGCGAGGCGCTGGATGGCCGCCTCATCGACCGGGATGGCCGACTCGTTGTTGATTTCGATGCTCAACTGGAACTCCGTTTCGGGTTGCGACCGGCGGCGCTGGCGCGCTGGGGACCGCGATTAACAAATTCACGCGCTTCGGCGCTCTCCTGGCGAAGGGCCTGCTTTTTCTCGTCGTACTCGGTGTAGGCGTCGACAATGCGGCCGACGAGCGAGTGACGCACCACGTCGGCGCTGCTCAAATAGGCGAAGTGGATGTCGTCGATCCCGTCGAGAACGCGGGTGACCAGTTTGAGACCGCTCGTGCCGGCCGGCAGGTCGATCTGGGTGACGTCGCCGGTGATGACCATCTTCGAACCGAAGCCGAGCCGGGTCAGGAACATCTTCATCTGCTCCGGCGTGGTGTTCTGGGCTTCGTCGAGCACGACGAAGCTTGCGTTGAGGGTACGCCCGCGCATGTAGGCGAGCGGTGCGACCTCGATGGTTCCGGCGGCGAGCAGCTTCGGGATGAGTTCGGGGTCGAGCATCTCACCGAGCGCGTCGTAGAGCGGCCGCAGGTAGGGGTCGATCTTGTCGGTCAGGGTGCCGGGCAGAAAACCGAGCCGTTCGCCGGCCTCGACGGCGGGCCGGGTCAAAATGATGCGCTCGACCTCCTTATTTTGCAGGGCGCGCACCGCCTTCGCCATGGCGAGGTAGGTCTTGCCGGTTCCGGCCGGGCCGATACCGAACACGATGGTGTTCTCGTCGATGGCGTCGACGTAATCCTTCTGGCCGATCGATTTAGCCCGAATACTCTTGTTGCGCGCCGTGAGGATGGGGGCACCGAGCTGGGCGGAGGGGCTCACAGAGCTGTCGGCGGCAAGCATCCGTGCCGAGGTGGCGACCTCGGTTTCGCCGAGGTCGTGGCCGGCGCGAAGGGCACGTTGCAGTTCCTCGATCAGGCGGCGCACGGCTTCCACATCATCGGCTGAGCCGCTCAGGGTGACGTCGTTGCCGCGCACGTGCACGTCAACGTTGGGGTACTCGGCCTCGATCGTGCTCAGGAAGCGGTCTTCAGGGCCGAGCAGGCGCACCATGGCGACGCCATCGACGGTGAAACGCAATTCAGAGTGTGCCAAGCGAGTCCTCCCCGAGATGGTCGGTCAGTTCCGGGCTGCCCATGACGTGAGCGTGCACGTGGAAGACGGTCTGGCCGGCGGCCGCTCCGGTGTTGAAGACGAGACGGAACTGCCCGTTGGTGCGCTCCGCGGCGATCTGCTCGGCCACGGCCACGAGTTCAGCGAGCAGGACCGAGTTTCCGGCGGCGAGCTCGACCACGTTCTGGTACTGCGGGTCTTTGGTGGTGACGACGACGTGCACCGGTGCTTTCGGGGCGATGTCGAGGAACGCGATGATGTGCTCGGTCTCGGCGACAATCGTCGCCGGAATCTCACGCGCGATGATGCGGCTGAAAATGGACGGCGGGGAACCGGAAGAAGACATGCCTCTATCTTAAGCGGCGCTACCAGCGGCCGAGCGTCGCGTTGAGGATGGCGAGAGCGGCTGGTCCGGCGGTCGACGTGCGCAGCACGGTGTCGCCAAGGCGCACCTGGGTGGCGCCGGCCTGCTCCAGCAGGAGTAGTTCGGCCGGGGAAATTCCGCCCTCGGGGCCGACGACGAGCAGAATGTCGCGGTCGTCGGTGGGCGGGGCGACCTTGGTGAGGCGACCGGTCGCGGTCGGGTCGAGAAGCAGCATCCGTGTCGTGACGGCCAGCAGGGCCAGCTGTTTGGTGCTGGCGAGCGGCGCGACGCCCGGCAGCCAGGCGCGAATCGACTGTTTGCTGGCCTCGCGCACGATCGTGCTCCAACGGTCGTGGCCCTTGGCGACTTTGGCGCCCTCCCACTTGGTGATGGAGCGCGCGGCGGCCCAGGGAATGACGCCGTCGACGCCGAGTTCGGTGGCGGCCTGAATGGCCAGTTCGTCACGGTCGCCCTTGGCCAGGGCCTGCACCAAGCGGATGCGCGGCGTCGCCGCCGCCGTCTCGCTCGCCTCGTCGACGCGCAGGGTCAACACCGCGGCGTCCGCCGTCAGCACCGTTCCCTCGAGCAGCAACCCGGCCCCATTACCCAGGCGGAGCCGGTCCCCTGGACGAACCCGGCTGACCGTGACCGCGTGCCGTGCTTCGGCGCCGTCGACAGAAACGACCTGCCCCGGGCGACACTGCGCCGCCCGGAGCGTTTCCTGCAGGT
The DNA here is from genome assembly GCF_004403505.1 of Cryobacterium sp. TMT1-2-2. NCBI lineage: Bacteria > Bacillati > Actinomycetota > Actinomycetes > Micrococcales > Microbacteriaceae > Cryobacterium > Cryobacterium sp. TMT1-2-2. Next base: position 245,696 of record NZ_SOGS01000007.1, on the reverse strand, counting down.
AGAAATGTGCCACGTTAGCCGAGGAACCGGTCGCGCAGCTTGGCGAACAAACCCTGCTGGTACTGGCTCAGGGTGGGTGCGGGGGCTGAATACCGGGCGGCGAACTGTTCGATCAGGTCGCGTTCCTTGTGGTCGAGCTTGGTCGGCGTGAGTACGTGGATGCCGATCTTGAGGTCGCCACGACCGCTGCCGCGCAGCTTGGTGATGCCGCGGTCCTTGATAGTGAGCACCTCTGAGCTTTGCGAACCGGGGCGAATCTCCACCTCGATGTCACCGTCGAGGGCCTTCACGGTGACGCTCGTGCCGAGAATGGCACTGGTCATTGGCACGTCGAGCGAGCACATCAGGTCGTCGCCATCACGGCTGAACACGTCGTGGTGGCGCACCTTCATCTCGAGGTAGAGGTCGCCGTTCGGGCCGGCCGCCGGGCCGGCCTCACCGCTCCCGGGCATCTGCAGGCGCAGGCCGGTGTCAACGCCGGCCGGGATGTCGACCGGAACCGTGCGGCGGGCGCGCACGCGGCCCTGGCCGGAACAGGTCATGCACGGCGTGGCGATGATGGTGCCGTAGCCGCGGCAGGATCCGCACGGGCTCGACGTCATGACGTTACCGAGCAGGGAGCGCACTGCGCGCTGGATGCTCCCGGTGCCGTGGCAGATATCACAGGTGATCGGTGACGTGCCGGGCGCGCAGCACGAGCCCTTGCAGGTGTCGCAGACGATCGCGGTGTCGACCTCGAGGTCGCGGTGCGTGCCGAAGATGACCTCGTCGAGGTCGAGCTCGACCCGAATGAGGGCATCCTGGCCGCGTTCGCGGCGGGAGCGCGGGCCGCGGCTGCTGCCGCCTCCCCCCCCGAAGAAGGTCTCAAAGATGTCACCGAAGTTGCCGAAGTTCTGCCCGTCGAAGCCGCCGTTCTGGCCGCCGCCCTGGTCGTACTTCTGGCGCTGTTTCGCGTCACTCAGCACGTCGTAGGCGTGCGTGATGCTCTTGAACCGTTCCGACGCCTCGGCGCCGGGGTTCACGTCTGGGTGCAGTTCGCGGGCCAGGCGACGGTACGCCTTCTTGATTTGATCGGTGGTCGCGTCGCGGTCAACGCCCAGCGCTTCGTAGTGGTCAGCCAAAGGTGGCTCTCCTTGAGTTGTGATGGTTGTTCGAAATGATGAAGAGGCCGCCGGGCGGCCCGAGCTCTAGGTCTCGCCGAGCAGGCGAGACAGGTAACGGGCGACGGCGCGCACCGCCGCCATGTTGTTGGAATAGTCCATGCGAGTCGGCCCGAGCACGCCCAGACGGGCCAGGTTGCCGTTGGCCGTATAGCCGCTGGTCAGCACGCTCGCCTCCGGTAGCCCGAAGGCCGCGTTCTCGCGGCCGATACTCACCGACACGCCGTGCTGGTCGGTCTCCATCTCGCCGAACAGGCGCAACAGCACCACCTGCTCTTCGATGGCCTCGAGCACCGGGTAGATGCTGCCCGAGAAGTCCTCTTCGGTGCGAACGAGGTTGGCCGCACCGGCCATGACGAGCTTGTCCTGCCGGTTGGAACCGACTTGGTCCGCGAGGGTGCTCGTGATGAGGTCGACGATCGGCTGCAACGCTGGTGACCCCGGCCAGACGCTGGCGGCGAGGGCAGCGGATGCCTCGGCCATGCCGAGCCCGACCACGGCAACATTGAGACGGGCACGCACCTCGCCGAGTGTCTGCTCGTCGAGCGCGCGCGGCAGATCGATCACGCGCTGTTCGACGCCACCGGAATCGGTGATCAGTACCGACAGGATGCGGGTTTCGGTCAGCGGTACGAACTCGATGTGGCGAACCTTGGCGCGCGACAGAGAGGGGTATTGCACGAGCGCAACCTGGTGGGTCAGCTGCGAGAGCAGCCGCACACTGCGCACGAGCACCTCGTCGAGGTCGGCGGAGTGGCCGAGGAACGTTTCGATGGCCTGACGCTGTGCCGGGGTGAGTGGACGCAGATCAGCGAGGTGGTCGACGAAAACGCGATACCCCTTGTCGGTGGGTATACGACCGGAGGAAGTGTGCGGTGCCGCGATGAGCTCTTCTTCTTCGAGCAGGGCCATATCGTTGCGAATGGTGGCGGCGGAGACGCCGAAGGAGTGCCGGTCCACGATGGATTTGGAGCCGACGGGTTCACGGGAGGCAACGTAGTCCTGCACGATCACGCGCAGAACATCGAGGCCACGGTCGGAAACCATTGCACCCGCCTTCCTGATTCTTGAGGTAGAGCTTCGGCCCAACGGATGCCGCTCGCCTCGCGCGCCCTGGGCACCATGGAACGCAGGTTTGCCGGCACGCCGTTGGCACTCGCATCCACTGACTGCCAATCCTATCGCGACCGGCCGGGTTCCGGCTGAGTACACCCATTGCCAGTACCCCGAAATGAGCGTTTAATTACCGCTATACGCTCCCACCTCTTTGAGCGAAAGGCACGATCATGAGCGATCCACAGGCACAACCTCCCGGTGATTCCAACTACCGTGAGCCCAACGTCGGCCAGCCGCAATATGGCCAACCGCCGAACAGCCAGCCCGGTGCAAGTCCCTATTCCACGCCGGTCGTGGCGGCCCCGCTCTCGGAGGCCGACGATCGCCAGTGGGCTTCGCTGGCACACCTCGGCGGCATCCTGAGTTTTCTTCCGTCCCTGATCATTTGGCTGGTCTTCAAAGACCGAGGGCGCTTCACCAACACCGAGGCGAAGGAGGCGCTGAACTTTCAGATCACCCTGCTGATCGCCTATGTCGCGATCACCGTGGTGTCGACGTTCCTCGCCCTGGTCACGTTCGGCATTGGCGGGCTGCTCGCGGGCCTGGGCTGGATCGTCTGGCTGGCCGGGGTCATCTTCTCGATCATGGGATTTGTACAGGCCAAGGACGGAAAGAACTACCGGTACCCGTTCGCGCTGCGCCTGATCAAGTAGCGCCTCCTGGCTCCGACCGACGGCGGGGCGATTAGTCTGGAGGTCACTGGCACCGCCGTGCCAGTGACCGGCCGTACAGCGAGAGGCCCTCATGTCTGAGCAGAATCCGTACCAGTCCACCCCCGCCACCCCGATGAGCCCCGCGGACGAGAAGTTGTGGGCGACGCTGATCCACGTCGGTGGGATTATCTTCAGCGCGGCAGCCCTGGGTTTCGTACCGGCCCTCATCGGCTACCTCATGCTGCGCGATCGCGGACCGTTCATCCGCGCGCACACCGCGACCGCCCTGAACTTTCAGATCTCCCTCTTGATTTACGTGGCGGTACTCGTTCCGATCACGATTGTCACGATCGGCATCGGCGGCATTCTCTACATACCGCTCGCGATCGTGGCCGTCGTGTTCATGATTCTGGCGGCGCTGGCCGCGAACCGCGGACAGGGTTACACCTACCCACTCACGATCAAGTTCGTCAGCTAAGCCCCGCTTTGGTCGCTCAGCTCTAGTCGCTCAGCCGCCGCACCACGGCGTCGGCCAGCAGCCGTCCGCGCAGGGTCAGTTCGATGGTCCCGGCGAGGGCCGCTTTCGCGTTGATGAGTTCGTCGGCGATAAGGCTGGCCACCTCGATCCGGCCCGCAGCAGACAGCGACGCCACCGAAATTCCGGTGCGGATGCGGCTCTGCAACAGGATGCGTTCGAGCTCGCGGGTGGGCGCGTCGAGCGTCTCGCGGCCGGCGGCCGGGGACAGGCCGCCGAGCATCCGTTCGGAATAGGCGGCCGGATGCTTCACGTTCCACCAGCGCACCCCGCCGACGTGGCTGTGTGCGCCGGGGCCGACGCCCCACCAGTCCTGGCCGGTCCAGTAGGCGAGGTTGTGGCGGGAGCGGTGCGCGTCGCTCGTGGCCCAGTTGCTGACCTCGTACCAGTCGTACCCGGCGGCGGCGAGAAGCTCGTCGGCCAGTTCGTAGAAGTCGGCCTGCTGGTCGTCGTCGGTCGGCGCGATCTCGCCGCGGCGAATCTGCCGAGCCAGCTTGGTGCCGTCTTCGACGATGAGCGAATACGCGCTCAGGTGGTCTGGGTGCAGGCTGAGCGCCTGCTCGAGGCTGGCGCGCCAGTCGGCCAGCGACTCCCCCGGCGTGCCGTAGATGAGGTCAAGGCTCACATCGAGCCCGGCGGCCCGGGCCCACTCGACCACGAGCGGAACCCTCTCGGGATCGTGGGTGCGCTCGAGCGTCGCGAGCACGTGCGGCACAGCCGACTGCATGCCGAAGGACACCCTGGTGAATCCGGCATCGGCGAGGGCACCGAGGTAGGCGGCGTCGACCGAGTCGGGGTTGGCCTCGGTGGTGACTTCGGCCCCGGCGGCCAGGCCCCACTGGTCGCGCACTGCACTGAGCATCTTCGCGAGGTCGGTCACCGGCAGCAGCGTTGGCGTACCTCCGCCGAAGAACACGGTGGCGACGGAGCGTTTGGGAACGCCCGATGCGGTCAGGATGCGCCCGGCCGCTTCGACCTCGAGCACGGCCTGGCTGGCGTAGTCGCTCTGCTTGACGCCGCGCAGTTCGGTCGCGGTGTAGGTGTTGAAGTCGCAGTAGCCGCAGCGCACCCGGCAGAACGGCACGTGCAAGTACACGCCGAAATCGCGCACGAAGGCGTCAACGGCCGCCGACGCGGGAAGGAGGCCATCGTCGGGTGCGGGATCGCCGACGGGGTGGGGTCCGGCCATGGGTGGTGCTCCAGTACGTTCTATTTGATGGCGCCAACGGGGTGCAACGCCCGCAGGTAGAGCCGGGTGAATTTGGCCTGCTGAAAACGCAGCACCGGCCAGGCCAGCCGGTAATACCAGGTGCTGGCCCGCGAGAACGAGCGAATAGTCAGCCAGACCGAGTCGTCCTCCCGGAGCTCGACGATGAAGGATTCCTCGCCGCTTTCCGGGTGACCGGCCATGGTGCCGTAGGCGAACCCGATGCGGGCCGCCTCGTCGATCACGTAGACAACGCGGACCCGCGCGGTGACGCGGAACAGCCACACCTTCATTTTCAGCGTCGCCGTCATGCCGTTGGCGATGTACGGGGTGCCGTCATCGGCAAAGGTCGCTTCGTTGACCGGATGCTGCTGGCCGACCGCCGGGGCGCCGTCGGGCCCAAAGGTCACCGGCGTGTACTGCACGCCGGTGCCGTTTTCGAGGTCGGTCACCTCCATGCCGCTGCCCCGCTGGATTCCCCAGGTCATCAGCAACTTGGTCGCGGCCTCGAACCGATCCTGGGAGCTGCCGAGCTTCACGCTCTGCTCCATCGGACGGTAGCCGCGCGGCGGATAGCTCATCAGGTCGGGCGCGAGCGTGCCGCCGATGGCAGCGTAGCTGACGGCGGCGTCGGTGAAGGTGGTTCTGCGCATCCGCTCTACTTCTTATCTTTGGTCTCGATATCGCCGCTCAGAGCGGCGATGAAGGCTTCCTGGGGAACTTCGACCCGGCCGACCATTTTCATGCGCTTCTTGCCCTCTTTCTGCTTCTCCAGCAGCTTGCGCTTGCGCGAGATATCACCGCCGTAGCACTTGGCGAGCACGTCCTTGCGCATCGCCGAGATGCTTTCACGGGCGATGATGTGGGCACCGATCGCGGCCTGGATGGGCACCTCGAACTGCTGGCGCGGAATAAGCTTGCGCAGGCGACCGGTCATGAGCGCCCCGTAGGCGTAGGCCTTGTCGCGGTGCACGATAGCACTGAAGGCGTCGACCTGCTCGCCCTGCAACAGAATATCGACCTTCACCAGGTCGGCTTCCTGCTCGCCGGAGGGCTCATAGTCGAGCGAGGCGTAGCCGGCGGTGCGGCCCTTGAGCATGTCGAAGAAGTCGAACACGATCTCACCGAGCGGCATCGAGTAGCGAATCTCGACCCGGTCTTCGCCGAGGTATTCCATGCCGAGCAGGGTGCCGCGGCGACTCTGACACAGTTCCATGATGACGCCGACGTAGTCTTTCGGCGCGAGAATGGCCGCCTTCACCATGGGTTCGAGCACCTTGGCGATCTTACCGGTGGGGTATTCGCTCGGGTTGGTCACCGTGATGGTGCGCTTGTCGTCGGTGGTGACCTCGTAGGGCACGCTCGGCGCGGTCGTGATGAGGTCGATGTTGAATTCGCGTTCGAGACGCTCGGTGATGATTTCCAGGTGCAGCAGTCCGAGAAACCCGCAGCGAAAACCGAAACCGAGCGCAACGGATGTCTCCGGCTCGTACCCGAGACTGGCGTCAGACAGCTTGAGCTTGTCGAGGGCCTCGCGCAACGCCGGGTAGTCACTGCCGTCGATCGGGTACAGGCCGGAGAACACCATGGGCTGGGGTTCGTCGTAGCCGGGCAGGGCGTCGGTGGCGGGGCGCACGGCGGTCGTGATGGTGTCGCCGACCTTGGACTGGCGCACGTCTTTCACGCCGGTGATCAGGTAGCCGACCTCGCCGACGCGCAGGCCCTTGCTCTCCACCGGTTCCGGCGAGATTACGCCGATCTCGAGGATCTCGTGGGTCGCCTTGGTCGACATCATCTGAATTTTTTCGTGGGCCTTCAGGTGCCCGTCGATCATGCGCACGTAGGTGACGACGCCGCGGTAGCTGTCGTAGACCGAGTCGAAGATCATGGCGCGGGCGGCGGCATCCGGGTTGCCTTTCGGCGCCGGAATCATGGTGGTGGCGAGGTCGAGCAGTTCCTCGACGCCGGCGCCGGTCTTACCGGAGACGCGCAGCACGTCTTCCGGGCGCCCGCCGATGAGGCTCGCGAGTTCGCGGGCGTACTTTTCGGGGTCGGCGGCCGGCAGGTCGATCTTGTTGAGCACGGGAATGATCGTGAGGTCGTTCTCGAGGGCGAGGTAAAGGTTGGCGAGGGTTTGGGCTTCGATGCCCTGGGCCGCGTCAACCAGCAGAATGGCGCCCTCGCAGGCGGCGAGACTGCGGGAGACCTCGTAGGTGAAGTCGACGTGACCGGGGGTGTCGATCATGTTCAGCGCGTAGGTGACGCCGTCCAGCTCCCACGGCATGCGCACGGCCTGGCTCTTGATGGTGATGCCGCGTTCACGCTCGATATCCATGCGGTCCAGGTACTGGGCCCGCATGGAACGCTCGTCGACGACGCCGGTGATCTGCAGCATGCGGTCGGCGAGCGTCGACTTGCCATGGTCGATGTGGGCGATGATGCAGAAGTTGCGGATGAACTCGGGGGCCGTGGCGGCCGGTTCCAGCGCGTGAAGGGCTCTCGGTGACATAGTTCGTCCATTGTCCCATGCTCGGAGCGGTTGTACCGTCTCTGCGCTCGGTCACCGATCGGAGATCTACCGGAACGACTGACACCGGCCCGTTCGTCCACCCGGCCGTCACCGACCGCAAGCTGATGCTCGCCGGGGCGCGGGCCACCTGCTCGGCCCGCGCCCCGGCATCCGTTCTGCTGGTCAGGCCTGGGCCGTGTCGCTGCCCGGGGTCTGCCATTGTCCATCCCGGAAGATGACCGCCGACGGGCGACTCTCGACGGCGCCGTAGAGGGCCGCCGGACACTGCCGCGCCCAGCCGATGGCGGCATCGAGTGACTTCGCGTAGGCGTCAAAGGCCTTGCGACCCCATTCCATGGCCGCTTCGTCAACCTGGGCGTCGCCGGCTTCCTGGCTCAGGACGAGCAATGAGCACTGCAGGGTGATTTCCCTTCTGATCATTTGATAGTGACACCGACATGACGATCGAGACAGGCCGGAATCGACACTCCTGCTCAAGAAAAATTAGGCGCGATTGGCTCGCTCGACGACCTGGCCGAAGCCGTCGCTGTAGCGGTAGACCGGGGTGCCGTCGATGAGCACGAGTTCGGCGCGCGAACCGAGGTCGAGCGGGTCGCCCGACCAGATCACGACGTCGGCGTCGAGGCCGACGCTGAGGGAGCCGACCCGGCTGTCGAGCCCGAGGATGACGGCCGGGTTGACGGTGAGAGCCTCGAGCGCGGTCTGCACCGGCAGTCCCTCCTTCACAGCGAGGGACGCCTGGTGCACGAGAAAGTTCACCGGAACGACGGGGTGGTCGGTCGTGATGGCGACGAGCACGCCGGCGGCGGCGAGCACGGCGAGGTTGCCGATCGCCCTGTCGCGGAGTTCCACCTTGGTACGCGCGGTGAGCATGGGTCCGAAGATGACCGGAATCTTCTTCTCGGCCAGCACGTCGGCGATCTTGTGGCCCTCGGTGCCGTGATTGATCACGAGGCGGTAGCCGAATTCTTCGGCCAAACGGATGGCCGTGGCAATGTCGTCGTGGCGGTGCACGTGCTGGTCCCAGGCCAGTTCGCCGGAGAGCACCCGGGCGAGGGCCTCCTTGCCGAGGTCGCGGGTGAAGGTGTCGCCCTTCTCGGTGGCGGCATCGCGCGCCGTCACATAGTTCTGGGCGTCGACGAAGGCCTGCCGAATGATCAGGGTCACGCCGAGGCGAGTGCTCGGGGTCTGCTTCTTGTCGCCGTAGACCCGCTTCGGGTTCTCGCCGAGGGCGCTCTTGATGCTCACCGAGTCGCTGATCACCTGCTCGTCAATGGTGCGACCGCCCCAGCTCTTGATCGCGACCGACTGGCCGCCGATCGGGTTGCCGGAGCCGGGCTTGACGACGACCGTGGTGACTCCGCCGGAGAGTGCGTCACGAAAACCTTCGTCGTCAATGTTGATGGCGTCGATGGCGCGAACCGCGGCCATATTCGGGCCGGTCATCTCGTTGGTGTCATCGCCGGCCCATCCATTTGCCTCTTCGTGGATACCAACGTGCCCATGCGCTTCGATGAAGCCGGGAAGCACCCATTTGCCGGTCGCGTCGATGATTCGCGCGGCGGGCGGCACGGTCAGGTCGGCGCCGATCGCGGTGATCTTGCCGTTCTCGATCAGCACCGTGCCGTTCGGGATGGGGTCGCCGACAACCGGTACGACGTGGGCGTTGATGATGGCGGTCAGGGTGGACGCGGGAGCAATAGTCATGGTTCTACCCTAAACATGGTGCTCGGAAGCCCGGCGGCCCGATCGAGGATCGCCAGGAGTCCTGCGTCCCGGCGGTGCCCAGCCGACTGTCGCCGCGGCTGACTAGGCTCACGCCATGGAGATTCCCGAGGCCCGCGTGCCGGTTCTGCTCGTGCACGGCATTCGCGCGTCGGCCACGATGTGGCGTTTTCAGGAGCAGAAGCTGCGGGCAGCCGGGTATCCGGTGCTGGCGATCGATTTGCCCGGTCACGGGCAGCGCATGAATGAGCCCTTCACAGTGTCGGCCGCGCTCGCCGCCATCGACGCCGGGGTGGAGACGCTCGGTGGCCGGGTCCTGCTCGTGGGGCTGTCGCTCGGCGGTTATTACGCCGTGGCTTACGCTGCCCGACACCCCGACCGCGTGGCCGGACTCGTCGCCGCCGGTTGCAGCGCCGTTCCGAAAGGCCCGCTGCTTGAGGGGTATCGACTGCTGGCCCGTTCAATTCATCGCCTGCCCGATCGAGGGCTGTGGCTGCACGAAACCATGGCGCGCCGGCTTCTGCCCGCGGCGGGCGCGCGCGATGTACTCGCCGGCGGGGCGGCGCTCGACGTAATGGATGCCGGGCTGCGCGCGACCTCGACGCTGACTCCTCTGGCGAGCCTGGCGGCGTATCCGGGCCCGATCTGGCTGGTCAACGGTGCCCTCGATCATTTTCGGCTGAACGAACGGCGCTTTCTCGCGGCCTGCCGAAACGGGGAGGTCGTTGTGGTGCCGGGGGCGACGCACCTGTCGAGCCTGGCCCAGCCCGAGCGGTTCACCGCGATCCTGCTGCGGATCGCCGAGCAAGTGTGGCGGGCGGACTGAGGCTGCAGCATCCGCTTGGCCGCGCCCGATCTCGGCCCGAATGACCTCGTTGCGCTCCGCAACCGCGTGACCGCGCCCGATATGGGTGCGGGCTATGGTAACCGGCGTTGCGGCTACCCGTATCGGGCGCGGTCATGGCTCAGTGCGCCGGTGGAGCAGCGCGCCGCCGAGTTCATGCGGATGCTCCTCGACCCACGAGTGCGCGCTGTCGTTCCGCCCTGGGGCGGCGAGACGGCGATCGATCTCATCGCGCACCTGGATTTCGATGCCATCGCCGCCGCTGATCCAACCTGGATCGTCGGCTATTCGGACATCTCCACGCTGCTCATGTCCCGCTTGTGCGGAGAAACGGATATCGCCACCCTCGTCTACATCGAGGCCGCCGGTGACGAGGCGACCGCCATCTGCCGATACCTGCACGGGATGCGACTGGCCGGCTTCTTCGACGGAGCGGCCGCCGTGCTCGTGGGCCGGACCGGAGCGAAGGACTCCCCCACGCTGACGCAGTTGGAGGCCGGGCTGGACGCCCTGGGTACGCTCGGTCTTCCCATCATCGGAAACGTCGAATGCGGGCACGTCCCGCCGCAATTGCCCATCGTCAACGGAGCACTTGGCCGGCTAGTCTTCACGGAGACTGAGCAGTATCTGCAGCAGTCCCTGCGGTAGCGCGGCATCGGCATGGGTGCGCCCGATACGGGCAGACGCTACGGTAAGCCGGCGTAGCGCGCACCCATATCGGGGGCGGTCATCCGCTCACGAGGTATTCGCTCGCGCGGGCACAGCCGGTTTGGGGGTCGGGACGATTGCTGGTAGCGTTAGTGGTTGGCTTGCGTGTTGGGTCCCACCCCGCACGATTTTCGCCGTTCGAGCGCCCTCTACCGCTTTCGCGGCTGTCCATACAAAATCTAACGAAAGCGTAAAAAACGTGGCAAATATCAAGTCGCAGATCAAGCGAATTGGCACCAACAAGAAGGCCCAGGAGCGCAACAAGGCCGTTAAGAGCGAGTTCAAGTCCGCGATTCGCGCGACTCGCACCGCGATTGCCGCTGGCGACAAGGATAAGGCCGTCGTCGGTCTCGCCTTTGCTTCCAAGAAGCTCGACAAGGCCGTCAGCAAGGGTGTTATCCACCAGAACCAGGCTGCGAACAAGAAGTCGGCCATCGCGAAGGCCGTTTCCGCACTCGTCTGATCCGTTCTGGCTCCACCCGCGCGTCGGTAACCGTGTCGGCTCGCACAGAGCGGATGCCGCTCCTCGTCGCACAGAAAACCCCCGCCATCACGGCGGGGGTTTTCTGCATTCAGTCGAGCCCGGCCGGTTCAACCCGCACCCGAACGGACCCCACCGGTGACCGCTGTGCGCTCGTGCGACACACCCCGAATGATCCTGCTGGCGGCGAGCGGGATGGTGCGCGCGACCCCACTAGACTGACGCGGTGAAGAGCACCCCACCGGCCAGTTTGATCCCCGATAGCAGCGGCCCCCATCGACGCGCACACGCTCGGTTTCTGGCCGCGCTGCTTTGCGCCGCCGCCCTCGCCGTTGCCGTGTGGCTGGCACTCAACACGGGCGAAGATGTTTACGGCGCTACGCGCACCCAGCTGTTCCTCGCACTGGCCTCGATCGCGCTTCTACTTATTGGAATCACGTTCTACCTTGCGGCATCGATGGCCACTGCCCGCTCGATCAGCTCGGATTTGGAAGTCGACCGGGCGGCGCGAACGATTCGACGTATTCGCTCGCTGTCGGGGTTCGGTGCCGTGTTCGCTATCGCTGCCGTGATGGCGATTGCCGGACTCGGGGCGCTGCGCATTCTGGCACCCCCGGCCGAACGACCAGTCTCGGTGCAGTTCTCCGAGGTCACCGGCCGAGTGCAGCTGGAGTACTGCCCGAGCCTGCCGTCCTCGTTCGAGGCCCTGGCCAAGCCGACCGATCTGGCCAGTTCGTCAACCCTGCTGCCGGTGTGGGTTGCCAGCCGGGTCTGTGGCAACCCGAGCTTTCAGCACGGAGTCTGGCTCTACCTGAACCGTTCCACCATCACGGTCGCGGACGCCGGCGACCGCTGACGGGAAAGAGCCGCATTACTCCTCGCCGCGACGGGCGATGACGCCGATCAGGCGTTCGAGGGCGAAGACCGGGTCGCGCCCGGCACCCTTCACCGCAGCATCCGTTTCAGCCAACATCAGGATGCAGCGCGCGAGACCCTCATCGCTCCATCCGCGCAGGTCTTTTTGCGCGCGTTCCACCTGCCAGGGAGCGAGGCCGAACTGAGCGCCGAGCTGCGCCGACCCGCCCCTGGCCCCGAATACCTTCGCCATGGTGCGGATCTTCATGGCGAACGCCGCGACGATCGGTACTGGATCCGCCCCGGAACTGAGGGCGTGCCGCAGGGTAACCAGCGCCTCGCCGTTGCGACCGGCAATGGCCCAGTCGGCGACCTTGAAGGCGTTCGTTTCGACCCGACCGCCGTAGTACCGGTCGACCGTGGTCTCGGTGACCTCGCTGGTCGCATCTGAGATGAGCTGCTGGCAGGCGGCCGAGAGTTCGGCCAGGTCGTCGGAGAACGCCGCAACGAGCTGACGCAGGGCACTGGCCGTGACGCGCTTGCCCGCCGCTTTGAACTCGTTGGTCGCGAATTCGTACTTCTCGGTGTCTTTCTTCAGCTCGGTGCAGACGATTTCGATGGCGCCGCCGAGTCCGCTGCGAATGGTGTCGAGCAGCTTCTTGCCGCGCACTCCCCCGCCGTGCCGCAGCACGACATAGGTGTCGTCGGCCGGGTTCTCGAGGTAGTCGAGCGCTTCAGCCATAAAAGTGTCGCTGCACTTCTCGACATTGCTGACCCGAATCAGGCGTGGCTCACCGAACAGTGACGGGCTCGCCAGGGTGAGCAGCTCACCGGGCGCATAGCTGTCGGCCTGCACATCGCTGATTTCCAGGCTGGGATCTTCTAGTTTGAGAAAGTCGCGCAGTTGGCGGATGGCTCGCTCGGCGAGGAACGTTTCGGTGCCGGAGACGAGCACGATCGGTGCCGGACGCACCTGATGCCAGCCCAACTGGGGAATGACGGTGCCCTTACTGGTGCGGGCCGGGGCAGCCTTTCCGGACCGGGAACCGGTCGTGGCGGGTCGTGCGGCCAAAGTGATCTCCTTGGGTTTCGTGCGGCTGTCGACCAAGCCTATCCCGCACCACCGACGCTCTCGGCAGCCGGCGTGGGGTTCGCCGGCGAACCACGGTCGGCGACCTTCTCGGTCCAGAGCACGAGCGTGCCGCCCGGCCCCGGAGCGACCACCGCTATCCCCTCCCGATCGGTGCGCACCGACAGCGTGCCCACCGAAGCGAGAATATTCAGCAGTTTCTCGGTCGGATGCCCATAGGTGTTCTTTACCCCCACCGAGATCAGCCCCACCCGCGCCCGCAGCTCCGCATACAGTTCGGGGCTTTGATCGGCCGAGCCGTGATGCGCGACCTTCACCACATCGACCCGGCCGGGCGATGATGCGCGACGCAGGCCATCCTGCGCCTCCTGCCCGAGATCGCCGAGAAAGATAGAACGGATGCCCCGCCCGTCGAACATGATCGTGACACTTCCCGGGTTGCCCACCTGCATCGTCGTCGCTCCCCGAATAGGCCAGAGAATGTTCCAGGTGAGGCCGCCCAGGGTACCGGAATCGCCGCGCGCGGCCTGCCGAACGGCGGCACCGCCCGCGGCGAGCCGCTCGTGCAGGCTTACGTCCTGGGCGTTCTCCGGCACGCCGACCAGCGCGGTGTCCACCCGTCCGATCACGGCGTCGACTCCGCCGATGTGATCGAGGTCGTAGTGAGTGAGCACGAGCAGGTTGATGCGACTGACGCCGAGGGTGCCGAGGCAGGCGGAAAGTAGTTTAGGGTCCGGCCCGACGTCGACGAGTCCGTACTGATCGCCGTCCCGCACGACGACGGCGTCACCCTGGCCGATGTCGCAGGCGGCGATCTGCCAGTCGGGCGGGAAGGAGACGACACGGCCGATGCCGGTTCCGATGAGCGACCCGGCGTAACCGCCCAGGCCGATGAGTAGCACGACCAGTACCGCGGCCGGCCAGCGGGCCGGAGTGGCGGCCCGGCCACGCAGCACGACCACGAGGGTGAGCACCGTGACGACCACGAGCAACAGCACGCCGGGTGCACCGCCGGGCCAGGGCAGCCGGGTGCCGGGCAGCATCGACACCGTCTGAGCGACCGCGGCGATCCAGGCCGACGGCAGCCAGGCCACGGCGAGCAGGCCCGCGGCCACGCCCGGCAGGAGCGGCAACATCATGCAGGCGATCAGCCCGACCACCGTCGCAATCGGCGCGGCCGGACCGGCGAGAATGTTCGCAGGAACTCCGTACAGCGGCAGGCTCGGGTTCAGCAGAATCAGCACGGGCTGGCAGGCCAGTTGGGCGGCCAGGGGAATCGCGATGATCGCGGCGAGTGCAGACGGCATCCACTGGGCCAGAACGCGTGCGAGGGGACCGGCGAGGAGTAACAGCCCGGCCGTTGCGAGTACCGAGAGTGCGAAACCGTAGTTGCGGGCCAGCCACGGATCGCTCACCAACAGGGCGATGACAACGACGAGCAAGGTCGGCAGGCCGCGCCCTGGGCGACCGGCACCGATCGAGACCAGGGTGAGAGTGGCCATGACCGCCGAGCGCAGCACGCTCGGCTCCGGTGTGACCAGGATGGTGAAACCGAGCAGGGTCAGCAGCGACAATGCGATGCGCCAGGAACGACGCAGCCGGAGGTAGCCACCGAGCAGCATGATGGAGGCGATGACGATGGCACAATTGGCTCCAGACATAGATGACAACAGGGGTGGGTGCCTAATTGTGAGGCGGATCAAGTCGCCCAAGAATTGGCGGACGTTGGCGTGGTGCAGTGCCGGTCAACGGTCGCGGCCGCGGGGGTCTTTGGCATGTGCTCGTCTAAACCCGTCGGGTGCACGTTCTACGAGACCGCCACTGGAACGTTCGTTGTGGGCGGCATGGACGATGCGAAGGAGACCCTCGGTCGAGTCGGGGCCGAGTTCTAGCAACTCGATGTCACGTAAGGTGAACCGCTGAGCGCTCTTACATCACGTTCTGCGCGCGGTGATAAGCCGACCGACCGTTCGGTTTGAAATTAAGGACCTGGTCGGTCTCGGCGTGCGCATTCATTTTCGTCTGCCCTCAACACGGCGTACAGAGCATCGTCGATCCGTTCGACGATAAGCGCTAGTCAACGGCGCAACCGTCGAGAACATCAAAGGCCGGAGCGTGCCCGCGTCAGTTGCCGATGCGATCACTGGGCTGAGGTATTTCGCGCATCGATCGCCTGCGCAAGGGTGAGATTGCCGGCGACGTGCTCTCGTACAGCCATTCCAGCCTCGTGAGGCAACGCGCCGTTGAGGTCTCAGCTGGCGAGGCAATCGATTATCGACTCGCGACGCCCTTCAGCCGGATCAACGTCCATAATCACCTTGAGCGTTCTGGAAATTTGAGGTATCCGCGGTGGTGCGCATAGAGCCCTCTACTGATTCGGCTTCGATGCCCTCGAGGCCGTCGTCCTGCTCGAGCAACATCTTGCCTCCCACGAAGACCACGCCTCCTTAGCTAACTGCGCCGGATGCCCAGCCGAAGAATTGGTTCGCCAGCTCCACGACGCCATCAGCCGCGATATTGCCGGCGACGCCACCGGCAAGCGCCACCGCTCCTGCCTTGACGCTCTGTGCAAAGCTAGCGAGTCGGCCTCGCTTCTCGTCATCGTCGCCCGATTCCGTCAGAATTTTCGACAGCGCAGTGACCGCTTCGTCGGCCAAGAACGACTTCGCCGCAGTCAGTGCGCCGGCCAGATCACCGACCTTTACTGTCACCTTCTGCCGAACTTCGTTTCCTTGAGCTAGGCCAGTCACAGAGCCGTAGATGTTGTTCGTGATGTGCGTAACCGCCGCCTTGACCGCGGGCTCTTCGACCGTGGGGCCGCCGACCTCACCGGCATCGGGAAACTCGGATTGGAGATCCAGCGCCATCTCAAGTGCTTTCGTGCGCACGATATCGACGATGCCCTTGAGCGTGGATGGCGGTACGGTCTTGGTCGCGCTGTAGACGCCCCAGTACTCCAAGAAAGGCACCTTCCCCGCGTCGATCCATCCGTTGTACATCCCAACCACTGCTGGATCCCAAGGCATGCCGACAGTGTCCGATGCCTCGGCCAATGACTGAATGCCGGCCAGCGGGTCGAAAAAGGAGATCTTAAACAGGCCTTCGAATCCATCAGGCACGCCGTGTGAGCTAAGTGTGTTCGTGCCTTTGGAGCCCATGGGCCCGGTGATCAGGGCTTGGACATTGACGTGCATCGGTCCGCGGTATGACGGAAGGTCGTCCTTTGACTCGTAACCGTTCAGTTCGTTCTTCACCCACGTGAGCAATGGAGCTGCCTTGAGACGGTGCGCCACGATCATGAGCTTGCGCAACATCGCTGTGGCCTCACCATCTGATGCTTGGCTGATCACGTCGTCAAGTAAGGTCATGACCCAAGCATCTCAGACACTGATGACATACATATGAGCGATTCCATACGAGGCATACATTCAATGGCCACGTGCTCCGGTACTGCGTCGAACTCGCGTGGGTTCAGCTGCCTCAGGTCATCCCTGAGTGCCTATCATCCAGTGGCACTGGGTCTCTCGTTCACGCCGATTGCGAACAGTAAAGCAAACGGAAGTGGCGTGGAAGGGTGGTTCGGTGTTTGCTCAGCAGGCAGCTCGCCGGCGTCTGTCTCGAAGCACTGACGGCCAGGGAGTCGGAGAAGGAGTCGAAAAGGTCTACCTAACCGAGCACGACGACCGCCGTCTGTGCTCGATCGAGGCTGTCGTTCCATTCCGCGCGCAGCGTCGCTGTTGGCGGATCCGTCATGCCTCCACCAAAGTGGATGAAGACCGGCTGCCCAGCAGCAACATCACGGAATTGAAGGCCGTCCTCCATCTGTACATTCTCTTCGTTTACTGGCTCAAATTCGACATCGCTGGCCACGCCCCCCGTGTTATTCGACACACGCCAGCGACCGCCGCCGACTTTCGCCACGCTCCATTGCGTTCGTTGCGCGTCGCGCGCTTGCTCCCGACGGTTTGCCGCCTCAAGCGCCTGCGCCGCCCGCTTCTGAGCCGCAGCGGAATCGGTCGCTGCCGCAGCAGCCTCCCGAGCATGAGCCAAAGCTTGAGCCTCATGAACGGCCGCGTCGTCGCGTGCGCTCTGTGCGTCACGCACGCCTCTCCAGGCCACGATGGCGGCAATGACGGTTGCTAAAAATATTCCGAGGTTGACAAGAATGCTCGCGAGATCCACGACAAGAAGGCTACTCGATGCGGTTCTTGCCTGCCCGGAAGGCGGTCGTCCAGCGGACACCTGGAGACGAGCCTGGACACCGCATAGATTCGCGATCGCCCGCGTCCTGTAAGGGGCGCCCGAGATAGGGCCAGATGACGGGACCTAAATCGCTACAGTTGGGCCATGAAGATCGGATACGCGCGAGTTTCGACAGCACAGCAGGACCTCACCGCTCAGCTCGACGCGCTGAAGACTCTCGGCGTCGATGAGAAGCACACCTATGTCGACCACGGGCTCACCGGGATTGGCCGCGCTCGGCCAGGCCTGGAGAAGGCGCTAGCCGCTGTGCGCGCCGATGTCCAGCTCGTGGTCACCAAGCTCGACCGCCTGGCGCGCTCCATCGGTGACGCCCACAACATCGCGAAGGCGCGAGCCGAGAAGGGTGTGGCCCTCAGCCTCGGCGGCAGCGTCTACGACCCGACGGACCCGACCGGCAAGCCGCTGTTCAACGTATTCGAGATGGTTGTTAAGTTCGAGGCGGACGTCATCCGGATGCGAAAGGGCAAGCAGGTCGCCAGGGCCATGGGGCGCCTGCGCGGCAAGAAGCCGAAGCTCTCCCCCGCTCATGAGGAGCACCGCGTCGCCCTGTACAGGTCTAGGGAGCATACGACGACGGAGCTCGCGGACGATTCCGGCACCGCGCGATCGACCGTGCATCGGGCAGTCGAGCGCGCGGGCAAACCATGATGATCGACGTACTCGTGAACGGTTCGCCCGTGCCGATCGATCGGGCTGTGTTCACGCTCTTGCTCGACAACTCCGTTGCGGGCACGTACGTGGACTACGACCGCGCGCTCGCGTCCGGAAGCATCAAGCTGCGTAGGCTGGAGTTCCTCTGTCGGCGGGGCGACATCCCGCTCCCACTGTTCTTCGCTCCTCTGGCGCTTGCCGATGCCCAAGTTACGGCGAAGACAGACAAGCTCCTTGCCGGTGTGAGCAAGGACACGTTCTCGATTGGCTCGCGAGCGAAGGTGGAACTCCGCGACGTGGAGCTCATCGTGAAGGATTTGGTTCGCAAGCAGGAGCTGCTCAGGAGGCATGACAGCACACTCGGAAAGAATAGAGTCGTGGGCGTCATCAGCAAGGCGGCCCCCACTCCCGAAGAGGACGCGGCGAAGCTGATGGCCGCGATCGGACTCTCGCACGAAGCGATCCGCGCCTGCCGCAAGAAGGGCGACGCGCTCGAACTCATGATCGAGCGGCTTGAAGCGAACCAGGTACTGGTCGCCCGCAGTGTGCAGCACTACATGCCCCAGCGACTGTCGCACGTGAAGTTCAGCGGCATGACGATCCGAGACAACAAGGTGCCCTTCATCTTCCTCGCTGGGGGCGACCACGGCGACCAGCAGGAGCCTGTCGGACGCACCATCTTCACGCTCGCGCTGATGGCTGTGCTCATCGGTCGCAGGATCTTCGCCCCCATGACGTGGGACGGTGGCAGCGCGGAGACTGACCTGGGGCGGGAGTACGACATCGCCGGTGCGATGCTCCTGCCAGCAGAACAGCTCCGGTCGATGAGGCCTACGTCGCTGGACGACATGAAACGCGCCTCCGACGAGTTCAACGTCACCGCGAGCGCTGTGGTGGTACGAGCCATGCGCCTCGGTCTCATCAGACCCGACGCCGCCACGGACTACCTCGCCGAGCTGCGGAGCGAGTTTTCCCAGATTCCCTCTGGCGGCCCGCGCAGTGCGATCCTGCCGGAGAACGCCGTCAAAAGGTACGGTGGGCGCGAACTGTCACGGCGAATGCTGCGCGCGTTGGACGCGTCGAGCATCTCGCAGCGCGAGTTTTGCCGGGCAGTGTGTCTGGACCGCCTCAAGCCGAGCCAGATCATGGACCTAAGGCGGGCCGTGGGATGAGCGGCTATGGGCAGAGGTATGTGTTGGACACGAACACGCTCAGCCAGATCGGTCGGCGCCGCCGAGAAAGCGATTTCTTCAAGGAGAACGTGGTGCTTCCGGAGGAAGTGCTGCACGAAGCGAGGGAGTTCCCTGACGTAGGCAGCCTGCGAAGTCTCCTCTACCCGACGACGGCGCAGGTCCTCGAATGGCTGATCCAGGTCATGGCCACCGTTCCTGTCGACGACACGAGGCTCGTCGATCTCTACCGGAACAAGGGCGGCGCGGATCCATTGCTCGTCGCGTGCGCGCTCGAGGGCCAAGCCAGGGATAGCGTGTACCTGGACGCACCCGAATGGGTCGTCGTCACAGCGGATTACGCAGCCCGACGGAAGGCGAAGGAGTTCGGCCTGACCACATTGAGCAACACGGAGTTTGCCGCGCTCATCGACAGGTCAGAGTCCCCAGTCGACGCGGATGGGTTAGAGCTATCGCCTACCGACGGCGACCCCGTGTACAGAATTTGCTCGAAGTGTGGCGCGGACTGCCGACCAGAGCCACTCGAGGCTGACGATGGCTTCAGGATCGCCTTCGTGTGCCCCCAGCACGGCGTGCACAGCGCGGTGGACCCGTTCGAGGGCGAGCGGTAGCCGGGGCGTCCCATCATCGCGAGGTCGACTCGGGGCCATAGGTCTTCCTACGATCCCATGATCGGCTCCAGTGCCGTGTACGAGACCGCAGACTACGACGTCGAGTCCCAGCGGGCGGATCTGAGCTCCAAATCCTGTGCAGCCAATTCAATGGTTTTTAAACCCATACACCTGAGTAAATTTTCACTCCGAGCCAGGTGCGCAAACGGCTTCGGTGTCTAAACGTCGTCCGCCCGCCCATTGCACGGCACGGATTCGAAGCTTTTCACTGAGCACTGCGAGGCCGCAGATCGGAACCCGGTGAGATCATTCACCATGAGCACACGTGGTTACCGACCGCCCCCAACGCGTCGTGCTTAATCCCGCCTCCTCTCAGTTCCCGCATGACACAGTCACCCCATAGGGTCAGTAACGTGCTGGATGATCAAAACCTACGTGTGCGGGAGTATCTGCGCGTCTCACTCGACCGCTCGGGCACAGGTAAGAGCCCAGATCAGCAACACGAAGAGATGGCCGCAGAGGCGCATCGGCGCGGCTGGCAGGTCCACCCCACCCCATACCGCGACGACAATCGCAGTGCCAGTCGCTATGCGACCAAGCGGAGAGAAGGCTTCGCTCAATTAATCGCGGATCTCGACGAGGGCCGGTTCGAAGCCAATCTCTTGGCGATCTGGGAGTCGAGCCGAGGTTCTCGCCGGACAGGCGAGTGGATCGATCTCATCGATCTCTGCCGTGACCGTGGGGTTCAGATCTGGGTTCTCACGCACAATCGCGTGTACGACCCGAGCAATTCCCGCGACCGTCGTAGCCTGCGCGAGGACGCATCTGACGCCGAATACGAGTCCGACAAGACCAGCGAGCGGCTTAAACGAGATATGCGTGCTGCCGCCAAGAGCGGGCGGCCTCACGGCAAGAACGTCTACGGATATCAACGGATTTACTCAGTGAAGCCCAACGGCATGCGGGTCCTCGACAAGGTGGTTGAGCACCCCGACCAGGCATGGGTCGTAAAGGAAGCCGCAGCAATGGTGCTCGCAGGCCGCTCGTACTACGACATCGCGGCTACCTTCAATGAGAAGGGCATCCCGCCACGACGCCCGGCGCGCGAGGTACACCGCAAGTCGATGGGCTGGACCGCGCCCGCTGTGAAGCAGATGCTCACCATGTCCGTGTACACGGGCATGCGCATGCACAATCCAACCGAGGGTGAACTCGCAACGTACGAAGGCATCTGGCCTCCTCTGATCACCCCGGAGACATGGGAGAAACTTCAGCTGGCGATGAATTCGAGGGGTTTCAAGTCCAACAACTGGCCGGCCAAGCATCTACTTTCCGGCATCGCCCTCTGTGGAGAGTGCGGTGCCCGCACCCGTGTCGGCCGCCAGAACGGCGGTGTTCAGCAGTTTGGCAAGAACGGCGAGCGACTCCCACGCCCTCGCTACCACGCATACCAGTGCATCGGCGTGCCGGGGCGGCCAGGCTTTCATGTTTCGATGCGCGAGGAGCACCTTGACCTGATTATCACGGAGCTCGTGCTGGCTCGCTTGGAGCGCCCTGATTTCCTGGCTACGTTGGGCGAACAGGACGAAGACGTTAATGCAGAGCGCGATGCGGTTCTGGAGGAGATCCGAGGTCACCAGGAGTGGCTTGACCAGGTTGCGATGGAGGCCGAGCGTCGCCGCGACCTGCGGATGCTCACAGAACAGCGCGATCTTGTGGAACCCAAGATCGAAGGTGCACGGAAGAAACTCGAATTGCTGGCAGCAGCTGACCCCCTGGTGCTCGAACTGGCTCAGTCCGGACGGGTGCGCGAGATGTGGGCAGAACGGGAGGAGTCCGGTGACATCGTGTGGCAGCGCCACGTGATCAGAGAACTGATCGTGCCAAGGATTCACCGTGTACCGCCGGAGGCGGTGGGGCGAAAGGGCCCAAATCCTGGCAGAGTCACCTACGACTGGCGTTAGCTCGGAACAGATACATCGGTGCCGGCTCCACCTCGGTGCCGGCCCCACCTGGGCGGGGTACGCCGGACTGGGGACGCCTCTCGCCCTCGATCAGGTCAGGCCGGCGGCCCGGGCCCGTGCGATCCAATTGGTGGCGGTGCGGGCCTGGAGACAAAACGTTTCGGCCACCGCCTTCGCTGGCGGATACCGCACAATCGCCGCGAGGCGATATACAGTTCCAACATCCGTCAGATCGATGCTCACCGATCCCCCGTTAGACGCCTTCCGATATGGCTTGAGCTCTGGAGCGACGAAGTCCACGACGGGAACGCTGAGCGCCGAAGCGTCGAGCTGGAAGGTACGCGGAAGTATCCAGCGCATGACCCCGAGCGGCGTGACCGTGCGCAGTAATGTCCCTGTAACTTCCTCATCCTCTGGCGCAACGACGGAGAAGGAGCGCAGGGTGTAATGGCCAAGCGCCTGACTGAACGCAGCTTCGATCTCAAGTCGGAAACCCTCGTCGACGGTCGCTCCACCTGGTTCGACTGACGCCGCGCTACTCAGCGGCCCCCACGCGCGCACGAGGCGCGGGATCGCCACGCCCGGGTGAACGTCGATGAGCCCATGTGACGCACTGACGTGCCAGTTGCGCTCCCGTAGTTCGGTCTCTGGAGTAATGGGCACGAATTGAATCCTTTTCCTAGTGTTGACATTGATAGGAAACGTAACTAATGTAACGAACATAACAGAAAAGCAAGATCCGGCGGAGCCTTCACTCAACACAATCCATGGCTGGAAAACTCAATCTCGTTGCGGCGGCCTCTTCGGGACACGACCTACTTAGGAGTGTTCCGTGATACCCAGTGATGCATCGACACCGACATACGACGACCTGCGTTGCGCGCTCACCGTACCGCAGGCGGAGGACACAAGCGGGCGATCGAGCTTCGTCCTTCGCGATGATATCCGCACCGGACGGCTACCTGCCTACAAGGTGGGCGGGCGCTGGCGGATCCTTCCCGCCGACCTCGACGCGTACCTGGAGGCGCTCGTAGCCCCCTCGCGGGGCACCCGATGACCGCCGCGGTCCTTGAGCGAACCAGGACGTCGCCGCCGATGACGGAACTTGAGGCGATTCGCGCGTGGGCGCGCGCTGAGGCGGCTTCCGCGCCGGCCCTCTCTGCGCAGCAGGCGTTGCGACTTCGCGGCCTCTTTTTGGTCGGCGGTGGTCACAAGTGAGCGAAATCGGCGGACGGCCCGCAGGCCAAGGCTTCGGTGGAGGCCCCACGACCCACACACCCGTTACAAGCCGCGCATTCGAGTATCCCGGTACACACCAGAGCGACGACTCCGCACTCCCGCGAGTCCGATGGGGTCTCGGACAGTCTCCGGTTTCGAGGATCGACTCGACCATGGCAAGGACGCCCAGCCACTCGGGTGTCGCGCGTGGCTGGCGAGCGAAGCGGGGCTCCACTGGGCGAGCAAACGGAGAGCGGGAGAGCAAGGGGAGAGCAGCAGAATCACCCTTGCTCTCCGCCGAGTTGCGCGCCACGACTGGGAAGTACATCACCTGGGAGAGCTGGAGAGCAGGAAGTGGAGATCTCTACGCGGGGAAGTGTGTGTGCACGCTTCTGTGCGTGCGTACGTGCCTTACGCACACGCACACGCACACGCATACTCGTGATGGCCTGAGGCACGCCGTCTTGCTCTCCTGCTCTCCCACACCGTGGAAACGGCCGCTGCTCTGGGGAAATACTCGGAGAGCATGACGGAGAGCAGTCACCGGGCGCGCCCTCCCGCTCTCCTCAGCGAGCATTTACCTCGCGCGTTCGCGTCCGTTCGCACAGCCACCGCGCCATTCAAGCCGCCTCAGCGAGCTTCTTTCAGCGCTTTCGCGTCGCCCGCGCCCTGCGCTCGAGTTGCTGCGACTTCAATGCCTTGTCGTGCCGGCGTCCTTCTGACGTCCCGAAACGCACCGGCTACCTAAATACATATAGGGCCCCGCAGCAGCTGGAACTGCTCGGGGCCATGAAGGAAAGACGTCCTCAATGACCAATCTAGACGGAAACGACGAGAATCGCGCCGGATCTGGTGACTCTGCCACCGATGTCGGCTCGCCCCTCGACGACTACCTGAATCTGACTCGCGAGCACGCGCAGGAGCTTCGCAGCAGCGCGATCCCTGCGTCCGTGGCGGCCGAGCAAGGCATCCGCAGCGCGTACGTGCGCGATGACCTGCCCAAGTATGCACAGTGGATCGCCAATCGTGGCGACGGCGTGTTCCCGACGCTTGTTTTCCCGATGACGCACCCGGACGGATCCGAAACCGGGCAGGTAAAGCCAGCCCCAGACAGCGTGACCACGCCCGCGGGACTGTTCCGCAAGTACGTGTCCCCTGGCAAGGAGAGTAACCCTCCGACGCTGCCGGAGCTGCGCGCCGTGAAGGACGCCGAGGTCGTCCTCATCGTCGAGGGCGTCAAGCAGGCTCTGGCTGCACTCGCTTGGGCCCCTGACACGTGGTCTATCTACCGCATTGCCGGCATCTGGGCTTGGCGAGTCGCTGGTGATGGCGTTGACGAGTCCGGCTCCCCCACGCCGTTCCTGGCCGTCGTCCGGGGACGCCCAGTAGTGATCATCCCCGACGCGGACGCGAAGACGAACATCCGCGTCTACGACGGCGCTGCGGCGCTCGGCGAGGCATGCGAGGGGTACGGCGCCGCAAGCGTCAAGTTCGCTCGGCTGCCCGGAGCCGACAAGGATGGGCTCGACGACCTGCTCGCGCGGCAGTCCGGCGACGACGCCCGTCACGAGCTGCTGCAGGCCTGGGTTACGAACGCCAAGTCGCGACCTGCCGATCTTCCCCAGCGCCAACGAGACCAGATGCGCAAGGCAATCCGGGACAGGGCAGCCACCGGGATCGCAAACCTCGCAACCACCGGCAACCAATTCGACGGCCGCGTTGGCATTGACGTCAGCCGGGACATGCGGCAGGTGTCCCTGGACCTGCTCGATGCTCTTATCCAAGGCAGCGGCGGAGTGCGGGTGTTCCAGCGCGACGGCGAGTTAGTCCGAGTGCGCCGTAGCCGAGACGGCAAGAATCAGAATGGCGTGCTGAAGGCCAGCGCACTCACCCGGAGTGCGCTGCGTCGCGAGCTACTTGACGTCGTGTACCCGTACACCACGCCGAACGGGTCGATTCTGCCCGCCGGGCTGGCTGACGCGCTGGTCGACCTAGTCGCGGACCACAGCGACCGGTTTCCGTGGCTGTCTGGGATCACTCGCTCCCCCCTCGTCCTGACCGACGGCGCTGTCAGCACCACCCCGGGCTACAACCCGGAAAACGGCGTCTTCCTGGACTTGACTCCCGATGTCCAGGGCATCGTCGTGCCCGAGCATCCAACCGATGCGGACATCGCTGCCGCGGCGGCACTCATCCGCGACGATCTCTTCGCGATGGATGGTGTGGGCGGGCGCGATGGGTGGGCGTTTGCGTCTGAGGCGGATCAAACGCACGCCATCGCCGGCCTGATCACACCCGTCATCCGAGCGAACGTCGGCAAGGTACCCATGCTCGTCTTCGACGGAATTCATCGCGGTGTCGGCAAGGGCGGTTGCCTCGACGTCATCCACCGCGTCGCGTTTGGCGTGCCCGCGTCCATTCAGACAACGCCGAAGTCGGACGAGGAAATGGACAAGCGAATCACTGCCAAGCTGCGGGTCAGCGCAGACACGATCAACCTGGACGAGGTCCAGGATAAGGACGGCACATCTCGTCTCGATTCGAACTCATTGGGCGCTGTGCTCACCTCGGAGATATATGAGGGGCGCAAGCTCGGGACGTCTGAGGTCCTGAGCTTGCCGAACATGGCGAGCTGGTACGGGCTCGGCAACAACGTTCAGATCCCCGGCGACATGATTCGCCGCGTGTACACCTGCCGCCTGGCCTCCGACCGCACCGACCTCGAGACGCGGGATAATTTCAGGCACGACCTGGACTCGTGGGTGCCTGAGAACCGTGCAGAGCTCCTGCGCGCCGTACTGATACTTGTTCGGGCCTGGTACGCAGAAGGGCAGCCCGAAGCTACGAAGCCGTTCGGATTCAAGTCCTTCACGGAGTGGCAGCGAGTCGTCGGCGGCATCCTGCATCATGCCGGGATCAACGGCTTCCTGTCGACCGTGCTAACGGTCAGAGAGACCGCCGACAGCGAGGCCGTGGACAACGGTGAGCACTGGAAGTGGGTCGAAGGCCGATTCCCTGTCGGCACAAAATTCGGCGCTTCCGAGGTTCTTGCTCAGGCGAAGGCCGACCCGGATGCATCCCCGCCGTACGGCAAAGCGTGGGATGAATTGGACGCACGCAAGCTCTCGATGTACTACGGCCAGCACCCCCGCTGGTATGACCGCATCCGCATCCGCCAGGACGGGAAGGTGCATGCGGGGGGTAAGGCGTACGTCATCGAACAGCTTCCCGCCGGTGTCACCCCGCTACCTACCCCCTCCTCTCCCCCTACCCCTGCCCCGGGTCCCGCTGCGGCCCCTGCACCGGCAGGCCCGCGTCCTGCCGCCGGCGCTGCGCCCGGCGAGCTCATCGAGTTCACGGGTCGCAAGGGCTTCACGCAGCGGGTCGCTCGGGCGATGCCTCCGATGAGCGGGAAGACGATCGCGGAGCTGGGCGGTGATGCGTCGTGAGCACCCTTTACTTGGACCTTAAAACCGCCGACGCAGATCGGCTGTGGGACTACGGCCCCGGCTTCGTTCGACTCGCCGGCTTCGCCGTTGGCGATTCCCCAGTGGTCACGACCACGAACATCGCCATGGTGGTCGAGATGATCGAGAAGGCCGACCTCGTTGTCGGGCACAACGTGCTCGGGTTCGACCTGCCTGCCTTGGAGCTGTACTACGGCCTCGATCTGGCGGGTCTGGTGCGCGAGGACCGCGTGATGGACACACTGCTGGCTGCCCGACAAAACGATCCACCGCTTTCGGGGAAGGTTGACGCGCGCCGGTACAACTTGGATGCCCTCGCCAAGCGCTTGGAACTTGGCGGGAAGCTCGCGGGAGACTGCGGCTCCGCGCTCAAGGCACTAGCCCGTGAGTTCGAGGGGTACGACAAGATCCCCGTGGACCATCCGGACTACGCGCGGTACCTCGTGCAGGACGTTGAGCTAGTGCGCGAGCTGTCCAAACTCTTAGTCGTCGATGACTACCTGCGGCGAGAACACCAGGTGATGTGGAGACTGGGTCACATTGCGAAGCACGGTTTCCGTCTTGACCTTGATCTTGTGCAGCGATTGATCGCCGAGCGAGCTGCTCGCGTTCAGGCTCTGAAGAAGCGGTTGTATACCGTGCACGGTCTGCCGCTGGAGGGGAAAAAGCCGCACACGACGACGGCTGGCATCTTGGCTCTTGAGAAGGCGTTCATCGACCTCGGCGTCACGCCACCTCGGACACCAACGGGTGCGTTGGCGACGGGTAAGGAGGCGCTAACCCAGCTTGAAACCCAGCACCCGGAGAACGTGGGATTGATGGAGCTGTGCCAGACACTGCGAACTTTCAACGGGGAGCGGTCAATGGCACAGACCCTGTTGGAGCACTCAAGCTCAGACGGGCGCGTGCACCCGGGTGTTGCGGCGGTACAGGCCACGGGACGGATCAGCACTACCGACCCCGGTCTGTCAGTCATGGGCAAACGTGATCGTGGCAACATCTGCGAGCGAGCGATGCTCTTGCCCGACGTCGGGCACGTGCTCATCGGTGCGGATCTGTCGCAGATCGATGCTCGTGCAATGGCGATGCACTGCCAGGACGAGAACTACATCGCGGCGCTGGCGCCGGGCAAGGACATGCACGACGAGATGGCAGCGGCGGTATTCGGTGAAGACGGTTGGGTCCGTGGCGCCGGCCATCACCCTCGGCGCGGTGACGCTAAGGCGATCACGCACGCAACAACCTATGGCATGGGGCCAGCGGCGCTGGCGGCCAGTGCCGGATACAGCCTTGCCGACGCTGAGAGGCAACTCGCGACGCTGGAACTGAAGTTTCCAGGCTTGGCTGCGTTCAAGACGTGGATACGCGCTGATGCTTCCCGTCAGGTAATCGCCAATGCGTTTGGTCGCCGGATGCGGGTGCAGCCGGGCAAGGAATACACCCAGGCGCCTGCGCACATCGGGCAGGGCACAGCACGCGATCTGATGATGGAGGGCGTTTTGCGCCTGCCTGAGTGGTTGTTGCCGGGCCTACGAGCCATCGTCCATGACGAGATTATTCTCTCCGTGCCTGAGCACCGTGCCGATGAGGCTGAGGCGGCCGTGCTGGACGCACTGCAATTCGCCTACCGGATCGCGCCGGATGCGGCGTCGGTTCTGGTTCTGGCCGACAGGTCTGATCGAGGGCGCGACTGGGCTGATTGCTACCGCAGCGAGAAGAAGGGATGGCCCGAAGCCGCCCGCGACCACCGAGAACTTTTGACGTGCACCCATGTGGGCTGCACGTGGCACACGACTGACAACCAAAGCAAGGAAGGAAGAGCAGCATGAATACCACGAGAGGGGCTGCAGCTCCGGTTCGCGTCGACCGTTGGCTGACCGCGGTGGCCACGGTTTTGGTGGCTGGGATTTCCATTCTCGCCTTTGTCCTGTCGTTCGAGGTGTTGCGCGACCTCGCGTCCCGCTCAGGCGTTCCTGCCGATATTGCGTGGGCGTGGCCGTTGATCGTGGATGGCAGCATCGTCACCGCGATGCTCGTGATCTTCGCGTGGCGCGGTCGTTCACGCCGTGCGACAGCGTGGCCATGGGTCACATTGTCGGGATTCGCCACCGTGTCGGTGGTTGGAAATGGTGTGCACACAGCAGCCGTGTACGACCAGGCCCAGGGCATCTCGATGGCGTTCGCAATCTTCGTGGGTGCAATCCCGCCGGTCGGGCTGTTGCTGTCCAGCGAGATGCTCGTGCGCCTACTGACACCGGCAGAAGAGCTTGTCGCGGAGCTGGTGTCTACCCGGGACGCTGTCGTGCCAATGACATCTGTGCCTGTCAGCTTGACAGTGGTGGATGACACGGCGGTCGCGGACACTGTCGCCGCGGTCACCGTCCTCGATACGGGCGCGGCAGAGGTTGTCGCGCCTGACGCGGTCGCTGTCGCGCCTGCCACTCGTGCGCCGGAGGTTGTCACGCCTGTGGATCAGGTGACGCGCTTGCACGCAGTGGAGTCAATCCCGATTGACCGGGCAGGACAGGTCAATTGGATCGTGTCGCGCGCCACGACAGGGCACGACGTGACAAAGGAAACTCTGGTACAGCAGTTCGAGGAATCAGGAAAGCCCTTGACCGACCGGACAGTGTTGCGTCGTCTAGCGGATGCGCGCAAGCAGGCTCCTGACATGTTGCGCGCCAACGGGTGAGTAGTTTCCGAACTACTGGAACACGAGAAGGAGAACTGGCATGACACCAGCGATCGCCGCACACCATCAGGACCCCGCGCACGTCTCCGCTTTCGAGCCCGGCAAGGACGATCACGCCTGCCGTGCCTGCGGGCGATCAAGCATGACGAAATTGTTCTGTCGGTCCCGGCGGACCGCGCTGAAGCACTGCACGTGGCACATCGAAAAGAACGATACGAGGAGCGTGAGAGCCACCGGCTCCGCCCCTCGGTCCCGCACCCCATAGACCGGGCCCCTCTGGAAGGGGCCGACCACTACAACGAATGAACACAGGAACGGATCTCTGATGAATGACTTCCACAGCACCGCCAACGCGACGCAGGCAGGCCCTTGGGCAACGAAGGTCGAGCCTAGGCGTAAGGCGCCGAAGAGCGCTGAACAGCTCCTCGCCGAAGCCGAAAAGCGGATGGGTCTGCTCCGCACGAAAGTGATTGCGAACCGTGATCGGCAGCGCATGGAGCTGGTCGCCGACCTGTACGCGAAGTACGGCGTTGAGGCCGTCACGGACGACATGAGCGAGACGCAGCGGCTCCTGACGCTCCGGACCAAGCTCGGCCTGTAGCGGCTGCCTGGCACGACGAAGCCCCGCATCACCGTTCAGGTGTGCGGGGCTTCGTCGTGCTATGCAGCGTCACGGGAGGGCAGCGCCCTCCCGCACGGGTGAGAGTATCGAGGGGGGCAGCGCCCGCCTTGATCGGGGTCGAGTGGGCAGCGCCCCCGCATGCAAAGGGCAGTCCATCGAGCGGAGCGAGAGGGACTACCCGGTCCGACCGAATCATGGAGCGCAGCGATAATGATTTCGGTCGGATTGCTTGCCAGTGTCCTGTCAACTAGACTGTTGAGCACGGGTCCAAGCTTCGAAGAAGCGAAGAACCGGATGCGAGACAGGCTTGTTGACAGGACACACGGAGGGCGCGGGCTATGAGCGAAGCGAAGAGCTGGGAGCGCCCGACGATGGCCGAGGCGGACACCCCTCAGGTGGCCGCCGAGTCCTCTGCCGTAAGCCGCAGCGCAGCTGCGAGCGAGAGGGCGAACGAGCGCAGCTCGGCCCGCCCGGTGAAGGGCATTGTCGTCACCGTGAGGATGACGACCGACGATGCAGATGACCTGGCGTTCGTTCAAGCCGAGCTCGGCGCTGCGTCGGGACCCGACGCGGTCCGTGAAATGATCAGGCTCGTCGCGGCGCTACAGCACGACGAGACGCACCAGTCCGCGAAGACTCAGCGCCCCGTGGCCGCCGTTGACGAGGCTCTGCTCGCGGAGGTCCGCGACGCAGTCCGAGAGGTCACGACGAGCTACAACGAGCGCACGCGCCAGCTCCACTTCATTGGCCACAACTGGAACCAAATAGCGAAAGTCGCCAACGCTACGGGCAAGGTCAACACCGACGCCCTGCTCGGCGTCGAGCGGGCCTTGGTCGAGATCCGGCGACAGATGACGGCGGATGCCGAGCGCGACGCGAAGGTACTGGCGGTGCTGCCATTCCAGTCGTAGTGATCGGTAAGACGGCGATCGCCGCGCGCCTACTGCGCTACACCGAGAAGGAGAAAGCCGGGGGCACTGAACCCCGGGTTTTGTACTCGGAAGGCATCCGGTGCCGTGTCCCCACCGCCGAGCGGGAGTTCGCTGCGGTACGTCGTGTGCACGGCAAGCAGGGCGCGAAGCGGAAGGTCTCAGCGAAGTACGAGCTGCCCGAGCCTGGCGAGGTCGCGACGCATGTTCGGCGCGCGCGCCCGAACGGACGAAAGTACTGGGCGGTCGCGGCAGGCAGCACCGCGGCGACGCACGTCCGCCGCGAGGGCGACGGCTACGTCGACGAGATTCAGGCGGTGCACGTGATCGTCAGCTTCGGCCTCGACGAGGTGAACCCCGACGATCCCGAGCAGGTGCGCCGGGCATTCGAGTTCGTCACGACGATGATGACGGGCCTCTACCCGGGCGTCCAAATGAAGTGCGTCGGCCAGGCAGACGGTTTGGGTGCGGCAACCCTCGACGGATCACCGGGCAGAGCGTTGTTTCACGTTCACGTCGTCCAGAACGCCGTCGTCGTCGAGCGCATGGAGATCGACGGTCAGGTGTGGGAGGCCGGTCGAAAGATGTCCGGCGCCCTCACTGACATCCGCCGGCTGCGCGAGCGCGCCGACGAGTTCATCGCCCAGCGCGGCGCCGAGTACGGCGTCGAACAGAAGCTCCCCTCAGTGGCGGAGCAGAGAGCCGAGAAGCGTAGCACGCGTGACCGGCGCATGGCCGCCAAGGGTGCGATCTCGAACCACGACATCATCCGCGCCGCTTTCGAGGACTCGATGGACGACCCTCGCTCCGCGGACCTCGACGGCTTCGTCGAGGTAATGTCCGAGTACGAGGTGACCGTCAACCACCGCGTCAGTCGCGCGGGGAAGCCCGACGAGAAGCATGCGCTGTCGTACCGACTGGACGATATGAAGACACCGGTCCGCGGCACGACCCTGGGCGACCACTACGCCTTCGACAGCACCTTGCAGCAGCTCAACGCGAAGTCCTCCGGTCAGCAGCGAGAGCGGCGCCCCGAGCAGCAACGTGTCGGCGCTCCGAAGCCTCTTTCCGTGCCGACGACGCAAGAGTTGGCCGATGCTCAAGCCGTCGTGGCGCGGCTCGCCCACGATGAGCACATGACACAGACCGAAGAGCGCGCCGCACAGATCGAGAAAGAAGCGGACAACGACCTTCTCGATGCGATGATCGAAGACCTCGACGCAGCCATTCACGCCAGGGACTTCGGTGACTTCCGCGAGCTGGCACGCCTCGCAAACACGACCCTTGAGAAAGAGGCGCGACGGAAGTCTCAACGAACCACCGCGGCTTCCTCCCCCAAAGCCACAGTGCAGGACCACCACGTGAGAGCCCCCGAGCCGCGGCAACCCGCCCCTGCGACGAAGCCAGCTCAGCAGAAGTCGTCCATCGAGGAACGAAGGACGGCCGCGCTAGATGAGGGTCACGAACAAGCGGACGCTAAAACTCAGGGCGAGGTCCCTGATTACATGCTATCCAAGGCCTCTGATGTCGGGACACAGACCGACGAGGCCCCCGCGCCGCTCGAGCAGAGCGCTACCTTGCCGGTACCCGACGGCGTATCACTCTCAGCCCTCCGCGAAATTCAGGAGGCCCGGGCGGCCACCCAGATGACTCCCGTGGCAACCAGTGAGCAAGAGCTCGCTGAAAGGATTACGAACACACCCACAGCCGAAGAAGCTACCGAGAAGCTGCGCAAGATCAACGAGCGTATCCGGCACCTAGGCCTTCCGTCCGTGTCGCCGGAGCAGCACGCGGCGAACCAAGCGATGACGCCCGAGCAGCGTAAATGGAGAATGGCGTATCCCGAGTTGTTCGAAGACACCACGCCAGGCGCGAATCCCAGTCGGGAGCGAAACGGACTCACAGACTGACGACACCGTTGCGCCGCCACCAGATGACTCCGCCCATATCCACTCCCAGCCTGTGAGTCTTCTAGGAAGCTATGAGCCGCCGAGCCAAGGCCCAATTTTCCCGATCCTCGTATCTGAGAATAATCCGCACCATGGAGAGACAGGTGACCTTTCGGAGGCCTACCTACGCAGTCGCAACGGCGCCGAAGTAGGTCTAATCTGCCGTTCATGACCCCTTTCGCGTCCGCCCAGGACAGCGCCGATGGACGAGTCGGTCCGCCGGTCTTGAATGACGCCCTGCGACAACTCGGAGAAGCCATAGACCACCTGGCAGGTGACTCGGACTACATCATCCGTGCCCTCACCGACATGCTGCTTGCGATGAGACCAGCCTCAATGAAGAGGCTGACCAGGCAGCAGGAGGCCTTCTTGATCGAATCGGGGGCCTTCACCGCCGACGAGTTGGTCTCGACGTCGCGAGAAGTCGACAGAGGATCCCTGCTGCTGGGCGCAGCCGAGGTCTGGTTGTCGAACCTGTTCGCAACCATGTCGCTCGAGAACGTCACAGGATTCCTGGGCTGGGACGAAGACGCCGTGCGGGCGGCAACCTCCGCGGAACGCCTGTACGCGATCGAGATCTCCGGGCGGCTCCGCTTCCCGGTCTGGCAATTCAACGTCGGACATCCCGACAAGCGTATTCCCGGGCTCACCGAGGTCATCGAGGTCGTCACCCCGCGGTGGGACTGGCAGAGCGTCGCCGGATTCATGGCGACACCCCAGCCAAGCCTCGTCGCAAATGGGCGCAAGACGCCCGTCGAGTGGCTCCGCGACGGCGGCGACGTAAGCGCTGTGAAGCAGATCGTCGAAGCAGACGATTGGCAATGAGAATCGTGGCCGTCACCTGCCGATGACAGCGGGGTCGGCTTGAACTATATGACCAAGTGACTGGAGAAGGAGTGATCAACAGGACCATTAAGAGAGTCATTGCCAATATTCTCGTCGACTGCACGTCTGTCGCAGCGACCCATTACCTTGGGGGTCCTGGCCAATGGGCGTAGCGATGGGGCTGTGGCGGGTGGACGGGAACAACCTCACCCGCGTCACACCTGCGTCCGTCTCACGGGAGTGGCAGCTGGATTCCGCCATCGAGTCGGACCCGTCAATTCTGGGCGATATCCTCCTGATCAAGCGACAGGCCAAAACCTCCTTTGGTGGCCGCATCGATTTTCTCGCGATGGACGGGACAGCTACAGCCATTGTGGTCGAAGACAAGCGCGGCATGGCGCACCGCGACGTCATCGGGCAGATACTTGGCTACGCCACTTGGGCCGCTCAACTGAGCCGGGCCGAACTCAGTAGCATCTTCGCCGCCGATCACCCGGACACCACTCTGGCGGAAGCTTTCTACAACAAGTTCCACCGATTGCTACCAGCGGAAGTCGGTGCAACCCCGATTCTCACAATCGTTGCAGCCTCCATTGACGCCGAAACCGAATCCATCTTGCAGCTTCTCAGAGACCACAACCTGCCTATCAACGTCTTCTTGTTCCGACGCTTCGACGACCTTGGGACGTCATACCTCGGAACGTGGCTCGTCGAGAACGATGCCCAGACAACCGAGATTGACTCGACCGCACGACTTACAACACGTCAGGGGCCCTCCAGCTCAGACAAGTCAGCATCCCTCAAAGAAATCACAGCGATGAGCGCCGCGCGTGATCGAATCGATCAGCAAATTCGCTCACACGTTAATGAGCTTCGCGCAGATCCCCACAGCGCGCGCTCCTGGGCGAATATTGCCGATGCGATCGGGGTACCGTCAGCCGCCGTCGCCCGACAGCTCTACGGATCTGATCTCACCCGCGCCGACGACCAGGTGCTGTCGTATTGGAAGGCATTCGTCGCGCGTTTCACCTGGGACTTCCTCCCTGCCGGCTTCCTCTACGCTCTCTACGAATACTGGATGAGCAAAGAATTCCCCGAGGACACGCCCGTCTTGAAAGAGCCATTCACTCGACTACTGTACGCCGCAGCAACCGCATCAGGCGGGTGGATCCATAGGCGGTCCCGTCCCGGTTCTCTGATGGACGCAGTGGAGCCTCTGACCGAGCTGGTGCCCCATTGGACGCGCAACCGATCCAACGCTGCCATGCACGGCCTACGCAGGCTCAAATCCGTGCGCAGCTCCGTCGATGCGGCTGAAGCGTCGCACCGTTGAGCAAACGCTTTGGCTGTCTGTCTTCTTCTCGATTGCCAAGCCTCTGGACTATCGGCGGAACTTTGTTCGAGAACCGAGTTTGCCGTCAGACTTTTCCTGTCGAACGGCTGGTCAGCAGTCAGCTGTGCACAAATATATACGCTCAACAGCGGTTCCGTGACCCGCCGACTCGAGCGCGCTATTCAAGCTCGACGGCCTTTTCGACCTTCTGCAAACGCGAAGTGTGCATCGCTTCCTCGCATCCGACGAGACGCAGCCCGGCCAGCTAATCCGCGGCTACGTCGATGAGAGAAGGCCGATCGCCGGATACGACCAGGACAACGATCCGACGCGCACCGATCTCGGAGGGAGTTCACATACGCACCCGCGGCGGGCCACACCCGCAAAAGTACACAAAGTCCACAATGTGATACACTGTTGGTATGAATAGTGATGATGACCTCAAACCCTTTCTGAACGTTCGCGAGACCGCGAGACGTCTTGGCGTGCACGAGAACACGGTCAGGAACTGGGTGACAGCAGGCACGCTGGTGTCGGCTCGGGTTCCCGGCTCGACGCAGCATCGATTTGCTCGAGACGAGGTGCTTCGGCTGCAGAAAAAACGGGGAGCGACCGCCTCTTCGGTGGCACCCGCGTTACGTACTGACGGACCTGAGCTCGTCACCGCTAACGAACTGAACATTTGGGCGTCGCGAGATGACGCAAAGGGCGCCTTCCCAGAGTTGATGCGCCGCCTCCTCTCGGTTACGCCGGGCATCACCAACTTGGATGTGCGCGCTCACGAGGGTGTTGCGGCGCCGGGCTGGGACGGGTCTGCAACGTCCGCGGGCAGCACCTATCTTCCGGCCGGCGAATTGCGATTCGAGTTTGGCACTGAATCCAACTCGAAGGGGAAAGCGCAGAGCGACTACGACAAGCGGGTGCTTGCGCTGCCCGTCGACGCGGCCTCCACCTTTGTGTTCGCCACGCCCCGCAACTGGGCCGGCGCCAAGGCATGGGCATCAGGTCAGGCAACAGAGGCGAAGTTTTCAGGCGTAAAGGCCATCGATGCACACATTCTTGAAGGCTGGCTTCAGGCGTCGCCGCCTGTGCACTACTGGATTTCCGAAAGACTGGGCTACTTGCCCAAGGACGCGAAAACCATCGAACAGTGGTGGAAAATGTTCCAGGGACGCACCACGGTGAAGCTTCCCTCGGGCTTCTTCGCCGCAGGACGCACCGCGGAAGCCGAGGAGCTGCGTACCGCCATCACTGGCGCGGGACCGGTCGACGCGATTGTCGCCATCCAGGCCCCTTGGCGTGATGAAGCCCTCGCGTTCATCTTTTCTGCACTGGCTGCGCACGGCGAGTTACTTTATCGCACCCTTGTCGTGACGGAAGACAAAGCCTGGCAACGGTTGGTCGAATCCTCCATCCCTTTGATTCTCATCCCACTGTTTGCTGGCGAGCTCGACTTGGCAGCCGCCGTCGATCGCGGGCATCGGGTGCTATTGATCGCCGAGCCTGACGACATCATCCGGAACGCAAAGAAGATCGACCTCAAGAAGATTGACCGGGCTGCGGCGCGCGAAGCGCTGAAGGCGATTGTTTCCGACTCGAACAGAGCGGAGGCAATGGTCGCACTCGCGCGTCGCAGTGTCCCCGCGCTGGTTCGTTCGATCGCACGGGAGCCACGTTTCCGCGCTCCTGAGTGGGTCGCTAACCCCGAGCAAGCTGCGGTCCTCGCCCCGCTGCTGTTGGCTGGGTCCTGGACGAGCAGTGAGGGCGATCTCGCCGCGATCGAGAAGCTGACCGGACGATCAAAGGACGATGTCGAACGCCTGTTGAGGAGTCTCGCCAACCGCGCAGACGCGCCATTCGTTCGTTCGGGTGGGGTGTGGCGTTTGACATCGCCTGCAGAAGCCGCGCTCCTCCTCCTTCCGAAACTCACCGACGGCGATCTGACGCGGTGGAATGAAGTGGTCTCGGAAGTCCTGCTCGAACGTGATCCGCACCAAGATATGGATCCCGTAACTCGACTGATGGCGAGCGCGCAAGGCAATAACCCGACTTACTCTGAAACGCTCAAGAATGGCCTCGCGAGCAGCATGGCGCTGACGGCTGCCAGCGACGAGGAACTTCCACCTGAGCTGGCAATGCAGGGCCGCGTCAGCAGGGTTGTCTACGAGTTGCTCGGTACGGCCAACGCGGACGAAACCGGGGCAACATGGGCGAGGCTCGCAAGTGCGCTTCCGAGCCTCGCTGAAGCGGCCCCCGAGGTCTTTCAGGACGCAGTCGAGCTCGACCTGAATCGCGTTGGCCCGGTCCTTCAAACCATGTTCAAAGATGGCGGAGCAGACACCATGTTCGGTCCGTCTTCACCCCACACCAACCTCCTGTGGGCGCTTGAGACTCTTTGCTGGTCCCCGCTTTACTTCGGCCGATCCGCGAGTCTTCTCGGACGCCTGTCCTCTCTGGATCCCGGCGGTCGGCTCAGCAACCGACCAATCGGGAGTCTGCAGAACGTCACGGCGGGCTGGATCTCTCAAAGTGGCGCAAGCGTCGACGAAAAACTTGCCATCATCGAACGCCTGATGCACCGCGAACCCGAGGTCGGATGGAAGCTGTCGATGGGCGTATGGCCCAGCAGCCACGCGATCGCTTTTCCGCCTTACAGCGCGACATATCGCGACTGGACACCTGCGAGTCAGTCGGTCACGTACACCGATTGGGGTCGCTTCGTTCACGGGGTGGTGGTCCTTGCGATTGCGGCGGCAGGCACAAACGCAGCCCGCTGGAAGGAACTCGTTCCCCAGATCGATGAGCTCCCGCCCGATGAGCGGGGTGCTGTGGTCGCGAAGCTGCGCGAAGTTGTCGACGCTCAGAACTGGTCATCCGAGGACGAGTACGCGGTCTGGGAAGCGCTCAGCAGTGAAGCGGATCGACACGAGGAATACGCCGACGCAGCCTGGGCTATGCCTGCCGATGATGTAGCGGCGTTTCGCGCACTTGCCGATGCTATTGCGCCTGCTCAGGATGCGCGCCGCTTCTCCAACCTCTTCGACTGGCGAGCCCATGTTCCTAACCTCAGGCGGGGCGACGAGGGATACGACGTCGAACTCGCGCGCCTACAGCGACAAGCTCTCAACGAGGTACTCGCTCGCGGCCCGGACTCACTTCGGTCGCTGACGATCGACGTCAAGACGCCACACATCATTGGACATCTGCTCGGCACAACGGCCGACCTTCCCGACCAGGAGATTCTCGGATGGCTGAACTCGACCGAGCCGAATCTCCGGCAGGCTGCACTGACATTCGCGAGCGCGAAAATCAACGCGGATGGCATCGCCTGGCTGACGAGCGCCCTATCCAGCCCAGCACTTCAAGAGGCTGAATCGCGAGAGATCCTGATGGCGGCTGTCCCGTTCTCCCGTGAGTACTGGGCAGAGGTGCCTTCACTCGGCGAGGGGCTCGAAGCGGCGTACTGGAAACACGCTCAGCACTACCAAGTTCCGCCCGGCGACCAAGCCGACGCCGTTCGGCTACTCCTTCAGCACGATCGCCCTTGGGAGGCCGCTGCCCTTTTGAGTGCCATGTTGCACGACCACCAGGAGCCTGACATCGATCTCCTCAAGAATGTTTTCAACGCGCTGCGACAAGGAACGGAGCCCATTCAAGACTCGACAATGAGCGGCTACTACGTCGGCACTCTCCTTG
The DNA here is from genome assembly GCF_004403505.1 of Cryobacterium sp. TMT1-2-2. Classification (NCBI taxonomy): domain Bacteria; kingdom Bacillati; phylum Actinomycetota; class Actinomycetes; order Micrococcales; family Microbacteriaceae; genus Cryobacterium; species Cryobacterium sp. TMT1-2-2. The sequence continues at coordinate 207,382 of NZ_SOGS01000007.1, read as the reverse complement.
AGCACATGGAGCAGCGGGTTCCCGACGATGCCGAGCTTCCCGGTTATGAATTCATGTTCTTCGAACTCGTCCACGACCATAAGCCGTCCGGCGCCCTCTATCGGGCGCTGGGCAACGATCCAACGGACTTCGTCAACATGATCAGCGCGATATTCCGCGCCGAAGGCGGACCAAAGCGGACCCCCACCGCTCAGGAGCAAGCGTTCGCGCATCTGTCCTTCTCGGTGCTTCACAAGTGGCAGAAGCTCCCAGGTCTCGCCGAGGACGGAACAATTGACGCCGACCATCTGATGGAGTGGGTCAGGGCCGCGCGCCTGGCTCTTTCGGATAGCGGACGAGCATCAATCGGTGACGAGCAGATCGGCCAAGTTCTTGCATCAAGCCCCGTTGGATCTGACGGCGTTTGGCCCGCCGAAGCCGTCCGAGAGATCATCGAGAACGTTGGCAACGCACGGATCGACACCGGTCTGCACATCGGTAAGACGAATCAGCGAGGAGTCACTTCGCGTGGCATCTTCGACGGAGGCGACCAGGAGCGTGAACTGGAAAAGGAGTACCGAGACATGGCTGCCAAGATCGCGACCCGACGGCCGCGCACCGCCCGCGTGCTGCGAAGTATTGCAGACAGCTACCAGCACGAGGCCCGCCGCAACGACGCAGAAGCAGAGCGTATGGGGGACGACGGCTGACCGCGCTTCGCTGAGGCGATCGGGATGGGGACGTGAAGAAGCTCGGCCGCATCCCGGACGGCGGCGGTTGACGAACCCTGGGACATACCGTCGGCAGGAAGAATCGGAAGAAGTCCATGCCGATCGGGAGTTCGTTCCTACACTCAGCGATCCATGACGACTCCCGCGTGACGTATTCAGAGATCCTGACCGACGAGAAGAGCACGACCGCAGCAGGGTTCTGGGAGCGCTCCAACGCGTACTACCTCTCGTTGGGCGTCACGGTGCTGCGCGTGATCAGCGACAACGGCTCCTGCTACCGCTCCGGCGTGATCAACACGGCCCTCGGCGACATCAAGGACAAGTTCACCCGGCCGTACCGGCCCCAAGCCAACGGGAAAATCGAACGCTTCCACCGCACCCTCTACTTCGAATGGGCCTGCGCCCACCACTACGCCTCAGACCGAGCCCACTCGACCACTTACCAAGACTGAATCCACGGCAACAATCACCACAGACCCCATACCGGTATCGGCGGCAAGTCACCCATCGACCGCGTTCACAACGTCCGTAGGAAGAATAGGGCCGAAGCTTCGTGAGGTTCTGGGCCAGTTGGCCGTGAGCTGGTCGCGAAATATATCTACGCAGTAGAGGCCGCCGTTAACTTGATCAAGCGCCCAGGCGACGTTGGGTCAGTGGCTTAGCTCGTCAATGTGGCCCGCCCAAGCCTCTGGAATGGTGTCGAATCCGCGGCCTGAACGGACTATTCAGACCATTGCGCGCTGGTTGATAAAGTTATCACCGCGCGCGGCGGCTGAAAACTTTATCAACCGCTCTGGTTCCTGCGAGGCGCCGATCGGCAGCGGGTCAGAGGCTTGCTTGTGAATCTCTATTAACTTGCATTAAGGCTATTAACATCGCCCGGCCATTCGTCGCCTTCCCGGAGGCCTGTCGTAGATCCAGCACGCGGCAGCGGCGGCGAAACCTGGGCGGCCTTCCAGCCCCTCACGGAAGCTGTCGAGAGAGCGTCCCTGGGGCTGACGAGCGTCGATACGGTGGCCTCGCACGAGCCGTCGGCTTGCACACCCACTACTCGAGAATCATCGATCCCTCCTCCAGTCCCAGGTCGAGCGACTGCGACACCAAGCGCAGCGTACGCTGCGCATCCCCACACCAGGACGTCAACGCCATCTCAGTGAACACTGCCGGCGTCGATTGGGTTCGGGCCCAACGGTCATAATCACCGTGCAAGTGCCGACCGTAGAGATCATCGATCGCAATGCCAGCTTCACCTCTAGGCGCTTCGCCATCGACGTTGTAAATCGTGTGGGTGCGTTTCGCTAAATCGCCGACACCCTCGCGCAGGGCTGCAAAGTGGTCCCGTTGATTCGGCTGCTCCTCCACGATGAGCTCCACCATGCTATCGATGACTTTGGCGAGGTGGAGGTGGTCTGCACCGTAGAAGTACTTGCGCAGAAGCGCCAGATGCATGACGTGGCGCCAGTAGTCGGCCGGATCTCTCGTCACGCCGATGACGAACGATGCGGAAAGGGGAAAGATGTCACTCATAGCCTCGTAGTCGGCCACCGAGGACACAAACATGCGAACGCGATCATTAGGTGTCGGCGGCACGCGACCTGCTGCGGCCATCAGAACGGGCTGATGTCCCCGAGGAGCTTTTGAACCTGTCGCTCGGTCTCTGCCTCGATCAGCGCCGCCTCTTCAGCATCGGACAGTCCGTCTGGGACTACAACTTCGAATTCGCGCTTGATCTCGTCCATGGCATACCCCGCTCAATTTTCGCCAGCAGTCTGCTGAACGGCACAAGCATGGCAGCTACCCCCGACACGTCGGGTATGCGACGTGTGTGTGGGCCAGTTGAGGGTGAGGCTGCCGCGCGGGTCACCTGGGCGCCTTTTACGCAGGGATCCACACTGCTACTCCAAACGAAGCGTTGCCATAACCTCTGCTGCCAACTGGGATTTCGAGTAAGGCCGCGGGAGGTTGAATACGCGGGCGCCCCGGGACGTCAACTCGCTCTGGTAGCCAGGCTGTACCTTCTTTTCCAATAGCCTTGGACGGGAGGGGCATAGATTGCGATGACGAGCGGAACCTCATGCGCAGCCATCTTCGTTTCGAACTGCGCTCTGCCGTACTTAACCTCGTTTTTGGGCAGGTCAGCTGCGCTCGGGGTCGGCCGTCGGACGAGGTCTGCAAAACCGACGCCGGCTTCACGCGCAGCTCGCTCGAACTGACGCTCGCCATCGTTGACCTTCAGCAGGCCAGCTTTCACCAGCATCATCATTCGACCGCGCGCGCCCTGGCCCTGATAGTAATGACCCGCCGTGACGCTCGTCAGCGAGGGATTGATCCCCAGTATCACTGCCCGCGGTCGAGGAGGCCAGACTTCAGCGAGAGTGAGCACCTCAGCACCCATCCACTCGACGCGCTCCTGGTACCCAATGAGGTCGGTCATACTGTTGGCCTTCCGCTTTGCCACTCGCTGCGCCGAGCGACAGACAACTTCTGCCCGTCGTCGTGACTACTTGGCGGTACGCCCCAGTGTAGGGATAAGTGCGATTATCGGGGGTAAAAAACGAGACCCTTGAAGTGAGATGAGGCTGCGCAGAAAAAGGGGTTGGGAGCGCCCCAGATGAGGTGACATTTCTCATCAATCGCGCATCTGTGCTCGTTTACGAGCTGGAAGGTGTCCGTGTCAGGCAGCTGTGTCGGTGGTTGCTGCCATGCTGTCCACGACAGGAGTATCCAACGGCGAGGGGACCGATGACGTGAGTGAGATAACTGGGGAGCTTGCTCGGGTCGCCGACGCATTCAAGAGGCCGACGCTGTCGCTTTTGAACCAACGGCAGGCACCGGTGGTCGTCGCTGTTCTGAATACCTGCTTCTCGCGCGATATGCGGATGGTGCCGACTGCGAGGCTCCACGTCCTGGTCGAAGGCCTGCTCGCCGAGATGGCCACCTCAGGCACTGCTGAGGTGCCCGCGGGGTCCGGTCGCGAGGTGTGCATGCGTTGGACAGCGGCCCAGTGGCTCATTAGGTCTACAGCTCAGGATGGCAACGAGGTCTACTCGCTGACCTCGCACGCACAGCAGGCGCTCGACTTCATCGCGAACCTCCGTCAGGAGCGCACGGGCCTGAGCGAACACCGTATCGCGAACATCGTCGCGACGGCGAGGCGGATCAATCGCGAGAGCAACCCTGATCGTCAGGCGCGCATCGCCATTCTGGCCGCAGAGATCATCGAGTTGACTGTAGAACACGATCGACTCGAGGCCGGCGGCGAGATCAAGGCGATGACCGAGGACCGGATGCTCGAGGGCTTCGACGAGCTGCTTTCGCTCGTCTCGCAGCTCCCGTCGGATTTCAAGCGCGTCGAAGAGGCCTTTCGCACTGTACGTACCGACATTCTGGAGGACTTCCGCGCAGAACGTCGAGTCCCGGGAGAAGTCATAGATCGGTACCTCGAGCGCATCGACCACCTGATGACCGCCACGCCTGAAGGGCGCGCGTTCGATGGCGCCTTCGCGCTCCTGCGTGATGACGATCTCTTGAATCAGCTCCGCAGTGATGTAAATGTCTTGATAGGTCAGGGCGAGTCGTTCCTGGTGGATAGCGATCGTGTGGGGCTGCGAGGCATTGTGCCCCTCATGCGGCAGGGGCTGGACTCTGTGTTGGATCAGCGAAGCCGGGTCACGGAGGTGCTTCGGACCTACATCACGACGAGGGACGCTGCCAAGGACCGAGAGCTCGACCGTGTACTGAGGTCCCTGCAAGGCGGGGTCTCCACGTGGCTGTCGACGGCAGGACCACGGGAGAGCGTGCCGGTCGGCCTGCTGCCTGGGCAGATGGAAATCGAGCACCTGCGAGAGCGGTACTACGACCCTTCCGACGACGTGCCACTTCCGGATCTTCCGGAGGCCGATGACGAGCAGCCTGAAGGGCTCTCCATGGAGGAGCTTCGCCGCCGTGGTGGCCCGCGGATGGCGGAGCTTGATGCTGCGCTTCAGGCGGCACTGGAAACAGCGATGGACCGATCAGGCGGGTGGAGCCTGGGCCAGCTGTTCTCCGAGTTACCAGAACCGTTGCGCCGGCCAGTGGACGTGCTGGGTCTTCTGCATCTGGCAACCAACAGCAATGATCTAGCCCTCATTCCCGACACCGAGCCGTATTTTGCCATCCGCTCCGATGGGACAACGCGGGTTTTCCAAGTTCCGGTGCTTGCGCCGGGTAGCTCTCCTGAGGAGGAAGAACTGTGAGCCCTATTGAGCAGATCCGTGACAACGTGGCGCAGCCCGACTGGGCTGACGCACCTGTGACTGGTGTCGAGGACCGCGTCGGCGACCGCGTCGAGGACACGGCCGAGTACCCCTCCTACGACGACGGAAGTGCGAGCGCGGGTGACGAGGATGTTGAACCACCGTCCACGCATGCACTCTTTGATGGCGACGAAGGTGGACTGGAACTTGATGAACGCCGCGTTCTGGTCTTGCTATTGAAGAACCGGTTCATCACATCCGAAAGCCATCCGCGAGAGTGGAAGACGCTCGTCGCCTCCCGGCAGGTGATTGCGCGGCAACTCAATAACCTCTTTCTCGAGCTGAAGTTCGACTCGAAGCGCGAGGTCGCCTACAAACGCCCCGTCACCTCCGACACCGGGGGTCGCGATTTCCCCACCCTCGTGCACGATACGATCTGGCAGCGCGAGGAGACCGCACTGCTGGTCTTCCTTCGGGTCCGGGCCCGCAACGACGAAGTTCGTGGCGAGGTTCAGTCCCGGGTCAGTCAGGCAGAGATGCTGGAGTACCTCCGCGAGAATCGGCCAGAGTCCGCTACCAACCAGGTCTCCGACGACCGCAGGGCGGACAGGGCAACAACTGCGCTCAAGAGCGCCGGGCTTCTTGTGCGCACTAGTGAGGACGGCGTGTTTCGCATCTCGCCGGCGATCGAGCCGATGCTCCCGATGCCCACCTTGAACAATTTGCTGACGTGGCTCAACGTGCGCACGAAGGACGTAAGCACGGAACACGTCAGCACTGAATCCGGTGGTCCCACTGATGACGAAGCAGTAGGAGAGGAGCTCTCGTGACCTTGGTTCAGCAGATCTCGGCCATGATCGAGACGAACGAGCCGCAGTGGCGGGCCGAACAACTCCAGGTCGTGAACTGGGGCGGCTTTCACGGGCACGCCAGCGTCAATTTTGCGCCCGAGGTGACCGTGATTAGCGGGCTGTCTGGCGCGGGTAAGAGCTCACTGCTGGATGCATACCTCGCACTAATGATGCCGCCGAACGTGGCGTTTAACGGTGCCTCGAACGACTCCGGCTCAGGGCGTGCTCGCTCGGCCGACCAGCGGAACCTGCTGAGCTATCTCCGCGGCAAACTCGACGACACACTCGAAGAAGGCGAAGTCGTCGACCACGTTATGCGGGGTCGCGGTACGCCCACCTGGGGTGCAGTGGCGATGACGTTCGTCAGCGACACTGGTGAGCGCTATACGGCGATGCGCGCATACTTCGTTCCCACGCGCGCCTCGCGCGCATCCGAGATCGGCGTTATGCGCCTGATGGCGATTGCCGGCGAATTCGACCTGCGCGACCTGAAGCCGTACGCCATAGTCGGAGAGCACCATTTCCCGCCGCGTCAGCTGAAAGCGACGTGGCCCGATCTGGCCACCTTCGACTCGTACAACTCTTTTGCGCAGGCGCTCTTCGTCAAACTAGGCATCGGCATGGGCGGTGACGGCACGAACGCGCTGCGGCTGCTGGCACGCATCCAGGCCAGCGAAGACATCTCCACGGTGGACAAGCTGTACAAGGATCTCGTGATCGAGACGCCCGACTCGTATGAGAAGGCAGACGCGGCGATCGAGCACTTCGACCGGCTGGAGGACGTCTACCAGGAGATGGTGACTGCCCAAGAGCGCGCCGAGCTGCTTGAGCCAATCACAAGCGCCTACGCGGCGCTGGTCGGGGCACAACAAGCGATCGAGAATGACGACGAGCTCGGTGCGCTGGATGCTGAATCCACCCCGGCGGGGCTCTGGCGTATGCGTCGGCACAGCGAGATCCTCGCTCGCGCCATCGAGAAGAACCGCATGGCTGTTCGTGTCGACCGCGCGACGCTGGACGAACTCGTCGAAAGCGAGGAACGACTCAAGCGCCAGCTCGCAGCAGCACAGAAAGAGCACAGTGACGCAGGCGGCGACCTGCTGATCGAGTTAGGCATTCAGATCGAGACAGCCAAGCGTCAGGTAGAGGCTCGCGAGGACCGCCGGGGCCGACTCGTCAAGGCCACCATGTCGCTGAACGCGTCGATAGCATCCCGTATGGAGTTTGACAGCCTCCAAGAGAAGGGACGCGAGTTCCTCGGCGAGTATCAGGACAAAGCGGACCGGTTGGTCGAGCATCGCGACGAGGTGACAGGTTACAGCTGGCCGCTCAGGGATCGCATGAAGGGCATCCGCGCGGAATTGGAGTCTCTCGGCAACCGCTCCGGCCGGATCGACCAGTACCTGGACGACATGCGCCAGGCGGCCGCAGAAGCCTCTGGGCTCAATCTCTCAGATCTTCCTTTCGTTGCCGAGCTGATCGACGTTCTGCCCGACGAGGAGCACTGGCGTACCGCGATCGAAACCTCGCTGTACAGCGGCGGCCGACTCATGCTGGTTCCCCTGGAGCATCTGGAGCACTTCTCTCGGAGCATCGATGCGTTGCACCTGAGGGGGCGTCTGAACTTCGAGGGCGTGTCCCAGTCGCAGACCCAGCAGCAGCTGATCCTCGAGCCCGACCGCATCGCCGGGAAGCTTCTTTTCAAGGACTCGCCTTATCAGAGCTGGGTCACCGACTACGTGTCGCATTCCTCACGCAACGCGCTGTGCGTCGCCGGACCTAGCCAGCTTGGTGGCAACGATCTCCGGATCACGCCTGCCGGTCAGACCCGGAGGGGAAGGCGAGGCAGCCATGGCCGTCAGTCTTTGCGCAATGTCATCGGCTTCGACAACGCCGACCTGAAGGTCGAACTTGCTGAGGAGCAGCAGAGCCTCGAGGCGCAGCTGACGGCAACTGAAAAGGAGGCTGATCGGATCGGGGCAGAGATCGCGTCCCTCAGCTCGAAGAAGGAGGCGTATGCCCGTGTCCTGGACGAGAAATGGCTCGATCTCGACGTTGCCGCTGTGGTGGTGGAGATGCAGGAACTGTCGCGACGTCGTGACGAGATTCGCGACAACAACGACGTCCTGGGCGAACTTGACCGCCAGATTACGCAGCTCGAGAGCGACCTTGAGGAAGTGCAGGGGCTGCGTCACGGGTTGAACGCTGCGATCAGCACGCTCGACGGCAAGCATGGAGACTACGTCGATCTCGAAGACAAGATCAATCCCGTCCTTGCCGGCGTCGAGGATGCCGGCGTCGTTATCCTCCGTGACGAGTTGGCGCGTGATCTGGACGCCCTATGGGTGAAGGTGCTCGCAGGCGAGGCTGAATTTCCCGAGTCTTTCGAGCAGCATCTCAAACGCTTGCGCGATGAACTGACGCAGCGCAGTGACGCAGCCAGCGCCGAGGTGACGCGGTTTACGCTGGAGATCGAGACGATCTTTAGGCGGTACAAGAAGCTGCCGGACGACGACTCGAATGTCGGCACGACAGTTGCCTTTTACGACGATTACGCAGCCATCCTCGATGGGATCGTGCAGTCGGGTCTGCGCGAACGGCGCGATGAGTGGCGGCGACGGTTGCTGGTGTGGAGTGGCGAGCACTTGCAGCAGTTGGCCACTGCTTTAAGCTCAGCTGTCGAGGAAATCGAGGATCGCCTCGATCCCATCAACCTGATCCTCAAGGACTTGCCGTTCGGCGCCACGAACGACCGGCTCTACATCGACTTGCGCCGACTGCAACCCGAGGCCGTGGTGAAGTTCCGCAAGGAGCTCCTCCAGCATGCCCGCATGGCGACAACGGGTCTCGCTGATGAGGAGCTGGAACTTCGTTTCAAGGCTCTGCGGCGTTTTATGGCGCAGATCCGGGGCAAGGACGACGTTCGGCTGCCGCAGGATCTCCGGGACGTGGCGGATCGCGACAGGCTGCTCGATGTTCGTCGAAACGTCGAGATCACCGCGCAACGCCGGGGCCTCGACGGGGAGCCGCTCAGCATCTACCGGTCATTGCAGGGAAAGAGCGGCGGCGAGATGCAGGAGCTGATCGCCTTCATCGTCGGCAGCGCTTTGCGGTTCCAGCTCGGCGACCAGCAACGCTCACGACCGAGGTTTGCCCCGGTCTTTCTTGACGAGGGATTCATCAAAGCGGACGGGCAGTTCACGTCGCGCGCGGTCGAGGCCTGGCGCGGCCTCGGGTTCCAGCTGATCATCGGTGCTCCGGTCGACAAGGCCCCCTCTCTTGAGCCACATGCAGATGTCATTGTGGAGATCGCTAAGAATCTCGCCACGCACCGGTCCTACGTGCTTGAGATGCGCGGGCTCAATCGCGGGCTCGATAACCCAGCCACCACAGGATGAAAACGCCAGCTGACATCGGTAAGGAGATCGAGCGCCGGCTGGTGAGGACCTGGGCACGAGCGCTCACCAACGAGAGCAACGGGAGCGACGAAACAGCGTGGTGGCCGCACCGGTTCCCGCTTTTGGGCGGCTCGTCACACACCATCGAGGCGGATTTCTCCGCGGATTTCGCCGCCGTGGTTGGACTCATCGACGACTGGCGCGCCTGGGCGCGGAGATTCGACGTTGAGCTCCTGGACCGTGGCAAACGCATCGGTGGGGTCACCTATTCGATTCCGTCGCACCTGGTCGCACCCTCGCTCGATGACGCTGCACGCATCTGCGGCGGTGAGTGGCCGAAACGTCTTGAGAGGGGGCGTGCCCGTCTACAGGCTATGCGTCTGCGGTTTCCGGAGCTGGGGGAACTTTCCGGTCTGCTCAGGGCTGTCGACGGCTTCACCGACGTCGACTTCGAGCTGCTGCTGAGGGCCGGTGCGTGGTTCGCTGAGAACTCTGCGGAGGGTCTCACACCGCGCCAGGTGCCGTTGGAGGGCTTCCATGCAAAATGGCTGAACACCAGGCAGCATCTGGTGGCGACCCTCGCTGGGAAGCCAGACCTCGGGCTTGCGCAGAATCACCCATCGAGGATCCACTTCACCTACCTCGACCCTAGCCATCTCGCGAGCGGAGGTCGCAAGCACGACAGCGCCACTGTTGGAGACAGTTTCGAGCCGGCGTATGCGCCGGAGGTTCTGATCATCTCCGAGAACAAAGACACTGCCGTCAACTTCCCAGAGATGACGGGTGCAATCAGCGTCGAAGGCGACGGCCGTGGCGGCGGGACTTTCGCGTCCTTCGGCTGGCTCGTACGGGCCCCGGTCGTCATCTATTGGGGCGACATGGATGCCGACGGGCTGGAGATCCTCAACGGTTTCCGGGCGGCGGGCGTGCCTGCGCGCTCGATATTCATGGATACAGCGTCATTTGATCGCTGGGAAAGGTACAGCACCAACGTCGACAAGAGCGGCGCCATCCTGACCTGGCGCGACCCTCGCGCTGTGCCGCACATCATTGGCGACGAGCTCCGGCTCTACCTCGACCTGGTACATACCGCGTGGTCACGGAATCGCCGAATTGAGCAGGAGAGGATTCCGCTTATGGTGGCTCACGCAACAGTCGTGGCTACCGTGGCGGCCGCAGCCACCGCCACCGCGGTATCCGTGTCAACTTGACCTGACGGGTTATTTACCCGCCTCGGCAGCGGGTATACGCGCAATTAGAGCAGCGAGCGTCTCACGCAGCGTCTGGCTGGTGGCGCGCTCCTCGGCGAACTCCTTCTCTAGCTCCACCTTTGCCTGTTCAGCGGCCTGGAGCTCTGCCTTGGCACGGGCCTCGTCGGTCCGAGCTAGGAGTAGCTCAGCGTCGTGGGCGGCGCGCTCGCTTGTGTGAGCCTCGGCGGTGGCGCTTGCGGACCGGTCGGCCTCGTCGAGATTCTCGACGAGCTCAGCGATCTCGACCTCAAACGTCGCTGCCTGCGCCCGCCATTCCCGCTCAACGGCAGCGTGTGATGCCGAAGCCAATGACGACGCTTCCGTCCACATCAGGCCTGCGACTCGTTGCGACTGCTCCACGAGCGCAGCGGGAAGCGCCGCGATCGTCGCGCCGGATGAAGCTCGTCCCTCGCGCCATCCACGGAGATAGCGGGTGGCATCCGCGTTGTTAACTCCAGCGCGCTCCCGGACAGAGGCGACAGTAGGCTTCCCCCCTTCTCGCTCGATGTCGTCGGCTGCTGTATTGATTCGCGCTTCGGTGCTGGCCTCGGTCATGGTCCCTCACATCACGTAGTAGTAGTAGTAGTAGTAGTAGTAGTAGTAGTAGTAGTAGTAGTAGTAGTAGTAGTAGGAATACTACTTCAGCGCAGCTGATCCCGCCTATCTGGTGAGCCAGTACGACCCAGACCCCCGCGTCCGAAGCCTGACGCTTGGTTCTAGTGAGATGCCAGCGTGCCGACCCTTGGGGGGCGCCAACCACCCTGAAGTGAGATGAGGCTAAGTTGAAAAGGCGGGTTGCGACTGTCGACCCTTGACGAGAGTCCGTGCATATCGGCGTCGGACTACGGATCCGCGACGAGACACGCCAGACTGGCTACGAGCCGGTTCACGCGCCGCCGAGAGGAACTCGAGAATGACTGACCAACGCATTTGGAGCAACCACGCAGGTGGCTACAACGTATGCAGTCACTCCCCGTGCAACAAGAAGACAGACTGGCAGATCCCGGATCATGACTGCTGTGGTCGGTGCGGTCAGGGACGCATCCATCTGAAGGAGGCGATGAACAGTTATGGCGGACCGGGCGCCTTCCCCCACAAGTATTGGGAATCGCTCCCCGGCGCCTGCGCAACCTGTGGCTTGGCCAAAGATGCCCACTGAGCGTTTTGTCGCAATGTCTACGCCAGGGAAGATCACGCGCATACAGCCGCACGTGATACGGCCCGGTGTGCCCTTGCTGCGCGACTTGAGCGACCAGAAGGTGCGTGACCATATCTTCGAGGAAGCACGCAAAGACGCGAACTCTTCGCTTTTCCGGAACCGGCGCGCTGCGACTCTTAGGAGACAAGGCGGCTAAGTCTTCAGCGCGAGGGCAGGGCGACGCGGGGATTATCGCTTCGCGCGACGTTCCGACTCTGCGACCAGTTTCGCGGCGTGTTCGACGAGCGCCCGGGCCGCAGCGTGTCGGACACCGGCTGTCCCGTACTGGTAGCTGCTTTTATCGGCCAGCAGCGCGTTGAGATGCTTGCGCAGCGCAGCGTCCGGCTGAGTCGCTTCCACGAGAAGGGCCACGGCGTCGTTGTGGTTTCCGCTGCGGGAGTACTCTCCCAGGACAATGCCGCAGATGACGTCTGAGGCCGCGATGCCCGCGTTCACCGCATTAGAGCCGGCCACCTTCCAGGCGGACACGGTGTCGTCTTCGACGAACATCTCGGCTGCCTCGAGGAACTTCCGTGCGTCTGCGAGCCGAGCTTCGATCGCGGGCCGGTCGATGTTCTGGCGCTTGCTACCCTTGCGGGCCATTACTGGTGCTGGACTACCGTCGGGAGTTCACCGATCAGGACTTCGCTGTCGTTCAGCCACAGATCGACAAGCGCATCACCACGTCCTGCGGATTCCACGAGGCCGTCCACGGTGATCTGAATCACCTGTGCGGGATTGCCGGTCCAGAGCTCTACGCGTCGCCCCAACTCGTCGACGAAGTCCTCGCGGAGGCTCGCTGGTGTGTCGTCCGGGTACACGACCAACAGGTCGACGTCGGAGTCGGCTGTGGCTTCACCTCGTTCGACCGACCCATACAGCACTACAGCGGTTCCGTTCGGGGCGCCCTCGTTGGCAAGATCGCGGATGCGCTGACGGAACTCAGTTAAGACATTCATCGCCGTCTCCACGGTCGACCAGAGTAGATGCGCCCGATTCGCCCGGTAGAGCGTCTCCGCCTGTCGGGACGCTGTCAGCACGAGCCCGGCCCGCGTCAGACGCGCCAAGGCTCCCTGCACGCCTCTGATGCTCACCGTTCCGCCGAGGAGACGTTCGATCTGGCGGCCGTTCACCGACGCCGACCCGCGCGCGAGGGCGGTCAGGACTGCGCCCTCAGTTCGACCGAAGACAGTGACAAGTGGCATCCCGAGATCCATCGAATCCTCCAAGCGGGCTGTGAAGCTGATACCTCCATGATACACGTGATACAAAAATGGCTCAAGTCTTCAGGTAACTCTCGGATAGAGGCCTGGACATCGAAGCGCCGTTCTACACCGCTCCCTGTTACCCAGTGGCACACTGGGTCCGCTCTAATTCGTGTTTACCGTTGCTAAACACAAATTAGAGCGGGACTAGTGGTGGTTGTCCTTGGCAAACACGAGATGCGCCATTGCGGATTTACGTCCGGCTCGTCCTCTGTCTCTGGGATGCTGGTGTTTCTGGCATGCTGGGCGGATGGGCCCGGTACTCGACAATCTGCGCGACTTCTGCGGCACGTACCTCTTCTGGTTCCCGGATTTCGCACAGTCTCCCGGATTCGCAGGGTGCTTGGCCGTCGTCGCTGCCGTTATCGCTTACATCGCGACGACGAAGAACTCCCGCAAGGAGCAGTGGTGGAAGCGCGCTGAGTACGCACTAAACCTGACCCTGGCGGAGGAGGAGACCACGCAGATAACCGGCCTCGAAATGCTCGACGCGCTCGAGTCGAAGACCGAGCCAGAACGAGCGTTTATCAAAGCGGCAACGCAGTGGTTCCTGGACAAAGGGCTCACGGAGGTATCCGCTGGTCCTGCCGACGAAGCATCTGCCAGCGAAGTACCGTCCGCTGACGACGATGATGCGCCCATACCAACTGGCAGCCGCGCTCGAATCTTCAGTGCCATACGTGGTATTTTCAGGATCCCGCGCGCATAATGGATACAGGATCAGGAGGCGCACCATGACGATCAACGAGATTCAGCAACGTCAGAGCGACAGCCGACCTAGCCCGAGAGCTCAGGCCGTAGCCGCGCGTGTTCGAGTGAACGCAGATCGCCGCGGCGGCGTAGCGACGCCAAAGTGGATCGTCAAGCTGTCTCAGACACCCGCCGCGAAGTAGTTTCTTTTCTCGCCAAGACAGCGAGCTCGTAACCGGCTAGATGTCTTCCTCGAGTGCGTGCCGCGGATCGACCGCACGCCGCCGCGCTCGACTCGTTTGCGCGACTTGACCGAGCAGAGCGTGCGCAACCAGATCTTCGAGGAAGCCCGCGCAGACGCGAACTCTTCGATGCTCCGGAACCGGCGCGCTGCGACTCGTGCGAGCCAGGCCGGCTAGCACAGAGCATCGTAGTGCCGGCCGTTCCGGCTCAAGTCAGGGCTGGCCACACCGGGGCCGGTTTGGACCGTGGCTCGGAGACGTTCACCAACCTTCAGGCGGTGACTCAGCGAGCGATCGCCGCGACCACCTGAGCTGCACGGATCGGCACGCGTTCGACGAACCGCGCGACGATGTCAGTTTGGAGGTGCGCTGGCAGCGCCGACGCAGCGGCGGTGCTCAGTTGTGGCACAGAATCCGCGACCGCGCTCGCCCAGTCAGTGACCAAGACACGGCTGAGGCCGGCCTCTCTGGCGATCGCGCCCCACTCGAACCAAGATTGCTGACCAGCTGGATAGTCTGCTGCAATGCGCATCGAGAGGTTCGTCTTGCGGAATGCAGCGTCCATTCTGCGGCGATCGTCGTCCGGGCGGCCGGCATACGGGATGCAGCTGCTTATCGCCCCGCTTCCAGGTCGCCGGGGTCGACGCTCGTTGTGAGGGCAGGTGGGGCTGCACTCAGGCCCGAGGTCCAGCCTGCGCTCAGGCCCGAGGACTCTTTGCGCATCTGGAGTAGCGCACGCACCGTATCTGACGCGATTAGCGACTGCCGCCAGGTGCCTTCACGGGCAACCTTCGCCGCGCTGTCGGGCTGCGGGGGCCGGATCTCGAGATTCAGCTCCAGAGCGTCGAGGACCGCGAGCAGCCGGGCGGTGCCGATGTCGTTCTTGCCCTTCTCCAAGCGCGAAACCCACTGCCTGGTGGTGCCGATCTGCTCTGCTAGGTCAGTCTGCGAAAGACTGAGTTCGGCTCGGCGCCGACGGATGAGCTCGCCGAGCCCGACCAGGTCGTTGATGAGCATATCTACCCCCAATGGGATACGAGTATTCCATGTCTCAAGCATGGAACTCTGCTGTTCCATAGGACCAAAAAGCTCCGAAATGGAACAGCAGAGTTCCAGGACTGCTGAATGCCGTCAGGTCCTGTCGACACAGGTCTGCGAGCACTGCTGGAGCAGATTCGCGCGGTCACCCGCTAAACGAATCGTCAATGAGGGCGTCGGCGGCGCGACTGACCTCCTTGAGACGATCCTCGCGGATCGCATTCGTCGGAGTGTCATAGTGAAGCCACGGGTTGGCGCCGATGAACCACACCCGGGCGACGTGCTCACCCTCGGCCTCGGAGACCTTCTGCCACTGCTCGTAGGCAAAAGCGAGTCGCTTGATTGCCTCGGGTCGCGGCTGAGGTCCGCCCTCTTTGGCCCATTTGTGCGAGGCCTTGGTATCCTTCGAGCCAGCCAGTGCAGCGACGAGCGTCCCGCCCAGGGCAGCGTTCAGTCGCCTAGTGATCTCTCGGATACTCAGCACAGCGCTGATCTGTGGGTGGTCGTTCATATGGCTCCCTGTGCAGCCTGGATCCAGTGGGTCGCGGCTGAGCATTCGCGCGCATCGCCGTACATGTACAGAGCCAACGCTTCGAGAACTCTCTGGTGCACCTCCTCGCCTTCAACAACAGCAATGTCGCCGGAGTTATCGAGGCCCAGACGTGCCCTTCTGGCCGCACGGCTGGCGTCCTGTGAGACCAGTATGCCCAGTCCGCCACCAGCGGAGAGGCCAAGCTCACTGGCCAGCGCGGCTACGAAACGACTCTTGGCCTCGTCGCTTGCCGCTCGTCGCAGAGACACGCGGCCGCGTAGGATCTGGCCGGCCAGCGCGCCGACGTCCATGCTTCGGATGCGCTGCTTCAGTCGGCTTCGCTCGGTGCTGCTCAGCGCTGCGTTGGTTAGGTCAGAGGTTTTCTTAGTAGCGAGCAGGTCAAGAGCAGCCATCTGCACAGCGTCTGTCCAGTTACGACCTCGGTGCGCTGTGCGTTCGAGAGCCTGAATCTGTCGCTGAGAGAATGCGTGTGAGCTGCCGTACTTGGTGGCAACAACGCGTCCGCTGGCAGCAGATCGCCTCACCTGCCGGGGGGTGACTCCCAGCTCTGTCGCGGCTTGAGACGTGGAGAGATGCATACATATATAGTCCCATTACGGACTATATATGTCAATTATGCGTTGATAACTTTATCAAGCAGCCCGGCGCGGCCGGATGCCTCTCGCATCCCCGCCCGGCTCGGCCGGAGGACGAGCACGTAGAGCGCATCCGCTCCGTCAGCTCGCGTCACCGGTGTAACGCCGCACGACGTCGTAGAAGAGCGCAGCCTCCACCGCCTTGTCGAGCAGCACCATGTTGAGAGCTGCCTTATTAGCAAGCGACCGCGGATAGAACTGCCGCCGGCGTCGGCTAGCATCCGCTCAACTCGCTCGTGATCGGCCTGGGGTCGAGGCGGGATACCTCTGTCGCAGCACTTCAGTGGAGTTCAGTCATCCGTTTCAAGCGTCCTGCCAAGCACCCTGCGCGTCTCAGCGTCTAGCTCAGCCTGTTTTGGCGGCAATTTTTTGAGCAGCTGCTCGATTTCCTTCACGGAGTAGCCGTCTGCGTTTATCTCAACCCCGTCGATTTTGAGGCCAAACCGCTTGCCATCATGCCGATGACCAAACTTGCTGATAACTACCGCGAGGGCGGCCAAGCCTGTTACTCCCGCTGCGCCGAGCACGTCCACGACTTCGATCCACTCGGCTGGCCCCGCAGACATCTCGAGGGCCGTGTTGTGGCCGATGCCGTTCTCGTCGAGGAGAGACAGAAGCTCCTCTCCGTACTCTGGGGGGAACCGTAAGTTGAGGCTGTCGTCACCGGTGTGTCCAAGGGTGACGCGAAGCGGGATTGTTTCGGCATCGGCTGTCATAGTGCAAGTGTGGCATCTAGAGACCGGCCACCGCCGACCCTGATCTCCTGCCTGAGACATTCGGCGAGCATGCGGGGATAATCTCGACGCGGACGCTGGCTGACACCTTCGAGTCCAACCACGACCTGTGGGCGGACGTCAGCGAGTAAGGGACCCTGCAACGAACCACTACGATCGCACCATGGATGATTTCGTGACCCCCGCCGATCTTGCGCGCGAGCTGGGGGTCAGTCAACTGCGCATCCGAAATTTCCTACGAACCATGCTGGGAAAGCTGACACCGCCAGAAACGCGTTGGCGGTTGGATGATCACCAGGCCAATGCGGTGCGCGAGCAGTTCCGCTGATCGTCTGAATTCGGCACTGCGGCACGATCCGAGCGAGGCCGCCGCGTTATAGGTTCCGGTCACCCCGTTTAGACGAGCCGAACGAAACCGGACTCTAAGCAGAACCTCGGTAACCAGAGGAACCAACACCCTCCTGAAATTGCGGTACCAAGCACCGGTCAACCTCTCGACCTTCGAGTGAATCGTGGCCGTTGACCTCAGGGCTAGACGTCGTGAGAGAACTGGGGCGTCGGAGCGAGGGTTCCTCCACGGAGCCTTTCGATCATTGCCTCTGCCTTGTCGATGCCGATCACGCCGGAGTTCCAGGTTCCAAGCAGTGCTCCGGCGGCGGAAATGCGATGGACAGTTACCGATGTTTCGAAGTAGTCGTCACCGCTCGGCCCGTCCTCAACAAATGCGAATCCGATCTCACCCGTGGGGTTGAAGCGGGCGACGGGAAGCACGGTCTCGAAATAAGGGAAATGCTTGCCAAAGGGAGCGACTTCCAGGACTCGAGTATCGACCTCGATGCAGAACGTTTCGGTTGCGAAGTCCCACACACAGAACAGCGGGTGGCCCCCGCCGAGCATGTCAGCACTGGGAGACAGTGATTTTGTCATGATGTCAGTCTGCTGGATCTTGGGCGAATGCGAGGCACTTAGGGCGGATCCGGCAATCGGCTTGCCATCCAACGCGCTACTCCGTCCTGGCCGCAGGCCGGATAAGTTCAGGATCCTCGCTGTCGAGGGTGCGGACATCGTTGACTCCCCGAGACACCGGGTACGCCGTCACGGTCTTGGCACCAGCGACGGAACTGCGGTCGAGCATGGAGAGGGCCTCCTCCTTGTCGCTGATCGTCTCCGGGCTCAGCCATTGGCCCCACACGTCCGGGGTCAAGAACACGGGCATGCGATCGTGGATCTCTCCGGACGCGTCCCGTGCTGCGCGCGTGATGATCGTGAACGAGATCTTCCACACGTCGTCCTCCTGGCGGGCCGCGCAGAGGCCGGCCGCAGCCAGCACGTCACCATCACCATGGATGAAGTAGGGCTGTTTTCCGTCGTCCATCTGCTGCCACTCGAATGCCCACGACAGGGCGGAGCTCCAGGAGATGCTCGCCTACGTGCGCGATGGCGACAAGGTTCGGGTGAAGTCACCGGACCGCCTGGCACGTTCAACGACTGACCTACTCGCGCTGGTCGAACAGCTCAAGGCCAAGGGCGTCGCGCTAAAGTTCGTTGACAACCCCGCCTTGAATTCAGACACCCCGCAAGGTGAGTTCATGCTCACGGTCCTTGCCGCGATCGCTCAGCTGGAGCGTAAGACAATCCGGGAGCGTCAGGTAGAGAGCATCGCCATCGCTAAGCAGGACGGTAAGTACGAGAAGGCTCCGAAGCTCGCGCTGGATCAGATCGATGAAGCCCGCGAGCGGGTCAATGCCGGGGTGCCCAAGGCGTTGGTGGCCCGAGACCTCGGGGTATCGCGACAGACGCTCTACGCCGCCCTCAACGGCGCGGGGAAGTATGCCAAGGACGACAGCGCCTGACCATAGGCGAGCCTACTGACGACGAGTACGGCACGTGCAGTGCGCGTCATTTCTGCGAGGCTTAGATGGAGACCTGGCGATCCACGCGCTGGCGGTTTATTTGTGGTGCTACGTAACCGGTAGGGTCATCCCATGCGAGCCATTCCAGAGTCAGTCGATAACACTGCCGCAACTGTCCCCAAGGACTCTGAGTCCGGTGAATTGATACGTCATCTTCGCGTAGATGCACGAGCAGGCAGGGTATTTGACATGGCGACGGGAGTTACTGACCTGGACCTGCGTCGGCGGGTTAGCCATCATGGACTTCCGCGTCTCAGCGCCGAGGCGCTTCGCGAATGCCTCACTGACGGCCAGCTTTCTCCGGACCCAAGAGGAGTCCATATTCGCGGTGTGGAGATCTACGGGGACCTAGATCTATCGCATTGCGTTTTCGACTTTCCGCTCCGCTTCACGGGGGTTCGCTTCACCGGTGACCTTCACCTGAAGAATTTTCAAGCACCAGAATTCGGCCTGCATTCAGCCTCTGTCCTAAACATCAGTGCGCAAAATACGATCATCGCGCATGACTTCATGATGATCAACTGCCGGATTGGCGGGCGGGTGAGTCTGGTCAGGGCTAAAGCCGCCTCAATGGACCTAAGTCATAGCCAATATTTTGCACTTCCAACTTCTGAGTGCGGGCTGGACTTCAGCCTGGCATCTGTTGACGGTGACGTGGTCATGGATGAATCACACTTTGTCGGTTCTGTGAACGGATCAGGGGCCGACATCAGAGGATCTCTTCAGCTATCAAAATGCACGATTGCGATGGGTGGGTCGGCCACAAAGACGCAGATCGGGCTGCAACTCGAGGCCATCGAAGTCGGGGATTCAGTAGTCGGAGAAAGGATGAAGGTCGCCGGTAGCCTGAGAATGCATGGTGCAAGAATCGGCAGCCAGATAAGCCTGAGGGGCTCACGTTTTGAATGCCTGGACTCGCTAGATCCTGCCACTCCTATGAGGTATCCGATCTTCCTCTCAGACACGAAAGTGAGCGGAGGTATATTCCTCAGGGCGATAGTCGGTGCCACCCTCAACATTGACTCTGCATCCACTGGGTATCTAGAAATTGACCAATGCGACCTGGAATCCGTCGATGCTAGCGACTGCAATATCGCAGGCAATATTGATCTGGACGGCGCGCAAGTCGGCGCGGGGCTGAGCCTGAGAGGAGCCTTCGTTGGCGGAGACATTGTTGTTCCAGCTGATTCCGGCAAGCAAGCCAACCTGGGGCACTTCAACCTAGCTGCCGCCGAGGTGCGTCGCGACATCCAGCTCGATACAGCATTAGTGACCAAGGTGGAGCTCACATCGGCAAAAATCGCAGGCATTCTGCTTATTGCAGAAATTCAACCGGCAACAGAGCAGTCTAAGAAGAAGCTCGTTGACGCGCGCGGCGCTACGATCGAACGCCTCGCTTTAAACAGTGGACTCTCGGGGGTTACCTACGACTTCACCGACGCGAACCTGGGAACACTTGAAGTAGAAGACGTGGGGCTCGATGCAGATGGAGTGGCGAAGATCCCGAAGTTTTCGCTGACCGAGTCCATCTCCGTTCGTTCGATTGCGGGCGATCTTGGAAGCCGTGTGGCCTTGGTCGAAGGATGGCTCGACGCCGGACCAAACGAGCCCTTCCACTCTCAACCGTGGTTCGAATTTGCGAATGCTTATGACCGAGCGGGGAGGTTTGCGGATGCCCGTCATCTTCGCTATGTCGCCACAGACAAGCTACTCTTTAGGCAAAATTGGCTCGTGAAGTTCGTCTGGCGCCCTCTGACCAAGTTGACAATCGGTCATGGTTACTACTCCTTTCGAGCACTGGTGGGGCTTGCGCTGTGTTTCGTCGTGGCGTGGGGACTCGTCGACTTGAATAGAGAAGCATTCAACCCAACTGAGCGCTCAGTGGCTGTCGTCGCGCGCGACGCGATTGAACACGTCACGACAGCGGAGACTGCTCCCACACCCGTCGCGTATCCGGAACTCATCCCGCACTTGTATGCGTTGGACGTAGTACTGTCTCCGCTGGGTGCTGGGCAGTCATCGGCATGGTGGGTCTCAGGCACGGAATGGCTCAGCAACTCCTTGATGGCAGTGAAACTTATGTCTTGGCTACTGCTAGGTCTGTTCATCACAGGCGTGTCTGGGCTGATCAGCAAGAAGTAGCGACCTCTCGTGGGTGTCAGATGGACTGTGTATGGGGTTCCAGAATCATCCAGCTGACCGATGATCACGCCACTCCGCTTCCGACAAGCCCGTTCAACAAACGGTCGTATCTCGAACGCTGAACAGTCCAATGCGAAACGAGCCGACCACGCCACCGAATCGTTCATAAACCCGTTCAATAACTGATACGTTGAATAGGTATAACGGAACACGTTTATTGAACGGAGATCGATGTGGCACTGGTTGGATTGGTACGCGTCAGCACCACGAAGCAGGAAACCGAACGCCAGCACGATGCGCTAGATAAGATCTGCGTCAAAGTCTTCGAAGAGAAGGTCAGTGGCAAGCTCGCCCTTGACCAGCGCCCGGGCCTTAGCGCAGCCATCGACTACCTGCGACCCGGTGACATGCTCGCGGTGCAGGAGGTTGACCGCCTTGGCAGGAACTTACTCGAAGGCCTCATTGTGCTCAATGACTTATTCAAGCGTGGCATCGCGGTCAAAGTGCTAGATGGCATCGCCACCGGAGAGCACACGGAGCGTGGCTTCATCCTGGACATGGCTTTGGCCTTGGCGGAGGACCGCCGGCGTGACATCGTGCGCAAAACAAAGAATGGACTTGCCGCGGCACGGCAGCGTGGCTCGGTTGGCGGCCGCCCCAGTGTGATTGACGATGACAAGCGCGCTGTGATCATGTCGCGACGCGATAAAGGCGAGTCCATCAGGGAGATCGCGAAGGCGCTGGGCGTCTCGGTTGGTACTGTGCACGCCGTACTCACGAACGAAGCGGCAGGGATTGCATCATGATCAAGTACCCGATGGGCCAAGAGCCCGACTTCTGGGAGCCGAACCCCGGAGTACCGCCTCACCGCTTTGCGTTGGGGAACGTCGCAAATGTAGCCGTCGGCACCCAACCGCTCGTCGTGATCGGCATGAATCCCTCACACGCGAAAGAATCGGAGGCCGACAGAACTGTCAAGCGGGTTATTGAGGCCAGCGAGCATCACGGCTACACAGGCTGGGTCATGCTCAATCTCTATCCAGAGCGCTCACCTAAACCAAGCAAACTCTCCAGCTTCGATCCGGCCTTGTCGGCATTGAACTGCGCTGCGATCGAGCAGGTCCTCGTGCACCACGGTGCAACCGAGGTTCTCGGCGCGTGGGGAAATATGCCCCACGCGACCCTGAAACGAGCGAAGACCACCGTTCAGGCAATGCTCGACCGGAGTGGCGTCCGAGTATTCACCTGGGACCTTCTGACCAACGAAGGCAATCCGCGGCACCCAAGTCCGCCCGGCCCACGCCTACCGATGCTCGGTCCGAAGGTTTACTTGAGCTGACTATCAAAAAGAGTGCAATCGTTCATGGCCCGCGGAACACTTGAGACATGGAGTACCACGAGCTCGAGGGACCAGGTGGTGTGCCGATCCGTGTGCCAGCCAGCGAGGACTACCGGACGTGCTCCGAGTGTGGCGGAGGCTGCTATCAGGCCCCCAGCGTCGCCGTCGACGGGCAGGGTGCACGCATCGCGTTCATTTGCCCGGAGCACGGGGTCAATAGTGTCGTTGGTCCATTTGAGGGTCGGCGCTGACGACAACGCGGCGACGGATACCAGCAGGGCTTCTTGGAAGCTGCAACAACACTCCCGAGCCACAGTCGGCCAGGGCGCGTCGCTGAATCCCACCGATAGGATTAGAGACGACTGGGTCGTCTTGCTTTCTGTCCCGTCATTAGGAACGCGAGCCGACTACGGAGCGCCTGCGTAGAAAAGGTGATCTAGCGATGGCGAAGCTCAATCTGAAGGCTGTTGAAGAGCGTGTGGCTCCGCTCGCAGGCCGGGAGTCATACGACCGCGAATTCATCTTTGACCTGCTGCTTGCGTATGGGAAGCCGCGTGGAAACGTCACCCGCCTCAAGAACGGCACGTCCCTCAATGTCGCAGCTGACCCGACGCGCGAGGTCGCACAGAAGAACGTCCTCTACTTCCGCGAGTCTGCTGGCGACCCGCTGGTGGAGCTCCATGAGCTGAGCACGTCACCTGTGGTCGTGAAATACAACCCGCGATTCGTGATCGTCACCGACTACGACGAGGTTGTCGCGACGGACACAAAGGTCGGCGAGACCATCGGTTTCCCGATCAGCGAGATCGACAAGCACTTCACCTTCTTCCTTCCCTGGGCTGGAATGGAGAAGGCACAGTACGTCGCGGAAAAGATCGCTGACGTCAAGGCAGCCGAGCGCATGGGCAAGCTCTTCGACGAGCTGATGACGGCGAACCCCGACATCATGGAGCAGACGAACGGTCGGCATTCGCTGAACGTGTTCTTCACGCGATTACTGTTCTGCTTCTTTGCCGAAGACACTGAGATCTTCGACGAGAGCCAATTCACCAACGCCGTCGGCTCACACACTCAGACTGATGGCTCTGACACCGCTGAGTTCATCCGGGCCGTCTTCCTGGCTCTTGATACCGAGCGGGCTGAGGATAAGCCGCGTCACTTGGCGGCGTTCCCGTACGTGAATGGCCGACTGTTCACGGTGGCTGACGACGAGGTCGTGCCTGCGTTCACGAAGACCGCACGGCAGTTGCTCATTGAACTCGGCACGTTGATCTGGCGTGAGATCAACCCGGACATCTTCGGCTCGATGTTCCAGGCCATTGTGACACCGGGCAAGCGCTCGGACCTCGGCCAGCACTACACCTCGGTGCCGAACATCCTCAAGACGATCGAGCCGCTGTTCATGGACGAACTGCGCGAGCAGTTCGAAGTTGGTTATAACAGCACCAAGAAGCTGAGCGCACTGCTGGAGCAGATCAGCGAGATAAAGGTCTTTGACCCTGCCTGTGGGTCAGGCAACTTTCTCATCATCGCGTACAAGGAACTACGCAGGCTTGAGCATGGCATCCTCGAGCGTCTGGCCGAGCTCGACCAGAGGCACCAGGTGCTCTACGCCGAGTCGCGGATCAACATCGAGAACTTCTTCGGCATCGAGATCGACGATTTTGCCGTTGAGGTGGCGATCCTGTCGCTCTGGATCGCGAAGCACCAGATGAACGCCGAGTTCAAGGAGAAGTTCACACTTACGATCCCACTGATCCCGCTCAAGGAGACAGGGCAGATCAAGGCCGGGAACGCGACGCGGGTCGACTGGAACGAAGTCTGCCCGAACGACGGCAGTGAGATCTACTTGATCGGGAATCCGCCGTATGCCGGGGCAAAGGTTCAGACAAAAGAGCAGAAGGCCGACTACGCCTTCGTATTTGGGCAGCGACCGTTCTCAAAAAATCTCGACTACATCGCCCTCTGGTTCATCAAAGGCTCCGACTACATCGAGGAAACGCGTGCCGAACTGGCCTTCGTGACTACGAACTCAGTTGCGCAAGGGGAACACGTCGGATTGATGTTCCCGATGATCTTCGAAAAAGGTCTCGAGATCGGGTTCGCTTACACCTCGTTTAAATGGGAAAATAACGCCAAACGAAATGCAGGTGTCACAGTTGCGGTTATTAGCCTCCGAGTAGTTCGAGAAGGCGGCAGATACATTTACACCGATGGTGTTCAAATTACTGCAGACAATATCAATGGCTATCTGGCGGACGGGACCGCTATCACCATCGAAAGACGAAAGACTCCATTGGGGAGTTCCCTACCTGACATGGTTTTTGGTTCGATGCCTCGCGACGGCGGCGAACTAATTCTCTCGGAGATCGAGCGTTCGATGATGATTGAGTCTGACTCTCGGTCCGAGGAATTCATTAAGCGCTACTTGGGCTCAACCGAGATGATAAATGGCGGGGAACGCTATTGCTTGTGGATTCCTGACAGCCGGGCAACCACCGCCCGAGCCATCCCTGTGATCGAATCACGACTTCAAAAAGTCGCGTTCGAACGCTCGTCCAGTAAAGCTGCCAGCACAGCAGCATTTGCTGCGCAACCGCACCGATTTGTCCAACGGAGTTATCGCGTTAGTGAAGCCGTTTTAGTGCCGGCGGTGTCATCCGAAAACAGAGAATACATTCCGATGGATTACGCGGGACCAGAAATTGTACCAAATAATCGAGTATACGCTGTTTACGATGCTGATCCGTGGGTGTTTTCGGTCCTTACCTCTCGTATACACATGGTGTGGGCTCGTGCGGTTTCTGGCCGCTTAGAGACGCGATTCTCGTATTCCAACACCATCGTCTACAACAACCTCCCGATGCCACCGCTCTCCGATAAAGCCAAGGAAAAGCTGACGGTCGCTGCCCTGCGGCTGCTCGATGTGCGGGAGTACCACTGCGAGCAGACGCTGGCTGAGCTGTACGACCCGGACAAGATGCCAGTGGATCTGCGTGCGGCTCACACTGAGGTCGATGCGCTGGTCGACTCGATCTACTCGAAGCGCGGCTACGAGACCGACGAACAACGATTGTCAGACCTCTTCGCTATGTATGAGGAGATGACGGCTGCCGAAGCCGCGAAGGGGAAGAATAAATGACCAAAAGCGAGAACGTCGTCGATGTAACCTACGCCCAGACAGGCGCATCGGTGCACACCGATGCGCTGGGCATGCGTGAGATGCAGCAACGCGTCTTCGAGAAGCGTGAGGCCCAGCATCTGCTGGTGAAGGCTCCCCCGGCATCGGGCAAGTCACGTGCACTGATGTTTGTGGCGCTCGACAAGCTCTACAACCAGGGCCGCAAGAAGGTCATCGTCGCGGTTCCCGAGAAGTCCATCGGTGCATCGTTTGCCACCACGCCGCTGACCAAGAACGGCTTCTTCGCCGACTGGGAGATCAAGGACGAACACAACCTCTGCACGCCTGGGTCATCATCTGGCAAGGTCAAAGCCTTCGTAGAGTTCCTCAACGGCCCGGACGCGACGCTGGTGTGCACACACGCCACGCTTCGGTTCGCCTTCGAGAAGCTCGCACCCGGGGCGTTCAACGGCACTGTGCTGGCCATCGACGAGTTCCACCACGTCTCTGCAGACACCGAATCAAACCGGCTCGGCGCATTGCTGCGTGACGTCATGGCTGGCTCGGACGTGCACATCGTGGCCATGACCGGCTCATACTTCCGCGGCGACTCTGTGCCGGTGCTGTCGGCCGACGATGAGGCACAGTTCACACCAGTGACGTTCAATTACTACGACCAGCTGAATGGCTATGAATACCTGAAATCTCTGGGTATCGGTCACCACTTCTACCAGGGGCGTTACACAGACGCTATTAGCGAGGTGCTGGATCTAGACAAGAAGACGATCCTGCACATCCCCAGCGTCAATTCCGGCGAGTCGACTAAGGACAAGATCGAAGAGGTCGGTTTCATCATCGACGCCATCGGTGACGTCGTCGACACAGAGGCAGACACCGGCATCATTCGCATCCGTCGCAAGGACACCGGTGAGATCCTTCGCGTCGCCGACCTCGTCGACGATGCGAACGTAAAGCAGCGCGCCGATACGCAGCACTACCTCTCGACTATTGCGTCGAAGCAGCGTGACGCGGTGGACATCATCCTCGCGCTCGGTATGGCCAAAGAGGGCTTCGACTGGCCCTTCGCAGAGCACGCGCTCACTGTCGGGTACAGGGCTTCCCTGACCGAGGTCATCCAGATCATTGGCCGGGTCACCCGTGACAGCCCTAACAAGGAGCACGCGCAGTTCACAAACCTCATCGCTGAGCCAGATGCCTCGCAGAGCGAGGTCAAGGGGTCGGTGAACAACATGCTCAAGGCGATCACAGCGTCGCTGCTGATGGAGCAGGTCCTGGCACAGAACTTCACCTTCAAGACCAAGCGTCAGGGTGATGCGCCTGAGCCAGGCACGCTGCGCATCAAGGGGTTCAAGGAGCCCTCGACCGCCCGCGTCAAGCAGATCGTTGACACCGACCTGAATGACCTGAAGGCGACGATCCTGCAGGATGATACGTTTGCTCGTGCCGCAGCCGGCAGCGTCGACCCTGAGACCACGAACAAGGTACTCATCCCGAAGATCATTCGAGAGAAGTACCCGGACCTGACCGAGACTGAGGTCGAAGAAGTACGCCAGCAGGTCATCGTCGACTCGGTGATCAAGAACGGCGAAGTGCGCACTGTCGGTGACCAGCGGTTCATCAAGATGAGCGAGAAGTTCGTCAACATCGACGAGATCAATATCAACCTCATCGACTCTGTCAACCCATTCCAGCGGGCTTTCGAGGTCATGTCGAAATCGGTCACAACCAACGTGCTGCGAATCATTAGCGATGCCATCTCGGCGACGCGGATCGAGTTCACCGAGGAAGAGGCACTCGCCTTGGTACCGCGGATCAAGAATTGGATCAAGGTCAATGGTCGTAAACCTGACTCACGCACAGAAGACCCGACAGAAAAGCGTTACGCAGACGCGCTGATCTGGCTCCAGCGAGCCAAGCAGAAGCTCGAGGCAGAGAAGCGATCAACAGAGATGGTGACTGGCGAATGACAGAGAACGAAGACGAGTTCGAGACTGCACCAGCATCGCTACAGGACCTCATCGACAACGACCTCGATGGCTTGCTGGACGTCCCAGAAAAGCCAAGGAAGGCAACGGCGACTGATCGGCTTCAGCGCGCGTTCCTGGAGATCGTGGAGTTCCGTAGGACTCATGAACGCTTGCCAAGTGCCACAACCCGTGACATTGCTGAGCGCAAGCTCGGAGCCCGGCTCGATGGCATCCTTGCTGATGAGGCCAAGATTCAGGAGCTCACGCCGCTCGACGAGTTCGAGATGCTTGAGGTCCCCGAGGCACCGTCATCCCTCGAAGATCTCCTTAACGACGACGATCTCGACGACTTGCTTGGCGACGAAAGCGGCATCCTTGATGTATCTGATCTTCCGGTACTCAGGCGCCCTGAATCGCCGGACTCGGTCGCTCAGCGAGTGAAAGCCCAAGACTTCGACCTCTTCGAGCCTCTGTTCAAGGCAAAACATGCCGAACTCAGTGACGGAACGTTCCAGTTGATGCCGTTCACCGGCATGGATCTCATCCGAGAGGGTGTTTTCTTCGTGCTCAACGGTGTGATGTGCTTCGTGGCCGATGTCGGTGAAGATGTGGATCTGGTTGTTGGTGGCAAGCCGAAGCAGAAGCAGCGCCTGCGCGTTGTCTTTGAGAACGGCACAGAATCCGCGATGTACAAGCAGAGCCTCATGACGCGCCTGTACGAGGCTCAGGGGCAGGTACTGGCTCGCACGGGACACGATGCTGCTGAGATTCTCGATGCGGACATCGAAAGCGGCCACATCTACGTGCTGAGCTCGCTGAGCGACGATCCTGTGATTTCGGGAATGAAGGATCTGCACAAGATCGGGTTCTCGACCACCAGCGTCGAACAACGTCTCAAGAACGCAGAGAAGTCGCCCACGTATCTGATGGCCCCTGTCAAGGTGCTGGCGGACTACCGGCTCTACAACGTAAGGGCATCCTGGCTCGAGCACTTGCTGCATCGGGTGTTTGCCGAGGTGCGCCTCGATCTGACGCAGATCGACCAGAAGGGTCGCGACTACGATCCCTCGGAGTGGTTTGCTGTACCACTGGAAACGATCAATACGGCTGTCGCCATGATCATGTCCGGCGAGATCACCGACCACGTGTACGACAGGACGCTGCAGAGATTAGTGGGGGCCCAAGCATGAACAATTCACTTGGTGATGGCAGCGACGGTACAAATTCAACGTCGGCGACCGAGCCCGTGAGCTATGAGGATGACGGGGAATTTCGGCACCTTGATGCCTGGAATTCGTACCAGTTCGATCCGCCGCTTACTCACACGGATGCTCTCAAGCTTGTGTCACACGCGGATGAGCTTGGGTATCGAATGCTGTTCCGACGAGCCGACTATTCAATCGAACAAATCCAACAACAACTAGTTGACCGAGGGCCTGGATCATTCTTGAATATGGTCTGGCTCCAGGAAGACGTCTCCCCTAAGGAGCCTCCGAAGACAGCGGA
This sequence comes from Cryobacterium sp. TMT1-2-2, assembly GCF_004403505.1. Classification (NCBI taxonomy): domain Bacteria; kingdom Bacillati; phylum Actinomycetota; class Actinomycetes; order Micrococcales; family Microbacteriaceae; genus Cryobacterium; species Cryobacterium sp. TMT1-2-2. The sequence goes on along the minus strand of NZ_SOGS01000007.1, from coordinate 178,574 downwards.
ACAACGAATGGCAGGCCGCCTTCAGGGGCTGGCCCCTATCGGGGAGCTGGTCATCACAGATCCATATCTGTACACAAGCTCCCGGAAGCGAGACAGCCAAGATTACGCCGCCTCGGTAGCGAGAATGCTTTCACCCGCTTTGAAAGATGGCCTGCGCCTCACAACTGTCGTGAGTCCTTCTCAGAATGATGAAACAGTACGGACGGCTGTTCTCGAGCATCTACATGCTCAAGGCCGAGATCTAGAGGTCAACGTAGTTGAGTCCAACGATTTCCACGATCGATTTTGGATCGCAGATCGTAAACGAGGTCTGATCATTGGGACCTCGCTGAATAAGATCGGTAGCCGAATATTCTTTGTCGATGAACTCAGCCAATCTGACGTTGCCGCAGTTCTCGCTGAAGTGGATACGATCGTCGGCTCAACTGAATAGGTAGTTTCAGCTAGCGAAACTGAGAGACCCTTGCAGACAATATTGCAGACGTCATCCGTCTCTCCGTGCCTGCTCGCCCACCCGAGACGCCAACATTATTCCCGGTCAGAATGCAGCGCATCCCTGCTGGATCCCAGTCAGGGCAACAAATTTATCACCCACCTTATATTCAAACAGTGTCCCCGGATACCGCGGTGAGGTGGCTGAGTGAGCTGGTTTTCATCGCGGTATCCAGGCCGGGGCTGACCGCGCTCGTGTCACCGATAGCCAGGCCGGGCAACAGGTCTCCCCCGTCGCCGGCGAGGCTCGTCGCCGCTGTCTTGAACCGGGCCCGCAACTCGTTGGCCCACTGCAACCACCACGGCGGCGGGGCGACACCGCGCGCCGTTTCGTTCACAAACAGCAGGGCGACCGTGGCATCGCCCGGTTCGGTCGTGCGCAGCGTGCCGCGCACCACGAGGCTCGAACCGATCTCTGGTTCAGCCCCGCTCCGGGACGCTTCGGCAAAGACCACGACCGGGCTCGAGACGGGCGTGGTCTCGCCCCGGCTCTCAAGCTGCGTGAGCGTGGCCTTAAAGCGTACCCGCCCCGAAGTTCCGCTGCCGATGAACGCCTTGGCCGCCACCGGAACCGACCACACGGTGATGGTGGCCGTGATCGCCGCGTGCGATTCGGCAGCGCCCCGCACCTCGGATGGCAGTCGCACCGGTGCCCAGACACCGACGGCGGTGGCCACGAGCGCCGCGCCGGTACAGCAGAGCACCAGGGTGCCACCGAGGGTCTGCCACCGCCCGGCCCGCGGGGCCCCCGGCCACTGGCCGCGCCGCGGCATCCGACTGAGGACGAGTAGGGCGGTGCAGCCGCCAGCGAGCAGCCAGAGCGTCACAGCAACGACCCCGACCGCCTCGGGAGTTCCAATCAGGAGGCCGGCCGTCAGCCATACGGCGAGGGCCGGAACCGCCAGCCGCAGGTCGAGGTTCATACCGTGATGAGGTCTTTGAGAGCCTCGAAGGTTTTGTCGCCAATCCCGGTGACGTCGCGGAGCCCGTCGACGCTGGCGAACCGGCCGTTCTTGGTGCGGTAGTCGATGATGCGCTGCGCCATAGTGGGGCCGATGCGGGGCAGGGAATCCAAGTCGGCCACCGTGGCCGTGTTGAGGTTCACCTTGGCCGCTGGGGCACCACCCCCGCCGCCGCCTCCGGTCGCGCCTGCCGCCGGGAGCGCCGGGAGCGCCGGCGGCACCTCGCCCTGCCGGGGAACGTAGAACTGCTCGCCGTCACCGACGATGCGGGCCAGGTTCACTCCGGCCGGATCAGCCTCGGCGGTCAAACCGCCGGCAGCGGCAATCGCATCCATGACCCGGGCACCATCGCGCAGCTGAAACAGTCCGGGCTGGGCCACCGCTCCGAGGACGTGCACGAAAATGATGGCGCCGCCCCCGCCAGCGCCGGTGTCGCTCGGCGCTGCACTCGCACCCGCGTCGAACGGCTCAAAGGTCGAGGTCGAACCCGATGGTATCGCCGCCGATCCGATGCCGACGGTGCGCTGACCGGCCTGCTGGCCGATGGCCGACACGATGACGGCCACGATGAGGGCGAGCAGCAGCAACACAACGGCCGCACCGACGCCGACCCGAAGGCGGGGGCGCCCGCGGGCAGCGGGGGCGAGGCGCTCCAGGTCGAAGGGGGAACGGTCGGGCTGCATGATGGCAGGCTAGGCCGCGCGCAGAATCCACTTGCCGCCGGTCACCCGATCTGTGCACAGCCCGGCCAAGGGCAGCCCTGTGGAGGACGCCCCGACCGGGGCCGGTCTGTCGCTGCGCCCTACGGGCGCGTGACGAACGAAACGAGCTTCGGCACGCGCACGATCACCTTGATGATCTCGCGATCACCGATCGAGCGGATGACCGCGGCCGCGTCCCGCGCCATTTTCTCGAGGTCTTCGCCGGAGATTTTCGGCGAGACTTCGAGAAGGGTGCGCATCTTGCCGTCCACCTGAACGACCGCCGTCACCGATTCCTGCACGAGCAGGGTCTGTTCGGCCTTGCGCCACGGCACGAGGGCGATGCACGGCTCGTAGCCGAGGTGAGCCCACATGTCCTCAGCTGTGTAGGGGGCGAACAGGTTCAGCGCCATGGCGGTGGCCTCGGCGGCTTCGCGCACGGCGGCATCCGCCGGCCCGGCGCCGGTGTCGATGACCTTGCGGGTGGCGTTGACCAGTTCCATCAGTCGAGCGACGACCACGTTGAACTTGAACGATTCGACCAGGCCAGGCGCATCGGAGAGGAAGCGGTGGGTGACGCGGCGCAGGGTGAGGTCGCCCGTCTTCCATTCCACGTCGGGGGCACTGGTGACGTCGCGGGCGACGCGCCAGGCGCGGGCCAGAAACTTGGCCGAGCCGACCGGGGACACGTCGGACCAGTCGATATCGTCTTCCGGCGGGCCGGCGAAGGCCATCGTCAGGCGAACGGCGTCGACGCCGTGGCGTTCGATTTCCTCGGTGAAGTAGACCAGGTTGCCCTTACTCTTGCTCATCTTGGCGCCGTCGAGAATGACCATGCCCTGATTGAGCAGCGCGGTAAACGGCTCGGTGAAGCTCACATAGCCCTCATCAAACAGAAACTTTGTGATGAAGCGCGCGTACAGCAGATGCAAAATGGCGTGCTCGACACCGCCGACATACTGGTCGACCGGCGCCCACTTCTCGGCCTCCTTCGGGTCGAAGGCCTTGGTGTCGTCCTGCGGGTTCAGGAACCGGAGGAAGTACCAGGAGCTGTCGACGAAGGTGTCCAGGGTGTCGGCATCGCGGCGGGCTGGCGTGCCGTCGATCGGGTTGGGCACATTGACCCAGTCGGTCGCTCCGCCGAGCGGTGAGGTGCCCCGCGGCTTCAGGTCGAGGCCCTCAGCGGGCGGCAGCAGCACCGGCAGCTGGTCTTCGGGCACCGGGATCTCGGTGCCGTCGGCGCCATGGATGATCGGGATCGGAGCGCCCCAGTAGCGCTGGCGGGAGACCAGCCAGTCGCGCAGACGATAGTTTTTGGCCGCGCGGCCCAAGCCGTCGGCGGCGAGCTGCTCGACGATGCGCTTGATCGCGGTGATCTTGCTCAGGCCGTTGAGCGGGCCCGAGTTGATCAGCCGGCCTTCACCGGCCAAGGCGATGCCGGTGCTGAGCGGGTCGAGCGAGGGCAGCTCCTCGGTGCCGTCGATCATGCCCTGGGTGATCACCGGGATCATGCCGGTGGCCGGAGAATTGGTGTCGACGACGACCCGCACGGGCAGGTCGAAGGCGCGGGCGAAGTCGAGGTCGCGCTGGTCGTGCGCCGGCACGGCCATGATCGCCCCGGTGCCGTAATCGGCCAGCACGTAGTCGGCCGCCCAGATGGGCAGGCGTTCGCCGTTGACCGGGTTGGTCGCGTAGCGGCCGAGGAACACGCCGGTCTTGGGCCGGTCGGTGGCCTGACGTTCGATCTCTGTGCTGCGCTGCACCTGCACGAGGTACTCCTGGAAGCCTTCCTGCACCGCAGGTGAGGAGTCGGCCACCAGTTCGGCGGCGAGATCCGAATCGGGGGCGACGACCATGAAGGTCGCGCCGAACAGCGTATCGGGCCTGGTCGTGAACACGGTGACGCGCTCGGTGCGGCCCTCGATCGCAAAGTCGACATCCGCTCCGATGGAGCGGCCGATCCAGTTGCGCTGCATGTTGAGCACCTTGGCCGGCCAGGTGCCCTCGAGCTGGTTGAGGTCATCCAACAGGCGGTCGGCGTAGTCGGTGATCTTGAAGTACCACTGGGTGAGCTTCTTCTTGACCACGACGGCGCCACTGCGGTCGCTCGTGCCGTCGGCCAGCACCTGCTCGTTGGCGAGCACGGTCTGGTCGATCGGGTCCCAGTTGACCCAGCTGTCCTTGCGGTAGGCCAGGCCCTTCTTGTAGAGCTGCAGGAACAGCCACTGGGTCCACTTGTAGTACTCGGGGTCGCTCGTGTGCAGTTCGCGATCCCAGTCGAAGCTGGTCGCGTAGAGCTTCATGCTCTTCTTCTGCTGCGCGATGTTGTCGTAGGTCCAGCCGCGCGGGTCGATGCCGCGCTTGATGGCGGCGTTCTCGGCGGGTAGCCCGAAGGAGTCCCAGCCGATCGGGTGCAGCACGTTGAAGCCCTGGTGGCGCCAGTAGCGGGCGACGACGTCTCCGAGCGCGTAGACCTCGGCGTGGCCCATGTGCAGGTCGCCCGAGGGGTACGGGAACATGTCGAGCACGAATTTGCGCGGACGGGTGTCACCCTCGCCGCTCGTCTTGAACGGGGCCAGCTCTTCCCAAATGGGTTGCCACTTCGCCTGGATCGCCGCGAAGTCGTACACTTCTTCGCCGCTCTCATCGCGCGCGTCAATGCGTACGCTTTCGTGCTCGTGTGCCACGTGACTCTCATTCATTGCAGGGGTTGAACATGATCGATGCGGGAGCATTCGCTCGGGCGCACGCGCGACGAAGCGCACGTGTACAAGGTCTAGATTACTAGGGCCAGGCGACACCGAGGCTCGCAAGCAGGGCGGCCGCCTTGATTCGGGTCTCCTCGATCTCGTCGGCGGCGTTGGAGAGGGCCGTGATTCCGCCGCCCGTGCCGATGCTGGCCCAGCATGAATCGAGCACGATACTGCGGATGACGATGGCCAGGTCGGCGACGCCGCCGTGCCCGATATAGCCGAACGCCCCGGAGTAGACGCCCCGCGGCCCGGTCTCCAGCGAGTCCAGAATGGTCATCGCGCTCCGCTTCGGTGCGCCCGTCATGGACCCGGCCGGAAAGCACGCTTGGATGGCGTCGACCACCGTGACGCCCGGTGACAGAAGCGCTTCGATGGTGCTGACCAGCTGGTGCACGTGTGGGTAGCTCTCCACCGCGAGCAGGCTGGACACCGCCACGGTGCCGAGCTCGGCGATGCGTCCGAGGTCGTTGCGCATGAGATCGACGATCATCAGGTTTTCGGCACGTTCCTTGTCGCTCTGGGCAAGTTCGACTTTCAGCCGCTCGTCCTCGCCGGGCTCCTTCGAGCGCGGCCTCGTGCCCTTGATCGGCTTGGTACGCACGCGTCGATCCCGGCCCACGTGCAAAAACTGCTCCGGACTCGCGCTGAGCAGCGCCAGGTCACCGAAGCGCAGCACGCCGCCGTGGTGGCTGGGGCTGCCGGCCCGCAGCACGCCGTAGGTCTCGATCGGGTGCCACTGGCCCGGCACCCGAATCTCATTGGTCAGGCACAACTGGTATGCGTCGCCATCGTGGATGGCCGCCAAACAGGTCTCGATCAGCGCGGCATACTCGGTTTCGTCGTGCCTCCAGTGCGCTGAAGCGGCGGATGCCCGGGGCACGGCCGCACTGGCGGCGAGCCCGCGCGGGCTCGCCGCCAGTGCTGCGGCGGTCTGGTCGAACCACTCGGTCACGACCGAGCTGGGATCAGCCGAGCTCGAATCATCCGCGCCCCGGCTCGCCACAAGCGTCACGGTGCGGGAGTCGTGGTCGAACCGGATCATCCGGTCGACCTCCAGCAGGGCAGCATCCGGGTAGCGCGATTCGTGCACGGGCGTGCCGACGGTGTGCGCGCCGAGTTCGTAGCCGAGCCAGCCGACCCAGCCGAGGTCGAACCCCTCGATCCCAGAGAGGCTCGACGTTTCATCATCGGCCAGGTCGCGGCGGAGGAACTCGAAAACGGTCTCCTGCGTGACGACCGGCGGCGCAGCATCCGCTGGAAAGACGGACGTGACCGTTCCCTCGATCACCGACGCGGTCACGAACCGGGAGCGGGGCGAGGCTGCGCCGAGGTAGCTGACACCGGTGCGAGCGCCCGGGCCGGCATCGAGCCAGAACGCGTAGGGAGCGTCGGAATAGAGGGCCGCAAAAGCCGTCGCGGGGTCCGTCCAGCTACTTAGGAGTCTGCTCTGCACGGGGCCGGTCACCAGAACAGCCTAGCTTTGCACGGTGCCCGTACCCGAAGGCGGCCAGCGCGACTTGTTGAATCGCGCCGAGCACGTAGGCTGGGCGAAATGAATGACATCCTCACGTGGATCCTCGACACCGTCTCCGGCGTCGACCCGGTCATTCGAACGCTTCTGGCCTTTTTGGGCATGCTCCTGGAGACCTCGGTGCTGGTGGGACTTGTCGTTCCCGGCGACACGATCGTCATTGTGGCCAGCACGGCGGTCGACGGCCCGGTCGAGTTCATCACGCTTGTGGCGGCCGTGATCGTCGGCGCCCTGGCCGGGGAAAGCATCGGCTTTGCCCTCGGACATCACTTCGGACCGTTCATTCGCGGCAGCAGACTCGGCCGACGTATCGGCGAACCTAACTGGATTCGCGCCGAGAATTACCTCGACCGGCGCGGCGGTGTCGCCGTGTTCATCTCCCGATTTCTGCCGGTGCTGCACTCACTGATTCCGGTCACCGTCGGCGCGAGTCGCATGCGCTACCGAACCTTCATGGCCTGGACCGTGCCGGCTTGCGTCATCTGGTCCCTCGCCTATGTCAGCGTGGGGTCGGCGGCGGCCGGCGGTTACCGCGAGCTGAGCGGCCGGCTGCACTTCGCCGGCTACCTGTTCGTCGGCGTGATCGCGCTGTTCGTCCTCGCGGTGTTCCTGATCAAGAAGTGGCTGCACCGACGCGAACAGCGCCACATGGACTGACGTCTTATCGGCCCGGCAGGGTCACCCGCGCTGTTACGAGCTCGTCCGGTACGGGGGTGTGCGAAATGAGCAGCACGGCACGGTGCGCGTCGGCGGCGGCCGTCAGAATGTCGCGCACGAGGGCATCCGCCCCCGCACTGTCGACGTTGGCCGTGGGCTCGTCGACGATGAGCACCGGAAAATCGGCTAGCAGGGCCCGGGCGAGGGCGATGCGCTGGGCCTGTCCACCGGAGACGAGCGCGCCGCGCTCGCCCACCCGGGCCTCGAGTCCGCCGCGCTGGGCAGCCCACGCGGCCAGGCCGACGCGGGCGAGCACAGCCTCGAGTTCGGCGTCAGTGGCCGTGTCGCGGGCGAACAGCAAATTCTGACGGATGCTGTCGTCAAACAACCAGGGTCGCTGCTCGCACAGTCCGACCACGCGTCGCACCTCATCCTGGGCCAGCAGGCGCGCCTCGACCCCGTTCAGCCGGTAGGAACCGGTGTAATCCAGAAAGCGCACGAGCGTCTGGGCGAGAGTCGTCTTGCCGGCGCCGCTTGGGCCGGCAAGGTGCACGCGGTCCCCCGGCGCGAGTCGCAGGGTCACGCCGGCCACAGCAGCGTCGACCTGGCCGGGCCAGCGCGCGCCAAGATCGGTCAGTTCCAGTACGACCGGGCCGAGGGCCTGGTCGGGAGAAAAAAGCTCCTGCGGGTTCACCACGTCGACGGGAATTTCGGCGGGCACAGCCTGCGGAACGACGTCGGCGACGCGACGCGCGCTGACCCGCACCTGACGCCAGGCCCCGGCCGCGAGGGGAATCATGCCGAACACCTCGAACACGGCCATCGGCACGAGCACGGCGACGACGAGGGTCGGCACGAGCAGGTCCGGGCTGAGCAGCCCACCCCCGCTCTCGAGCGCTGGGATCCCGAAGTAGAGCGCGCCGAGCGTTGCTGCTCCGGCGAACAGGGCCACGACGGCGGACTGCACGCCCACCCCGGCCGACCGGCGCAGCGTGGCGCGCCGCAGGCGCTCATCGGTGCGTGCGAGCTGCGCCAGGCGCGGGCTGAGGGCGTCGAAGGCGGTGAGCACATCGAGGTTCAGGGCGATTTCGAGCACTTCGTCGGCGAGGGCACCGCGGAGCGGGGCGAGCTCGCGGTCGGCCCGAGCGGCCAGGCTGCGAGGCAGCACGGTTCCGAGCACCCCGGCCAGGAGCAGGCAGACGAGCAGGGTGAGGCCGGCCAGCGGAAGGATCAGCCAGATGCCGATCACGCTGAGCCCCGCGGTGACGCCGGCCACCAGCAGGGGCTGTACGACGCGCAGTGGGAGGTCCTGCAGGTCGTCGACGTCACGCACCAGACGGGTCAGCAGGTCGCCGCGACCGGTGCTCGCCAAGCCCGCCGGTGCTACCGGAACGATGCGGCGAAAGATGCCCAACCGCAGTTCGGCCAGCTGCCGGAAGGCAGCATCGTGGCTGGTCAGGCGTTCCAGGTAGCGCAGCACGGAGCGAAAGATGGCGAAGGCACGCACGCCCACGACGGCCAGGCCGAGAAACGCCAGCGAGGGCATCTCGGCCGCGCGGGTGATCAGCCAGGCTGAGCAGGCGAGCAGCGCCACGGCCATGACGGCGCTCCCGATGCCGGCCAGCAGCCCGGGGGCAAACCAGCGCGGGCGCGGCTGGGCGAGGCGCAGCACGTCGCGGGAAGCCGTGGTGACGTCAGACATGGATGAGCTCCTGCAATTCGATCACGTGGTCTGCGGCAGCGACGACGGCCGGCCGGTGACTGACGACGATCACGACGCGTCCCTGGTCGGCGAGGTGGCGGAGGCCGGCCAGCAGACCGGCTTCGGCGTCGGAGTCGAGCGCTGAGCTCGGTTCGTCGAGAATCAGCACGTGGCACTCGGTCGCCAGCGCACGGTAGATGGCGCGGGCCGCGCCGACGCGTTGCGCCTGGCCGCCGGAGAGCCCGTCGCCGTTCACCCCGAGAACGTTGCTGGGCAACACCTCGGCGGCTCCCGCCCAGTCGAGGGCCTGCACGATCAGGCCGGGTTCAGCGGATGCCGCCCCCAGCGCCACATTCTCGGCCACCGTTCCGCGGAACAGGCCCGGCCGCTGGCCGGACCAGGCCAGCCAGGGGCGCGGCGCGCCGGCCGTGACGGCCTCGCCGCCGAGCGTGAGGGTACCGGTATACGGCACGAAGCCGAGCAGGGCGGCTACGAGGGTCGACTTGCCGACCCCGCTGACTCCGCGCAGCACGCTCAGCTGGCCGGGGGCAAATTCCGCGTGCAACTGGTGGATCACCACGGAGTCGCCCCGCCGAACGGTGACACCCGCCAGACGAAGGGCGCCGGCTGCCTGCCCGAGTTGACCCGCGTGGGGTGCTACGAGACCGGCGCCGGCCGCGGCATCCGCTGTCGAGACAGCCGAGACCGTCGCGACGGAGTCATCGTCGAGAATGGTGAACAGCTCTTCGGCGGCCGCGAGCCCGTCGGCGGCAGCGTGAAACTGTGCGCCCACCTGGCGCAGCGGCAGAAACGCCTCCGGGGCGAGGAGCAGAACGAACAGACCGACTCCGAGCAGCAGGGCACCGTCGATGAGCCGCAGGCCGATCGACACGGCGAGGAGGGCGACCGAGAGGCTCGCGGCGAGTTCGAGCACGAAGCCACTGAGGAACGAGACGCGCAGCACCTTCATGGTGCGGGTGCGATATTCCTCGGTAATGGAACGGATCCGGTCGAACTGGCGTCGTTCCCGACCGTAGATCTTGAGGGTGCCGAGGCCCCCGACCACGTCCAGAAATCCGGTGGAGAGGCGCTGCAGCGCCTGCCATTGTTCCTGCTGCACCGACTGGGTGACCTTGCCGATGAGAATCATGAAGACGGGAATCAGCGGAATCACGATGATGACCGTGAGGCCGCTCGCGAGGTCTTGCCAGAGGATGACCGCGATCAGGATCGGTGTGGCGATCATGGTCAGCAACAGTTGCGGCAGGTAGCGGGCGAAGTAGTTGTCGAGGGCGTCGAGACCGGTCGTGACGACGGTCGACAGGCGAGCGCTCTGCTGGGAGGCGACCCAGTCGGGGCCGCGTTCGGCGAGCTTGGCCATGACGCGGGCCCGCAGTTGGCTCTTGACCTGGGCGGCACCGCGGTTGGCCGCCACTTCGAGCAGCCAGATGAGCACCGAGCGCAGCACAACGACCCCGGCGAGGGCGGCCAGGGTCGGCATGATCGTGCTCAGGGGCTCCCCCGCGACCGTGAGCGTGATCGCCCGGGTCAGCAGCCAGGCGAACGCGATGACGACGAGGGTTTGCGCGAAGCCCAGCAGCGCGCCGATCAGAAGAAATCGGCGCGCTGCGTGGGCGTAACGAAGAAGGCGAGGATCGAGGGGGCGCACTGGCTCAGTCTGCCACAGCGCTAGTGTACGGCGACCTCAATCTGCGCCCGGCCGATGCGCTTGCGGAACACCCAGTAGGTCCAGCCCTGGTAGAGCAGGATGACGGGCATGCCGATCAGTGCGGTCCAGCTCATCACACCGAGCGTGTAGGTCGACGAGGAGGCGTTCGTGATGGTCAGGCTGTTCGCCGCGTCGTTGCTGGCCGGCATGACGTCGGGAAACAGCGAGGCGAACAGGGTGAGCACGGCGAGACCGATCGTGGCGGCCATCAGGCCGAACGCGAGCCGTTCGGCACCGCGCAGGTTGGCCAGGAAGGAGGCGATCAGCGCCACAGCGGCCAGAGCGGCGAAGATAGCGGATGCCACGGTGCCATATGCGAAGGTTGTCCACACCAGGAAGCTGGCCGCGACCACTATCGTCACGATTCCGGCCTTGGTGGCGAGCTTTCGCGCCCGAACCCGAATGTCGCCCTCGGTCTTGAGCGAGACGAAGACGACCCCGTGCACGAAGAACAGCAGCAGCGTGGTGACGCCGCCGAGCAGGGCGTACGGGTTCAGCAGGTCGAAGAAGGTGCCGATGTAGTCGTGGTTGACGTCGAGTTTGACGCCCCGCACGACGTTGGCGAAGGCGACACCCCAGAGCAGCGCCGGAACGGCCGAACCGACGATGATCATGCCGTCGAACCATTTCTTCCAGGTGGATTCGGGGCGCTGGTGGCGGTATTCAAAGGACACACCGCGCAGAATCAGTGCAACGAGAATGAGCAGCAGAGCCAAGTAGAAGCCGCTGAACATGGTCGCGTACCACTCGGGGAACGCTGCGAAGAGTGAGGCGCCGGCGACGATGACCCAGGTTTCGTTGAGGTCCCAGACCGGGCCGATGGTGTTGATGAGAACGCGGCGATCGGTGTCGTCCTTGCCGAGAAATGGCAGGGACATTCCGACCCCGAAGTCGAAGCCATCGAGCACGAAGTACCCGATGAACAACGCAGCGATGATCCAGAACCAGAGAATTGTGAGATCCATTGTGTATTCCTGTTAGTAGACCGTGGCAGCGTGCGTGACTTCGCCGGATTCGGCGTCGGGTACCGGTGCATCGTCCGGGCCTTTCTGAACGGCCTTGAGGATGAGTCGGAACTCGACTACCGCGAGAATTCCGTAGAGCAGGGTGAAGGCGATCAGCGAGATCAGAATCTCCACGCCGCTGACGCCGGGCGAGACGCCGTCTTCGGTTTTGAGCATTCCGAACACGAGCCAGGGTTGGCGACCCATTTCGGTGAACACCCAGCCGACGCTCATCGCGAGCAGGGAGAAAGGGAAGCTCCAGATCGCGACCTTCCATACCCAGGTGCGCTTCGGGCTGCGCCCCTTGCGGGTCAGCCACAGGCCGACGACGGCAACGAGCATGTGCGCGAGACCGAGGCCGATCATCCAGCGGAACGCCCAGTAGGTTATCCAGATGGTCGGGGTGTAGTCGCCGGGGCCGTACAGGGTGACGTACTGCGACTGCAGGTTGTTGATGCCCTCGACCGTGCCGTCAAAGGTGTGGGTCGATAGAAAGGAGAGCAGGTAGGGAACGCGCACGGAGAACAACTCGTGCACGCCGTCCGGCGTACCAAGGGTGAAGATGGAGAAGCTCGCGTTGGCACCGGTCGCCGTGTGGTACAGCGCTTCGGCAGCGGCCATCTTCATCGGCTGGGCCTCAACCATGGCCAGGCCCAGCTGGTCTCCGGCGAGTGTCGTGAGCACGCCGGCGATGACCATCATCCAGAGGCCGAACTTGAGCGTCGGACGCATGGTGTCGAGGTGTTGGTTGCGGTACAGGTGCCAGGCAGCTACCGAGATGATGAGTCCGGCCGAGACCATGAAGCAGGCGAAAATCGTGTGCGGGAAGGCGGCGAGGGCAATGGGGTTGGTGAGCAGTTCCCAGATGCTGGTGAGTTCGGCACGCCCCTTTTCCTCGTTGATCGTGTAGGCGATCGGGTTCTGCATGAAGGCATTCGCGGCGAGGATGAAGTAGGCCGACGCGATCGAACCGATCGCGGTGAGCCAGATCGTGGCGAGGTGAATCTTCTTGGGTAGTTTGTCCCAGCCGAAGATCCAGAGGCCAACGAACGTAGCTTCGAGGAAGAAGGCGACAATCCCCTCGAAGGCGAGCGGAGCGCCAAAAACGTCACCGACGAAACGCGAGTAGTCCGACCAGTTCATGCCGAACTGAAATTCCTGCACGATGCCAGTCACGACGCCCATGGCGAAGTTGATCAGAAAGATCTTGCCGAAGAAATGCGTCAGCTGCAGATATTTAGCCTTGTCGGTACGTACCCAGGCCGTTTGAAAGATCGCGACCGTGAGGGCCAGACCGATCGTGAGCGGGACGAAAAGAAAGTGGTACACGGTCGTGAGACCGAATTGCCACCGTGACAGGAGTAAAGGATCCAACCACTCGTTCATATGCCCTCCAGCATTATTGTGCAGCGCCCATTTTCTACGCTACGTAGAAGATTACTCTTCTACACTGTGTAGAAAACACAGTTTCGCGACGTAATATTAACAACATGGGAAATTTGGGTGTGCTCGAACGGTTAATGATGGATATCCTGTGGGACTCCACGGCACCGTTGACAGCGAACGAACTCAAGGATGCTCTGCTGCGGCCCGCAGCTTCAGCCACGCCGGGCAAGCCGCTGGCGACGACGACCGTTTTGACGGTGTTGTCCCGGCTGGAAACGAAGGCATTCGTCACGCGCGATCGCAGCGTGCGTCCGCACGCCTATTCCGCCGTAATGACCCGCGCCGAACACACCGCTGGCCTCATGCACGAGGTGCTCGGGCAGGTGCCCGATCGCCAGGCAGCCCTGGCCCGGTTCATCGGTTCCGTTTCGCCGCAGGAAGCTGAGACCCTGCGGCACCTCCTCGGCGTTGCGCCGTCCGACAATGCCTGACACTGCGTGCCTGACGCTGCGTCCCTGACCACCCGACCACGCGCGTGACCATCGCCGCCCTGCTCCTGGGTACCATCGCCGTGCTGCTGGCCTGGCCCGTTCCGCTCCTGCTGGGGCGGTCGCGCTGGCCCGCGCGCTCCCCCGGTGTGGCACTGGTGCTCTGGCAGGCCATCGCGTTGTCCGGCGGCATGTCCATGATCGGGTCACTGCTGCTCTACGGCCTGACCCCATTCGGCACCACCCTTGCCCAGAGTCTGGTCGCACTCGGCGGCAACCTCACGGCCGGCACGCTTCCCGATGGAACGAGCTTCACCCACATGCTCGCCATCGGCGCGGCCATTCTGCTCGGTGGTCACCTCCTGCTCAACCTGCTCGCGACGTTCGTCCGCGCCGAGCGGCAGCGCCGACATCACCACACCCTCATTGCCCTGCTCAGCGATCCCCTGCACGGTCAGCCTGGCATGCGGGTCATCGACCATCCGGCGCCAGTCGCCTACTGCCTGCCCGGGGCCGGACAGTCGGCGACGGTACTCTCCAATGGCCTGCTCCGGCTGCTCGACGCCGACCAGGTGCGTGCCGTGATCGCGCACGAGCAGGCGCACCTCGTACAGCAGCACCACCTGGTCTTGCTCGCTTTCAAAAGCTGGCACAGCGCGCTACCGTGGTTCCCCATCGCCAACCGCGCCGAAAATGCCGTCGCCCTGCTGGTCGAGATGCTCGCCGACGATCATGCCCGCCGCATCGTTGACGACCAGACCCTGGCCCGCGCGATCGCTCTCGTCGGTTTCACCCTGGCCGGCGCTACTCCCCCACCAGACAAAGAAGCGGATGCTGCGGCGCAAGCCACCGCATCCGCTTCAGACCGTAACCGGGAACTCGCGGTCGAACCCGAGCACCCGGCGCACCAGATCCTGCCGCGAGTGGCGCGGCTGGTTAATCCAACCGTGCCGCTGCACTACACGGCCACGGCCGGAGCACTCACCGTGTCGGCGGTGCTCCTGGTCGGGCCGGCCCTCATCCTGTTCGGTGCCTAGAACTGCCGCAACTAGATCAGCTTTGCCTTGGTCAGCCAGGCCGTCGCGATCTTGTCCGCCGAGAGCTGGTCGTTCTTGCTCTGGGCGTTCAGGTCAACGAGGGTGTCTGCCGTCAGCGCGGCACTGACCTTGTTGAGGATCGCTGCCGCGCTGTCGTCGATCTTCTGGGAGACGACCGGCACGACGTTGTCCGGGAAGAACAGTCCGTCGGGGTCGGAGAGGGCGACCAGGTTGTTGGTCTTGATGTTCGGGTCGGCCGTGTAGATGTTGGCGAGCTGGATATCACCGTCGACCAGGGCCTTGACGGTCAGCGGTCCGCCGCTGTCCTCGACCGGTACGAACCCCGCGATGCTGATGCCGTACTTGTCCTTCAGGGCAGTCGGCCCGTACGGCCGGGTCTCGAGCTCCGAGTTGCCGCCGACTGTGATCGGTTCGGTGACGTTGGTCAGGGAAGCGATATCGGTGAGGTCGTACTTGCTCGCGAAGTCGGCGGTGACCGTCCAGGAGTTCTGGTCGGATGCTCCGGCCTGGTCAAGAACCCGAAGGTCGTCGGGCAAGGCTGTCTGGAGCTCAGCGTAGGTCGCGTCGCTGGTGCCGCCGACGGCGGCCTTGTCGAGGGCCTGCAGCAGGCTTCCGGTGTACTCGGGGAACACGTCGATCTTGCCGGCCTCGATATCGGGCAGGTAGACCTCGCGCTGGCCGATCTGGAACTGTCGGTCAACGGTGAAACCGCCGGCCTCAAGCGCCTGGGAGTAAATTTCGGCGATGATCTCGTTGGAGTAGTACGCCTGCGAGCCGACCACGATGGTGGAGCCGCCGGCGCTACTCGATGGTTCCGCCAGGGGGTCCCCCGACGCACACCCTGCAAGGGCTACGACGGCCCCAACCGCGACCACGCCGATGAGCGTGAGCCGGCCTCTATTCGCTGTGAACATGACTGTTTCCTTCCTCGATGGTGGATTCCATCACCGGGCGGGATCGGGATGACCCGTCGCGGATGTCTGTGGGGAGTCCCGCTGTGACGCCGCGGGGAACAACCAATTTTTGCACGAGGGCGAACACGCCCTCGAGCACGATCGCCAGCAGGATCACCAGGATCGATCCGCCGAGCATCTCGCCGTAATCGCGGATTCGCAGTCCCTCAAAGAGGTACCGACCGAGGCCGAAATTAGCGATGTAGGCGGCCAGAGTAGCCGTGGCCACCACCTGCAGGGTTGCCGAGCGAAGCCCTCCGATGAGCAGGGGCAGCCCGAGCGGCAGCTCGACCTTCAGCACGATCTGGGCCTCGGACATGCCCACGGCCCGTGCGGCATCGATGATCTTGCGATCAATTGCCTCGAAACCGGTATAGGCACCAGCAAGAATGGGCGGGATGGCTAGCACGGTCAAGGCCACGTACGGGGCGTTCAGGCCGATGCCCACCCAGAGGGCCACCAGGGTGAGCAGGCCCAGGGTAGGAATGGCTCTGAATGCGCCCGACAGTGCCACGGCCAGTCCGCGGCCGCGGCCGGTATGGCCGATCAAAAAGCCGATCGGTACGGCAATCAGCGCGGCGACGAGCAGGGTCACGAGCGTGAACAGCAGGTGCTGGGCGAGGCGGGTAGGAATCCCGCCGGCGCCGACCCAGTTTGCGGGATCGACCAGCCAGGCCAGGGTTTCGGTCAGAAAGCTCACGTGGTGACCTCCTGTCGCGCGACAGCACCGGGTCGAGCGACGACGCCGATCGCGCTGCGCCTGGTCCACGGCATCAGCAGTCGCCCGATCAGGACGAGCACGGCGTCGAGGGCCAGGGCCAGCAGCACGGTGGCAAGGATACCCGCGATGATCTCCGCCTGGATTCCCCGTTGAAACCCGTCGGTGAACAGGCTGCCGAGGCTCTGGGCGCCGATCACGGCGCCGACCGTGGCCAGGCTCACCGTGCTGACGGCTACGACGCGCAGCCCGGCCAGCAGCACGGGGCCGGCCAGCGGCAGCTCAACCTGCCAAAAGGACGTCCAGCCGGAAAAGCCGACGGCGGTCGCGGACTGCTGCACGTCGCGGTCGACGGAACCGAGACCATCCGCTACCACCCGCACCATCAGAGCCACCCCATAGAGGGTCAGCGCGATGATGAGGTTCAACGGCGAGCGGATGCTGGTACCCACGATAAAGGGCAGCACGATGAACAGCGGCAGCGACGGAATTGCGTAGAGCAATCCGACCGTGGTGAGGATCACCGCCCGGCTCGCCCGATACCGGTGAGCCAGCCAACCGAACGGGAGGGCCATGAGGAAACTAAGAATGATCGAGGGCACGCTGAGGATGAGGTGATCGAACGTGCGATCCCAAATGAGGTCAAGATTCGACCAGATCCAGGTCACCGCGAATCCCCACCCTGCGCCGAAGCACCCGGTCCGCGAGGGCCGGCCTTTGACTCTGAGCTGACAGTTGACGGCGACGCTGAAGGGCCGGAGCCTACGAGAACGCCGGCCAGACGACCGGTCTCGTCAACCACGATGTCGCCATCGCCGTGGTTCTCGAGGTGCAGGGATCGCTTGCCGCGATCGGCGCCGACAAACGTTGCCACGAACTCGTCAATGGGGTTCGCCAGGATCTCCGCGGGTGAGCCGACCTGGGCCACCTTGCCGCCGGTGCGCAGAATGACCACCTGATCGCCGAGCAGAAAGGCTTCGTCAATATCGTGGGTGACGAAGACCACGGTCTTGCCCAATTCCCGTTGCAATCGCAGCAGTTCCTGCTGCAGTTCGGCGCGCACGATCGGGTCCACCGCACCAAATGGCTCGTCCATGAGCAGAATATTGGGGTTGACGGCGAGGCCGCGCGCCACGCCGACGCGTTGCTGCTGGCCGCCGGAGAGCTGGCTGGGATACCGGTTGGCGAGTAAACGGTCCAGTCCGACCGTGTCGAGCAGCTGGAGAGCTTCGTCACGGGCCTTCTTCTTTGACATTCCACGCAGCATCGGCACCGTGGCGACGTTGTCGATGACCCTGCGGTGGGGAAGCAGCCCTGAGTTCTGCATAACGTAGCCGATGCCGCGCCGCAGCTTGACCGGCTCGAGGGTACCGATATCGGCTCCGTCGATCTCGATCGACCCGCTGGTCGGATCAACCATGCGGTTGATCATGCGTAGCAGGGTTGTTTTCCCCGACCCGGACGTTCCGACGAACACGGTGGTCTTGTGCGAGGGCAGAACGAGGCTGAAATCATCGACGGCAAGGGTGCCGTCGGGGAACCGTTTCGTCACCGAGTGGAATTCAATCATCCTGGTGGCTCGCTCCTCGCATCAGTTCAGGTCGGGTCAACACAAACCAGATGCTAAGCCAATCACTATTCGAAGCGACAGGCAAAACGCTGGCTCACAAAAGATTTATCCAACAGCGAACACGCGAGGCCCACAAACCCAAGAAAGCCGGGCGACCCAGTGGGTCGCCCGGCGTGTGACGCCCGTTAGGACGCGGTTGCCAGCAGGTTCAGTGCTTGCGGGCCGTAGAAACGATCGAGGTAGTCGCGCAGAACCAGGCGGCACTCGGCGATGAAACGCTCGTCACCGAGCGGATCGGTGTGGAAGGCGCGGGCGAGCAGCGCGTCGGCCATCTCGACGGCGACTTCGAGTCGAAAAATCAGGGCCTCGCCGGCCGGCAGATCGAACTCGTTGACGAGCACGTCAGCCAGGCGGCGGGCGAAGAAGTCGGCATCCGCTACCGCGTCAGCGGCGGGAGCGGCGTCGCGGTCGTCGAAGTTCACGATACGAAAGCCTGGTTCGGAGCGGTACAGGCAGACAAAAGCCGTCACGACGCAGTCCACCGCGTCCCACCAGGAAGTGAGGGTGCTAGCGCCGAGCTCATCGACCACGCGCTGCCGAAAGCGCACCACGGCACGCTCGTGCAGGGCGTGCAGTACAGCAACCCGATCCGGGTAGTAGCGATACACCGTTCCGATGGATGCACCGGCGCGTTCCGCGATCATCGCGGTCGTGATGCGGTCGAAACCGACCTCGTCCACAACGGCGGCGGCCGCATCGAGCAAACCGGACAGACGTGCAGCGCTGCGCTGCTGAATCGGCTCGGTGCGCACTTGCTGAAGTGCTGCACCGGTCTCTTCACCCAATAGGCCACCAAGCGACATTTATCCCCCTTGAAGATAAGTCACCATACTACGGGGTAAAACCCCTTTTCTACAGGGTTGATCGGGGGATGCACAGCAAATATGCCAGAATGAGAGGGTGCCAGAGTCCCCAGACGCCACGCCGAGTGCGCCGAGTCCCGAGCGAATCATGCACCGTGCGGCCCGTATCGAAGACTGGCTGCACGACCGTCGGGAGCATTCCGCTCGTCGCCGCGGCTACCAGCCCACCGTCATCCCCTACACCGGCTACGGCTCGACCGCCTGGGTTCGCATCCTCTGCCGGGTACTTCTGGCCAAGCCGGAAAAGCCGGCGAAGCGTACCAAACGCCCCCGAGCGGATGGCCGCGACGCCGGTATTCGAGGCTGGCGCAGCTTCACGAGCGTGCCGGTCAACGACGTCACCGTCACGATTGAGATCGACGGCCAGACGCATCGGGTGCAGGCGGATCGCGGCGGCGTCGTCGACACCGTCGTACCGGTATCCCTGCCTGCCGGCTGGCACGTGGCCCGGCTACACACCGAGTTCTCCGCCGTGGCCGAAGCGCCGCTCTTCATCGTGGCCCCCACGGTCGGCTACGGCGTCGTCTCCGATGTCGACGACACGGTGATGGTCACCACGCTTCCCCGCCCGTTGCTGGCCGCCTGGAACACGTTCGTGCTCGACGAGCATGCCCGGGTTCCGACCCCGGGGATGGCCGTGCTCCTGGAACGCCTGGCGTCGTTCACGCCCGGCGCCCCGGTCATCTATCTCTCCACCGGTGCCTGGAACGTAGCACCGACCCTGTCGCGTTTTCTCTCCCGCAACCTGTATCCGGCCGGGGCACTGCTGCTGACCGACTGGGGACCGACGCACGACCGCTGGTTCCGCAGCGGCAGCGCACATAAGCGGGACAACCTGCGCCGCCTCGCCGAACAGTTTCCCGACATGCGCTGGATTCTGATCGGCGACGACGGCCAGCACGACGAAGCCATTTACAGCGACTTTCAACGCGACTATCCGGGCAGCGTCGCGGCCGTGGCCATCCGTCAGCTGTCCCCGAGCGAGGCCGTGCTGGCCGGCGGGCGCTCGCGCGACGCCGTGCTGATCGACGGCAGCCCCGAGGCCCCGTGGGTCTACGGGCCGGACGGCTCCAGCCTCGCCAACCAGCTCGTCGCACACGGCCTGCTCTAGCCCGGCTGATGGGCGCCCGGTCAGCTCGTGATGCTCTGATCCATGCTCATGCGGCGCAGCACCAGGTTTTCCACGACCTGCGCCAGGCCGTAGAGCGTGAGGGACACGATGGTGATCACCACGACGGATGCCCACACCTCCGAGTTCTGCACCTTGGCGACGGCGGCGACAATCGAGTTGCCGAGGCCCTGGCCGGTCGTGAGCCACTCGGCCAGCAACGCTCCGGTGATGGCGCCGGGCACCGAGATCTTCACCGCGGCGAAGAACGAGGGCAGGGAGCTCGGCAGGGCCACCTTGCGCAGCGTCGTGAAGGCGCTGCCACCGTAGACGGTGATCACGTCGCTGATCTGGGGTGACGAGGAGCGCAGCCCGAAGGCGATGTTCACGAGTGCCGGGAACAGCACAACGATGGCGCCCATGACCACGGCGGTGGTGAGTCCGCGCCCCGTGATGAGGCTGATTATGGGCACGAGGGCCACGAGTGGCACCGAGCGCAGCAGCAGGGCGATGGGCATGAGGGCATGCTCGATGCCCCGGAACAGGGTGAAGATCACGGCCAGCAGCAGGGCACAGGTGAGTCCGGCGACGAATCCGAGAAACGCGTCACTCAGGGTCACGACGAGGTTGCCGAGGACCATGGCCCGATTGTCAGCGGCTTCGGGAACGGTGGCGAGCCACTTCCAGACGTCGAGGGGTCCCTTGGCCAAAAACGGCGACACGTCCAGCAGCAGGAGCAGGCCCTGCCACGCGACGAGTACGAGAACGAGGGTGATAAGCCCGGTCAGCAGGCCGCGCGCCACCGTCAGGAGCGCCACGCGTGCAAAACTCATCGGCTGCTCCGCCCGGTCGTCCACGGGGTGGCGAAACGCAGGATGACGGCAAAGATCGCGTAGCCGAGACCCGCCGTGACCCCGGCGACGAGCGCGAGGCTCCAGACCCGGTCGACGTTGGCCGTTGAACCGGCCACGAGCATGGCGATTCCCAGCCCGCGGCTGACACCGCCGAGGTACTCGCCCAGGATGGCTCCGATGAACGCCGCCGGTGCGGCGATCTGCAGCGCGGTCAGCACGCTCGGCAGTCCGGCGATCAGGCGCACCTTGCGAAACTGGGTGAACTTGCTGCCGCCGTAGACGGTGATGAGGTCGAGGCTGGCGGCATCCGCTGCCTTGAGACCGACCAGTGAGCCGATGACGGTCGTGAAGAACACCGACATCGCGGCGAGAAAGACGGCTGTACCGGCCGGGTCGCCCGCGCTCGGTGCCCCGATCACGATGTAGGCGATCGGGCCAATGGCGACGATGGGAATGCAATAGGTGATCACGGCGATCTGCATCGCGATCTTCTCGATGCGCGGCAGCAGCAGCACGAGGGCGGCGAGGGCCAGTGCCAGTCCGTTGCCCCAGGCAAAGCCGATCAGCGCTTCGAGCACGGTGACACTGACGTGGGACAGGTAGAACGCCGGGCCGTCGCTGACGAGCTGCACGACCACGTCCAACGGGGTGGGCACCGCGCCTCCGGGCATGGAACCGACCTCGGCGAAAACCGTGACAGCGCCCAGCCACCACAGGGCGATGACGATCGCGCCGCCGATCAGGCCGGTCGCCCAGGCGGGCAGGGCGCGCAGCGAACCTCGGATCACTGGTCGGCGCCCGGCGCGGCGGCATCACTAAACAGCAGGTCGGAGGCGCGGTCGTGCAGCGCGTGGAACTCGGGCGAACGCATCATCTCGGGCAATCGGGGCCGCGGAAGGTCGACGTCGATGACTTCCTTGACGCGGCCGGGCCTGGCGCTCATGACCGCGACGTGGTCGGAGAGGAAGATGGCTTCGGCGATGCCGTGGGTGACCATCAGGGTCGTGGCCGGCTTCTGGGTCCAGATGCGCAGCAGCTCGAGGTTGAGTCGCTGCCGGGTCATATCGTCGAGGGCCCCGAACGGCTCATCGAGCAGCAGCACAGAGGGCTTGAGCACGAGCGACCGAGCGATCGACACGCGCTGCTTCATGCCGCCGGAGAGCTGCGCCGGCTTGGCTTTCTCGAAGCCCGTGAGGCCGACGAGGGCGATCAGTTCGTCGATGTAGGCCTCGTCGACGGGAACGCGGGCGACCTCGAACGGGAGGCGGATGTTCGAGCGCACGCTGCGCCAGGGCAGCAGCGCTGAATCCTGGAAGGCGATGCCGAGCTGGTGTCCCTGCCGAAGTTGCTGGGGGCTCTTGCCGTCGACCCTGGTGGTGCCGCTCGTGGGCTGTTCCAGGCCGGCCAGAATACGCAGGATGGTCGATTTTCCACAGCCCGATGGACCGAGCAGGGAGAGAAAGCTGCCCTTGTCGGTGTGTAGGTTGGCGTTGTCGAGGGCGACGACCTCTTTGCGCCCGACCGCGAAGACCTTGTGCAGCTGGGAGATGTGCAGGCCGGTGCCCGACGCTTCGCCCCCGGCACCGCGCTCCGTCACCGAGTCACGAATTCCGGCATCAGTACTACTCACGTGGTTCGCTCCTTGGCGCTGGCAGATCTGCACGGCTGGCGGGTCTGCATGGTATTTCGGGCAGGTGCCTATTTTAGGTTCCACCCGGGCACCCGCTGAAACGCTCGATGCGTTCTGGCGGATGCCCGGCCGGCCGGGCGCCGCTGCTACTTGCTGTAGGCCAGCAGGTCCGGGTTCTCGGCGTAGACCTCGTCGAGCAGGGTCATGTCAAACAGCTGGCTCGCGGTGATGGTGAGGCCCGTCGCGGCGAGGGTATCGATGCTCTGCTGCTGCAGTTCCTTACTGATCGAGAACAGGCCGTTGGCCACGGTGTCCGCGCTCACGACGAGGTCGGTGGATTGGATCTCGGCCTGACGGGTCTCCTTCTCGATGGTCAGCTCGAAGGTCGGGCCGTAGGTGTCGACGGTGAGCTTCGCGGCGGCATCCGGGTCGTTGATGGCGTCGGTCCAGCCGCGAATCTCGGCGACGAGCAGGGCCTTGAGCTTCTCGCGGTCGTTCGTGATGGCATCGTCGGTGACCGTGAGGGTCTCGGCGACGAATGGCAGGCCGAAGTCGGCCAGCGGCAGGTTGACCGGGCCCAGGCCCTTGAGCTCGGCGTCGATGGATTCGTTGGTGAGGTAGGAGAACCAGCCATCGACCTCGCCGTTGAACAGCGGGGTCGGGTCGTACTGCACCGGGAGGGTGGTCAGGGACTTCTCATCGATATCGTTGACCTTGAGGAAGGCTTCCCACAGGCTCAGGTTGCTCGCCTGCACGCCGATCGTCTTGCCCTTAAGGTCGTCAAGGGTGGCAATGTTGCCCTTGTCGGCGAGCGACAGGATGGTGAAGGGGTTCTTCTGGTAGGTGGCGCCGATGATCTTCAGCGGCGCGCCCTCGTTGGCGATGATGGTGCCGGTGGAGATCGCATTGCCGATGCCCATGTCGGCATTGCCCGAGATGACGGCGGCTTCGATCGAGGCGGGGCCCTCGATCATGTCGACCTTGTCGAGTCCGGCCTCGGTGAAGTAGCCGTTCTTGTCGGCGAGGTACTCGCCCATGAATTCGGCGTTCTTGATCCAGCTGAACTGAATGCTCGCGTCACCGAACGATGCCGCGGCACCATCGGCTCCCACTTTCGCGTCGTCACTGCCCGCGCAGGCAGCAAGCGAGAGGGCCAGCACGGCCGCGACCGCGACACCGCGCACGACCCGGGTTGCCGTTCGACGATAGAAAGAGCCTCTGGATGGGGTCATTGCGGGGGTTCCTCTCGAGGGTGCAAGGGCTCTGTGGGATTACAGCAGCTGTGGTACTGAAACGCGGGCTGACGGGAATTGTTGCGAGTGGAGAACGCTCGGAAATGGCAGTCTAGGCGTGTCATATATCAGTTCGAGTTCGACTTTGTTTCGAACGGATGTCGAAAAAGGGAGGATAGCCTCCGCTAGACCAATTCTGCGGGCTCTGCTAGCGGCCGGTTCCGGCCAGGATGCGGTCGAGTCCGCGGTTGATCTGGCGCGCCCAGAGCGGACCGCGGTAGAGGAACGCCGTGTAGCCCTGCACGAGGGTTGCTCCGGCCGCGAGGCGCTCGGCGACCTGGGCCGCTGTGTCCACTCCGCCGACCGAGATGACGCAGAAATCGGCCGGGACGACGGCGCGGATCTGCAGGAGAATGGCCAGTGACCTCGCGTGCAGCGGGGTGCCGGACAGTCCGCCGTCTCCGGCGGCGATGACGGTGGCGGCATCCGTTTTCAGACCGGTGCGGGAGATCGTGGTATTTGTGGCGATGATGCCGTCGAGGCCGAGGTCGACGGCGAGGGTCGCGATGCGGGCGACCTCCTCATCACTCAGGTCGGGCGCGATCTTCACGAGCAGCGGCGTGGCACCGGCGGCACCCTTGACCGCGGTGAGCAGCGGCGCGAGCTGGTCGAGCTCCTGCAGTCCGCGCAGGCCCGGGGTGTTGGGTGAGCTCACGTTGACCACGAGATAGTCGGCGAGGGCGGCGAGGGTCCGGGCGCTCTGCAGGTAGTCGGCCGTGGCGCTCTCGACGGCCGTGACGCGGCTCTTGCCGATGTTGATGCCGAGCACCGGGCGATGCGGCGCAGCGCGAATTCGCCTCAGCCGGGCGACGGCCGCAGCGGCGCCGTGGTTGTTGAAGCCCAT
This sequence comes from Cryobacterium sp. TMT1-2-2, assembly GCF_004403505.1. Taxonomy (NCBI): domain Bacteria; kingdom Bacillati; phylum Actinomycetota; class Actinomycetes; order Micrococcales; family Microbacteriaceae; genus Cryobacterium; species Cryobacterium sp. TMT1-2-2. The sequence continues at coordinate 154,219 of NZ_SOGS01000007.1, read as the reverse complement.
GCGGTTGATGACGGCACGATCGGCCACGAGCCGAAACAGGCGCGGTGTGGGGTTGCCCGGCTGGGCTACGGCGGTGAGCGTACCGACCTCGACGTGGCCGAAGCCGAGCTGGCCGAGGCCGAGCACGGCCTCGCCGTCCTTGTCGAAACCGGCCGCGACGCCGAAAGGAGAAGTGAAGTGCAGGCCGAGGGTGTCGACCCCGAGGTCGGTGCGCGGGCGGGTGAAACGGTGCACCAGGCGACCGATGCCGAGCGTCGGCAGCAGCCGGATGACGGTGAAGGCGAGGTGGTGGGCACGCTCGGGATCCAGTCGAGTGAGCACGTACTTGAAGAACAGCGGATACATCGAGCCCTGGGCCTTACGCTTTCGAGGAACTGGTGGCGGCGGACGCGTCCACGGCATCCGCTGTCTTGAGGCTGTTCGAGCGGGCCGTATGCTCGGTGCGCAGCTGGGTGATGGCCGCTTCGAAGTCGTCGAGGGAGTCGAAGCCCTGGTAGACGCTCGCGAATCGCAGGTAGGCGACCTCGTCGAGGTCACGCAGGGGCGGCAGGATTGCGAGGCCGATGTCGTTGGCGTCGACCTGGGAGGCGCCGGTCTGGCGAATGGTTTCTTCGACCTTCTGGGCGAGCATGGCGAGGTCGGAGTCGGTGACCGGTCGGCCCTGGCACGCCTTACGCACGCCGGAGACGATCTTCTCGCGGCTGAACGGCTCGACCACGCCGCTGCGCTTGATGATGTTCAGGCTCGCGGTCTCGGTGGTGCTGAAGCGACGGCCGCACTCCGGGCACTGCCGCCGACGGCGAATCGAGAGCCCGTCGTCGCTCGTGCGCGAGTCGACGACTCGGGAATCGGGGTGGCGACAGAACGGGCAGAACATTGTGCCTCCAGCCTAGCGGCCTGCGCCCCTGAGGTTCGCGAGAGCGGGAATTATGTTGCTTCGGTTGGGCTGAAGTTACGAAATTCCCGCTCTCGCGGAATGGGGCTCACTCGAAGCGAGCGGTGACCGCGTCTCCGTGCGCGGGCAGCGCTTCGGCGTCGGAGAGCGCACGGATGTGACCGGCGACGGCTTCGAGCGCCGCACGGTCGTAGCGCACGACCTGCTGCGGCCGCAAAAACGTATAGGCGCCGAGGCCGGAGGAGAACCGGGCCGCTCCCGCGGTCGGCAGCACGTGGTTGGAACCGGCAACATAGTCGCCGAGGCTCACCGGCGAATACGGGCCGAGAAAAATAGCTCCGGCGTTCTCGATTTCGGCCAGCACGGCGTCGGGATCACTCGTCTGGATTTCGAGGTGTTCCGGTGCGAAGGCGTTGCTGAAACCGGCCGCGACGTGCAGGTTATCGACGAGCACGATGGCCGACTGGCGGCCGCCGAGCGCCGTCGTCACTCGCTCATTGTGGGTAGTGGATGCCGCCAGCACGGCCAGGCGCGCCGCCACGGCATCGGCGAGTTCGATCGAATCGGTCACCAGCACGGTGGCGGCGAGCTCGTCGTGCTCGGCCTGGCTCACCAGGTCGGCGGCGACGAGCAGCGGGTCGGCCGCGGAATCCGCTATCACGAGGATATCGGTGGGGCCGGCCTCGGAGTCGATGCCGGCCTGCCCACGGATGAGCCGCTTCGCGGCGGCCACGTACACGTTGCCGGGGCCGGTGACGATCTGCACGGGTTCGAGGCCGATGTCGGGGACGCCGTAGGCGAGGGCGCCGATGGCACCGGCGCCGCCCATCGCGTAGATCTCGTCGACGCCGAGCAGGCCGGCGACGGCGAGGATGGTGGGGTGCACGCGACCGTCGAAGTGGCTTTGCGGCGGCGAGGCGAGCGCGATCGAACGCACCCCGGAGACCTGAGCGGGCACGACGTTCATCACCACGCTCGACGGGTAGACGGCCTTGCCGCCGGGAACGTAGAGTCCGACCCGGTTCACCGGCTGCCAGCGCTGGGTGACGGTGGCTCCGGCCTCGATCGTGGTCGTCACGTGCGGCGGCACCTGCGCAGCACTGGCCAGACGCACCCTGCGTATGGTCTCGGTGATGGCGGTGCGCACGTCCGGGTCGAGCCCGGCGACCGCGTCGGCAATGTGGCTGGCCGGAACGCGCACCTGGCCCGGGCGTACCCGGTCGAGGCGTTCGGCCTGGTCGAGCAGGGCGGCTCCGCCCCGCGCTCGCACATCGGCGATCAGCTCGGCCGCGATATCGGCGGCGACGGCCACGCTGGTCAGGGCGCGGGGAACGGAGGCCAGGAGCGCGGCCGGTGTGGGCTCGCTTCCGCGAAGGTCAATAGTCTGGATCATCGTGATCCAGCCTATCCGTCCATGAGGCGTAACACTCAGCGCGCGGGAATAGGCTGAGGTTGAAACAGATTGTTGGTTGAGTATGCAAAGCAACGTTGAACCCCCACTGACTACTCTCCCGGCAGCCCCACCGCTGGCCGCCGACCCCAATGCGCCCGACGACCTCGCCGCGTTCAAACACGCGTTCCGCCGCCACGCTGCCGGCGTCGCAGCGATCACGACACTCGCGCCCGACGGCAGCCCCGTCGGGTTCACGGCCACCTCCCTGGCCTCGCTGTCGGCGGTTCCGCCACTCGCAACGTTCAACATGGCCAGGTCGGCCAGCTCGTGGGCTGCGATCGCCGCAGCCGACCGCGTGGCCATCCACATGCTGGGTGCCCACAACCGGGCCATCGCTGAGAAGCTCGCCGGCCCGCACGCAGAACGTTTCGTCGGCGATCACTGGCAGCCTGGCCCGTACGGGCTGCCCGTGTTGACCGGGGTGACCAGCTGGATGATCGGCCGCGTTGTCGAACGTGTTTCGGTGCACAACAACGCCGTCGTGGTCGTGCAGATCGAGGGCGGCGGCATGGGCGCCGACGACGAGGCCCTGCTTTACCACGAGCGCACCTACCGGGTTCCGGGCGCCGCTGTCTAGACCAGCCCGGCCACCGCGCGGACCGCAGGGGCAACTCTGGCGCGAGATGCCACTTTCGGCCCTATCTTCCGCGGGACTCCCCTGAGCCTGGACACACTTTAGACAAGAGCCACTGCATGCTCGAGGAGCGCGGCCGTTACTGCATGCCGGCCAGCTTCTCGGCAGCCTTGCGACGACGGCGTTCAGCCTCGGCCACCGCCGCCTCCGCCGGAGTCGGCGCCGTTCCGCCAAGGTGCGCCGGCTGCCACCACTGGCCGGTACCCGGCACCGAATACTCCGCCTGCACGGCATCAACCAGGGCCTGCAGGGTGTCGTGGAGCCGTAGCGTGGTATCCGCGACGTCGTCGTCAACGCGGCCAGCGGCATCCGCTGAAAAAGGTTCCCCAAAACGGATGCTGACCGGCACGCCGATCCGCTCCCTCAGCGTCGAACGATGGTTCTTGGTCATGAGCCGATGCCCGCCCCACACCGCCACCGGAATGATCGGCACGTTCGCGGCCAGTGCCATGCGCACGGCACCGGTCTTGAGCTCCCGCACGGTGAACGAGGCGTTGACACCTCCCTCGGGAAAGACTCCCAGCAGTTCGCCGGCGCGCAGGGCCTCGACGGCCTGGGCGTAGGCCGCGCCGCCGCTCTCCATGTCGACCGAGATGTGCTTCATGCCGCGCAGCAGGGGCCCGACCAGCTTCTGGTCGAAGGCGCCCTTCTTGGCCATGAACCGGATATGGCGGCGGTTGTGCAGCCAAGTCACCCACTCGACCAAGGCGAAGTCCAGGTACCCGAAGTGGGTGATCGCCAGCACGGCACCGCCACTCGCCGACAGCTGCTCGAGCCCGGTGACAGTGCGGCGCACCCGAAGCAGGCCGAACAGGGCTCGCCCGGCTCCAATGGCGGCCTGGTAGATCGGCTCTCGCTTGTGCATGCTGCCAGCCTAGGCTCGCATCCTGTCAGTCATCTGCGGTCTACGGTGACGAAATCCGGTCCGAGGATCAGGTCAGGCAGTTCGGGCCGAGAATGCTCTTGAGTTCGCCGAACAGGTCTGCGCTCACTTTCACCCGGTGCGGCAGCTCGAACACCCGGGCCACATCACCCTTGACCAGTTTGAGCCGTACCTCGGCGTCGCCGGCATGGCGCTTGAGAATCTCACCGAGCGCACTCACCGTGTCGGTCGTCGCACGGGCCTCCCCCACGGTGATCGAGACCATGCTCTGGTCTGAACCCTGCCCGAGCTCCGGCTGGAACACGCTGAACGCGTGCAGGTTCATGCCGTCGTCGCGCAGGCTCACCCGCCCGCGCACCACGACGACCGAGTCGCTGATCAGTTCCGGCGCGAACTCGAGGTAGGCCTTGCCCATGAACATCGCGGTGATCTCACCGCCGAAGTCCTCGACCTGGATCATGCCGTACTGGTTGCCCGACTTCTTCGCGATGCGATGCTGCACACTCGTGATCAGGCCGGCCACGGTCACCGTGTCGCCGTCCTCGGTCGACTCTGAGGCGATCAGGTCGGCGATCGTGGTGCTGGCATGCTTGGCGAGCGGGATCTCCAACCCGGCGAGCGGATGGTCGGACACGTAGAGCCCGAGCATGTCGCGTTCGTAGGCGAGCTTCTCCTTCTTGCTCCATTCCGGCCGGTCCGGCACCTGCTCAGTGTCCTGCGGTTCGTCGAACAGGCTGTCGAAGTCGAACCCGATGTTGCCGTTGCTCTCTTCGCGCTTGATCTTGACGGCCGATTCGACGGCGGATTCGTGAATCTCAACCATGCCGCGCCGGGTCGCGCCGAGCGAATCGAACGCCCCGGCCTTGACCAGAGATTCGATCGTGCGCTTGTTGGCGACCGGAAGCGGCACCTTGCGCAGAAAGTCGTGGAACGACTCGAAGCGCCCCTTCTCCTCGCGGGCACCGCGAATGGCCTCGACCACGTTGAAGCCAACGTTGCGCACGGCACCCAAACCAAAACGGATGTCCGTGCCAACGGCCGCGAAGAACCCGATCGACTCGTTCACGTCGGGCGCCAGCACCTGGATGCCCATGCGGCGGCACTCGTTGAGGTAGAGCGCGAGCTTGTCGCGGGAGTCACCGACGCTCGTGAGCAGGGCGGCCATGTATTCGGCCGGGTAGACGGCCTTGAGGTACGCGGTCCAGTAGGAGAGCACGCCGTAGGCGGCGGAGTGTGCCTTGTTGAAGGCGTAGTCGGAGAACGGCAGCAGGATATTCCAGACCGTGGTGACGGCGTCCATTGAATAGCCGCGGTCCTGCATGCCCTTGGAGAAGCCCTCGAACTGCTTGTCCAGCTCGGACTTCTTCTTCTTACCCATGGCGCGGCGCAGCAGGTCGGCTTCACCGAGCGTGAAGCCGGCGAGCACCTGCGCGATCGACATGACCTGCTCCTGGTAGACGATCAGGCCGTAGGTGTTGCCGATGACATCTTTCAGGGCTTCCTCAAGCTCTGCATGGATCGGGATGATCTCCTGCACGCCGGTCTTCCGCAGCGCGTAGTTGGTGTGCGAGTTGGCGCCCATGGGCCCGGGGCGGTACAGCGCGATGACGGCCGAGATGTCTTCGAAGTTGTCGGGCTTCATGAGCCGCAGCAGGGCGCGCATCGGCCCGCCGTCAAGCTGGAACACGCCGAGGGTGTCGCCGCGGGCGAGCAGTTCGTACGCGGCGGGGTCTTCCAGGCCGAGGTCTTCGAGTACGGGTCGGTGGCCGCGATTCACGGCGATGTTGTCGAGGGTGTCGTCGATGATGGTGAGGTTGCGCAGCCCGAGGAAGTCCATCTTGATCAGTCCGAGCGCTTCGGAGGCGGGGTAGTCGAATTGCGTGACCACCTGGCCATCCGCTTCACGTTTCATGATCGGGATGATGTCGATCAAAGGGTCGCTCGACATGATCACGCCGGCGGCGTGCACGCCCCACTGGCGTTTGAGGTTTTCGAGGCCGAGGGCGGTGTCGAAGACGGTGCGGGCCTCGGGGTCGCTTTCGATCACGGCCCGAAAGTCGGCTGCTTCGCGGTAGCGCGGGTGGTCTTTGTCGAACATGCCGGTCAGTGGCACGTCCTTGCCCATGATGGCTGGCGGCATGGCCTTGGTGAGCTTGTCGCCCATGCCGAACGGAAAGCCGAGCACGCGGGAGGCATCTTTCAGGGCCTGCTTGGCCTTGATGGTGCCGTAGGTGACGATCTGGGCGACGCGTTCCTCGCCGTACTTCTCGGTGACGTACTTGATGACCTCACCGCGGCGACGCTCGTCGAAGTCGACGTCGAAGTCGGGCATGGAGACACGGTCGGGGTTCAAGAACCGCTCAAAGATGAGGCCGTGCACGAGCGGGTCGAGGTCGGTGATGCCCATCGCGTAGGCGACCATCGAGCCGGCACCCGAACCACGGCCGGGGCCGACACGGATTCCCTGCTGCTTGGACCACATGATGAAGTCGGCGACGACCAGAAAGTAGCCGGGGAACCCCATCTGCACGATGATGCCGATTTCGTAGTCGGCACGCTTGCGCACATCTGCGGGGATGCCCTTCGGGTAGCGCTTGGCCAGCCCGATCTCGTTCTCCTTGATGAACCAGCTTTCCTCGTTCTCACCCTCCGGGCAGGGAAAACGGGGCATGTAGTTGGCTTGGGTGTTGAATTCCACCTCGCAGCGCTCGGCGATGAGCAGCGTGTTGTCGCAGGACTCGGGGTGGTCCTGAAACAGGTGCCGCATCTGAGCGGCCGTCTTCAGGTAGAACTCGTTGGAGTCGAACTTGAACCGGTTCGGGTCGTCGAGGGTCGATGCCGACTGCACGCAGAGCAGAGCGGCGTGCGCGGTGGCGTCGTGCGCGTGGGTGTAGTGCAGGTCGTTGCTGGCCAGCAGCGGCAAGTCGAGCTCTTTGGCCAGCTTGAGCAGGTCGGTCATGGTGCGGCGTTCGATGTCGATGCCGTGGTCCATGATCTCGCAGAAGAAGTTCTCCTTGCCGAAGATGTCCTGAAAGTCGCCGGCGGCTTTCTTGGCTTCCTCGTACTGACCGAGGCGCAGGCGGGTCTGCACTTCGCCACCGACGCATCCGGTCGTGCCGATCAAGCCTTTGGAGAACTGGCTGAGCAGCTCGCGGTCCATGCGCGGTTTGAAGTAGTAGCCCTCGAGGCTCGCCTTCGACGAGAGCCGGAACAGGTTGTGCATGCCCGCCGTGTTCTCGGAGAGCAAAGTCATGTGGGTGTACGAGCCGGCGCCACCGACGTCGTCACGGTTCTGCCCGCTCGTGCCCCAGCGCACCCGGGTCTTGTCGCGACGATCGGTGCCGGGCGTGATGTACGCCTCGGTGCCGATGATCGGCTTGATGCCGGCGTCGGTCGCGCTCTTCCAAAAGTCGAAGGCGCCGAACACGTTGCCGTGGTCGGTGATCGCGACCGCCGGCATCCCCTGCTCCACCGCAGCTTTGATCAGGGGTTTCACCCGGGCGGCGCCGTCGAGCATGGAATATTCGCTGTGCACGTGCAGGTGGACGAAATTGTCAGTGGCACTGACCGGGTTACTCACAGGGACTCCGACGAGTTGGTGAAACGATTAGGGACGAGTCGGCCTCGGTCAGTCTCCGCGCAGCACCGCGAGGGCGTGCGAGAGGTCGGCCGGGTAGTCGGCGTTGTAGGTGACCCACTCGTGACTGTCCGGGTGAGTGAACGCCAACTGTTTAGCGTGCAGCCACTGGCGTTTGAGACCAAGCCGGGCGGTGATCGACGGATCGGCTCCGTACATGGCGTCACCGACGCACGGATGCCGTTGGGCCGTCATGTGCACCCGAATCTGATGGGTGCGCCCCGTCTCCAGGTGCACCTCGAGAAGGGAACCGTAGGGGAAGGCTTCGAGGGTCTCGTAGTGGGTGATCGAGGGCTTGCCGTCGGCCATGACCGCGAACTTCCAGTCCGACCGCGGGTGGCGGCCGATCGGGGCGTCGATGGTGCCGGTAAGTGGGTCGGGGTGGCCTTGCACGACCGTGTGGTAGATCTTCTCGACCTCGCGGTCGTGGAACGCCTTCTTGAGTGCGACATAGGCCGTCTCCGACTTGGCGACGACCATGAGACCGCTCGTGCCGACGTCGAGGCGGTGCACGATGCCCGCGCGCTCGGCGGCACCGGAGGTGGCGATGCGAAAACCCGCAGCGGCGAGGGCCCCGGGTACGGTCGGCCCGGTCCAGCCGACGCTCGCGTGCGCGGCGACACCGGCCGGCTTGTTGATCACGATGATGCTCTCATCGTCGTGCACAACGGTGAGGTCGGGAACGGCGATGGGGATGACGCGGAGTGGCTGTTTGGGCTGCCAGGTCACTTCGATCCAACTGCCGGCCCGCAAACGGTCGGACTTGCCCACCACGGTGCCGTCGAGCACGACTCCGCCGGCCTCGGACACCTCGGCAGCGAAGCTGCGGGAAAAACCGAACAGCTTGGCCAGGCCGGCGTCGACGCGCACTCCTTCGAGGCCGTCGGGGAGCGGCAGTGATCGCCGCTCCGGGGGGCTGGACAGGCCCGGGGAGCCGGTCATGGCCGGGCCTCGGCGCCCGGGGTCGGCCGTTCACGGGTGGGGGCAACGGTGTCGCTGGTGGTGGTATCGGGGGTCACAGCATCCGTTTGTTTCAGTGTTGGCGTGGCGGTCTTGCTTTCGGCCACGACCTTGTTGCCGTCGAGACCGATGCCGCGAATGGTCAGGATCATGAAGATGACCATGCTGCTCACGATGGCCATGTCGGCGACGTTGTAGATCGCCGGCAGCAGCCACGGTGTGGAGATGAAGTCGACGACGTGCCCGACGCCGAAGCCGGGTTCGCGCAGCAGCCGGTCGGTCAGGTTGCCGAGCACTCCGCCGAGTAGGAGTCCGAAGACCAGTCCCCAGGTGAACGAGTGGATGCGCCGGGCGAACCAGGCGATGAAGATGACGACGGCCGCGGCGATGATCGAGAAGATCCAAGTGGAGCCGCTGGCCAGGGAGAACGCCGCGCCCGGGTTCCGAACAAAGTGCAGTTGCAGCACGTCGTTCAGAACCCGAATCACGGACCCCTCGGTCATCGAAGCGACGACGAGGTACTTGCTGACTTGATCGAGCGCGTAAACGCCCAGCGCGACGAGGGCTAGAACGATAAGCGCTCGCGAACGCTTCTTCGTTCGGGCCCTAGGCTCCAAAGCCCTGGAAGCTGGGCTTCGGCGCGTTGCCGGCGTCCACCGAGGTCGCGTCGAGGTCGTGGAGCTGGCCCTCGATGTAGCTCTTGAGCTTCAGGCGGTACTCGCGCTCGAACGTACGCAGCTCGTCGATCTTGCCTTCGAGCGTTGAACGCTCCTGGTCGAGCTTCTGCAGTTGCACGCGCTGCTGGGTCTCGGCTTCGGCAATGACGCGTGCTGCTGTGGCGTGGCCTTCAGCGATCAAGGCGTCGCGCTTCTCGGCGCCTTCCTTGACGTGCTCTTCGTGCAGGCGGCGAGCCAGCTGCAGCAGGTTGGTCGTGCCGGCCGTCTCGTCGATTGGTGCGGCGGCGACAGGAGCGGCGACGGTTTCGACCACGACGGGCTCAGCGACCACGGCAGCGACCGGAGCAGCCTCAGCTGCCGGGGCAGCGTCAGAGCCGACCTGGCCCCGCAGTTCCTCGTTCTCCTTGGTCAGGCGACGCAGTTCGACGACGACCTCGTCGAGAAAGTCATCGACCTCGTCCTGATCGTATCCCTCACGGAACTTGGTCGACTGGAACCTTTTGTTGACTACATCTTCCGGAGTTAGCGCCATGGCTTTCCACCCTCAAAACTTGTATTTATTGTGAACATTTGACTGACTCAAGCCCATGAGTGGCTCAAGTATTTTATTGACTACGGGCTGCCGACGAGCGAGTACGGGCTCACGGCGAACCAGTCATCCGACAAGGATACATGCCCCGCTAGGCGCGTTGTATTATTCCTGCCACGGTCATGCCGACGATGCAGCAAAGCATCGTCAGTGTGAAGCCGAAATCCAAAGCGATGGGCCCGATGCGAAGCGGCGGAACCAGACGACGGAAGAAACGTACCGGCGGATCGGTCAGCGTGTAGACGAGTTCGACGAGCACCAGCAGGAAACCCTGCGGGCGCCAGGCCCGGTTGACGCCGCGCACGAGATCGATAATGAATCGACCCCAGAGCACGAGGAAGTACATGAAGAATACGAAATAGAGAAGATTCCCCAGAATTGATAGACCAGTCACACTTAAGTCTAGCCTTGCGCGAAGAAGGAGCTGTCTTCAGCGCCCTCTTCGGTGGTGCTGTCGCCGGAGACGACGACGTGGGACGGCGAGAGCAGGAAGACCTTGGCGGTGACGCGCTCAATCTTGCCGTACAGGCCCTGCGACAGGCCGCTCGCGAAGTCGATGAGGCGGCGAGCATCGCCGTCACTCATCTGCGACAGGTTGATGATGACCGGGATGCCTTCGCGGAAGGACTCGGCGATGACCTGGGCGTCCTTGTAGGCGCGGGGGTGAACCGTGAGAATCTCATTCATTTCAGACGCAGCCACATTCTGGGGGGTCGAAGTCTTACGCAGGGGGGTCACCGGTGCACGACCGGCATCATGGTGGGCCGCGTTGGCATGAGGGGCATTGCTGTCGTGCCCGCGTGCCGGAACGGCGCTCACGTGATTGGCAGCGGCATGGTTACTGGAGCCGCTGTTGGAATTGCCGGTACCGGCGGGTGCCTGGTACTCCAGCTCTTCGTCTGCCAGACCCAGGTAGACCATGGTTTTCTTGAGCGGGTTGGACATGTCGACCTCCGTGTTGGTTTGCTACTTCGAGATTATTAGAGCACCGGGCGATTGCCGGTGATTGCAGTGCCAATTCTTAGGTGTGTCGCCCCTTCGAGCACGGCCGCCGCGTAGTCCTGGCTCATGCCCATGGACAGTGCGGTGGCTGCCGGGGCCTGGCCGCGGATCTGTTCGCTGAACTCGCGTACCTGGGCAAAGGCCCGTCGCGGTTCAGCGCCGAGCGGTGCCACGGCCATGAGGCCGAGCAGGACGAGGCCCGGTGTGGCCTGAACGCTGTCGACGAGGGCCGGTAGGTTCGCGGGATCCACACCGCCGCGAGCCGCGTCATCCGTTAAATTCACCTGAATGAAGCAGTCAACGCTCGCTTGCTCCGAGCCGAGAGCGGTCACCAGTGACTCTCGATCAATCGAGTGGATGACGTTGGCATAGGCCCGCACCTGGCGCGCCTTTTTGCCCTGAATCTGACCGACGAAGTGCCAGACGAGGTCGAGATCAGCGAGCGACGCTGCCTTGCCCTGCGCCTCCTGGTGCCGGTTCTCCCCCAGGTTGCGAACACCCAGGGAGTAGAGCTCTTCGATCAATGAAATCGGGTGAAACTTGGTGACGACGATCGTGGTGATGTCGGCCGGGTCACGGCCAGCCTCACCCGCGGCATCGGCGACGCCAGCGCGCACGGTCTGCAGACGGGTGGCCAGATCGCTCGGTGGCGTTGTGCCCGGTGCCGGTTCGGCCGCCGCGTCAGGAAGTGCCATGCTCATGCTGCTCTGTTCGTCACGTGCGATTAAGGCAGTGCGCCCGGGGTCGACATTCTGACACATCGTCCCCGGGACTACTGTAAACGCGCCTTATTTGAGGAAGTCAGGGATGTCCAGGTCGTCGGCCTCTTCTTCAAAGGCCGGGTCGGCCACGGTCACGCCGTTGCCGGCGTCAGAGCCGCCCCAGACGGAGGCCGCGAGCTCGCCGTCGCTGTAGCTGCCCGAGTCGGTCGCTGGGGCTCCCGTGGCGCTCCCAGCGGATGCCGCAGCTCCAGCGGCAGCCGTTCCGGCGCCGGCCGCGATGCCAGCCGCGACGAGGTCGGCACGGCGAACCTCGACCGCCTTGGCGCCGGGCTCGCCGCCGTCGAAGCCGGCGGCGATGACGGTGACCCGTACCTCGTCACCCAAAGTGTCGTCGATGACGGCACCGAAGATGATGTTGGCTTCGGGGTGCACGGCTTCCTGCACGAGACGGGCCGCGTCGTTGATCTCGAAAATACCAAGGTTGGATCCACCCTGGATCGACAGGAGCACGCCGTGCGCGCCGTCGATCGAAGCTTCGAGCAGGGGCGAGGCGACGGCCAGTTCGGCCGCCTTGATGGCACGGTCGGCGCCGCGAGCTGAACCGATGCCCATGAGGGCCGAGCCAGCACCCTGCATGACCGACTTGACGTCGGCGAAGTCGAGGTTGATCAGGCCGGGGGTGGTGATCAGGTCGGTGATGCCCTGCACACCGGCGAGGAGCACCTGGTCGGCGGTCGCGAAAGCTTCGAGCATGCTGATGCCGCGGTCGCTGATCTCGAGCAGGCGATCGTTGGGTACGACGATGAGCGTGTCGACCTCGTTCTTGAGCGAGGCGACACCGGTCTCGGCCTGCGCCTGGCGACGCTTGCCCTCGAAGCCGAACGGCTTGGTGACGACACCGATGGTGAGGGCGCCGATCGACTTGGCGATGCGGGCGACGACGGGGGCGCCACCGGTTCCGGTGCCACCACCCTCGCCGGCGGTGACGAAGACCATATCGGCCCCGGCGAGGGCTTCCTCGATCTCCTCGGCGTGGTCCTCGGCGGCGCGGCGACCCACCTCAGGGTCAGCACCGGCACCGAGGCCGCGGGTGAGGTCACGACCGACGTCGAGCTTGACGTCGGCGTCGCTCATGAGCAGGGCCTGGGCATCCGTATTGATGGCGATGAACTCGACACCGCGGAGGCCCAGTTCGATCATGCGGTTGACGGCGTTGACGCCGCCACCGCCGATGCCGACAACCTTGATGACGGCTAGATAATTTTGATTGTTTGACACGTCCGGCCTCCGGGTGGAACCCTAAACCTCTAGTCGAAGTTTAAAGTTATGCTGAGTATGCAATTCCTGATTACGAAAGTATGCGGGCGCGGCGCGTCGCTGGGGAGGCGCGCCCGCGTGTCGCGAAGAACTCGAAGAATCCGTTGCCGCGACCCGTTGCGCGGCTCCGCGCGAACCCCTTCACGCCCATTTTGGGCTTCACGCGCCCATATGCTGCTCGCGCGCGCGGCACGCCAGCAGCGCCAGCCGCGCAAGCAGCGCCAGCCGCGCAAGCAGCGCCAGCTGCGCCAGCCGCTTTCAGTCGCTCGTGCTGCATAGCGGCGCGCCGAATCTTGCCGAGCGGTTGCCGCCCTTCACCGCGACCGAAACGGGTGGCCGTTACGGCGGTTACCGTAGCACGCATCCGTTTCGGGCACGGTCGCCAGGCGGAACGCCGAAAATCAGCGCAGCACGGCGCTGTCGGGCGAGGAGACGTCGTATTCATTCACGGTGCCGGCTGGGTGTCCCACCAGCAGGGCGGCCAGCACGACGGCCTTGTACTCGGATTTTTCCGGGCTGCCCCAAACCACGCGTTCGCCACCGAGCAGGCTCAGGGTGACGTCGTCGGTAGTGACCGCGGTCACCGAGTCCAGCTGGGTGCGAATGCTCTCCGGCAGCACGGCGAGGACCGCGGCAGCGGCCTTGAACCCGGCGCTGGAGATGCCGTCCGGCGCGTCGATCAGCGGGTAGCCGACCGCGCGTTCCGGCGTCGTCTCGATGACGACACCGGCGGCATCGACCAGGTCGAATCCGGTCGGTCCGGTCAGCACGCCAACCGGCACCCGCTCGACAATACGCACCACGAGTGTGCCGGGCGGGCGACTCTCCGTGACGTAGCTCTGGATGAGCGTGAACTTCGACAGTTCGCCCTTGACCACGCCGCTGTCGATGAGCGGCAGCGGGGTGCCGAGCTGATCGGCGAGGGCAGCTGACACATCCGCCGCCGGGATCCGGCTGGTGCCGACGACCTCGATCGTGCGCAGGGCCATCAACGGTGAGTAGGCCGCCCCGATGATGAGCCCGAAGGCAAGCACGATCGAGCCGACTCCGAGAATCCACGCGGTGCGCCGGCGCCGGGTGCGTCCGGTGAACCGTCGCACCTCGGCGCGTTCGAAGCGTTTGCGGGCGCGCTGGGCCGCCCGCAGCACCGACCGGGCCGCGCGGGCGCCGGGCGTGCCGCCGGAGGCCTCTCCAAGCGATTCTGCCTTTCTGCTCGCCCGTGCCGATGACGGGGCCGAGTCAGACGGCACCGGTTTGACCGTGACCGGCGAAGCGGATGAGCCTCCCCCGGCCAGCACGATCGGTTCCGTCGTCGTGTCGGAGGGATCAAAGGGTTTCGGCGTAGTTTTGAGCGCTGCGACGCCGCCGCGCGCTTTCTTCGGTTTCGCCGGCGCTGGAGCCCGTTTCGTCGGCGCTGGAGCCCGTTTCCTTGGCGGTCGGGCTGACGCCGGAGCGTCGTCAGATTCTGCGAGTGGCTGCACTGCCGGCTTGGCGCGCGGCGATTTCGCGGCCGGGGCCGCGGTCGGGGTCGGGCGCGCTGGCTGCGGCTCGTTCGGTCGGTCGAAGCCGGCCGGCCGCCTCACCGCCGCCTCATCCGCGTACTTTTTCGAGCGAGGCGAGCAGCTGGGGCACGATGCGGTTCACATCGCCGCAGCCGAGGGTCACGACGAAGTCTCCGTCGCGGGCGATGCTGGCAAGGTAGTCGGCGGCATCCTGCCAATCGGGCACGTAGGCGACGTGGGACGGGTCGCGGAATCGTTCGGAGACGAGCGCACCGGTGACCCCGGGCTCCGGGTCTTCGCGGGCGCCGTAGATGCCGAGCACGATGGTCTGGTCGGCGAAACTTTCGAGGGTCTCGGCGAATTCCCGCGCGAACAGACGGGTGCGGCTGTACAGGTGCGGTTGGTGCACCGCGATGATGCGTCCCTCACCGACCACGGTGCGGGCGGCGGCGAGGGCTGCGGCCACCTCGGTCGGGTGGTGGGCGTAGTCGTCGTAGACGCTGACACCGCCGACCGTTCCGTGCAGCTCGAACCGGCGCTGGGTACCGCCGAACCCGACGATGGCATCGAGGCTGGCCGCCGGGTCGAAGCCGAGGCCGACCAGCACGGCGAAGGCGCCGGCCGCGTTGATGGCGTTGTGCTTGCCGGGGATTCGCAGGGTCGCGTTGTAATCCTGACCACGCCAGGAGACGCTGAAGCTGACCGGACCCGTCGTGGTGATGGAGTGCACGCGCACGGTGGAATCCGGGTGCTCGCCGAACGTCATGACGCGGGCGGCGGCATCCGCTGCGCTCAGGCCCGCAGTGATGGCCCCGGTGACCCGGACCGCGCCGACGTCGTCGGAGGAGATCACGACGAGCTCCGTTGCGTTGCGGCTGAATTCGACGAAGGCGGCCTCGAAGGCTTCGAGGGAGCCGTAGTGGTCGAGGTGGTCTGGATCGACGTTCGTGACCAGGGCGACGGCCGTGTGGTACAGCAGAAAGGAGCCGTCGGATTCGTCGGCTTCGACCACGAACAGGTCGTCGGTGCCGCTGGCGGAACTGACTCCGAGCGATTCGATCACGCCGCCGTTGACGAAGCTGGGGTCCTGGCCGAGGCCGAGCAGACCGGTGACGATCATGCCCGTGGAGGTGGTCTTGCCGTGCGCGCCGGCCACCGCCACGAGCCGGTGCGCTCGAATGAGCCAGGCGAGGGCTTGCGCCCGGTGCAGCACCGGAAGGCCGCGTTCATTGGCGAGCACGTACTCGGGGTTGTCCTGCCAGAGCGCTCCGGTGACCACGAGGGTGTCGGCGTCACCGACGTTGGACGCATCGTGCCCGATGAACACGGTCGCACCGAGATCACGCAGCGCCGTGACGTTGGGCGAGTCCTTCGCGTCTGAGCCGGTGACCGTGTAGCCCTGGTCCAGAAACAGACGAGCAATACCGCTCATGCCCGATCCCCCGATGCCCACGAAGTGCACACGTCCGAGCTGGTCGGGAATGGTCAGAGTGAGGTCTGGTGCGATCACGGTTGTGCTCTTTCTCGATAGCAGTTAGAAGCAAGTAAAACGGATGCTGCGGGAACTACGTTACGCGTGCGAACGCCCGACGGGCACGAGCGCGCCATGCACCAGGTCGAGCATGCGGGCCGTTCCATCGCGCGCGCCAACGGATGCCGCCCCCCGCGCCATCACGCCCAGCCGCGCCCGGTCACCCAACAAGGTCACCAACTCACCCTGAACGAAGGCCGGCACGAAGTCCGCATCAGCGATCACCACGCCCCCTCCCGCTGCCAGCACGGGCGCGGCGTTGAAACGCTGTTCACCATTGCCGACCGGATACGGCACGTAGACCGCCGGAATACCGAGCGCACACAGTTCGCTCACCGTGGCAGCGCCCGCGCGCGTCACGGCGAAATCGGCGGCGGCGAGGGCGAGATCCATGCGGTCGCAGTACGCCAGCAGGTGGTAATCCGGCAGCTCGGGGTCGGCGACCTCGGCTTTCGACCCGGTGATGTGCAGCACCTGCCAGCCGGCGGCCACAATCTCCCGCGCCGAGGCGACCATTGTGGCGTTGAGTGTGCGAGCACCGAGCGACCCGCCGGTGACGAGCAGCACGGGGCGTTCCGGGTCGAGGCCAAAAAATGCCAGCGCCGCGGGCCGCGCCGCCACCCGGTCGAGTTCTTCGATTTCGGGCCGCAGCGGCATGCCCACGAACCGGGCGTGCCGAATTGGCGTGCCGCTGAAGGCGACTCCGACGTGCCGGGTGAAGCGAGCGCCGAGTTTGTTGGCCAGCCCGGGCCTGGCGTTGGCCTCGTGAATGACGATCGGCACCCCGGCACGGCGGGCGGCGAGGTAGGCCGGTGTGGACACGTACCCGCCAAACCCGACGACGACATCGACGTGCCTTGAACGGATGACGTCTCTCACCAGTCGCACGGCGGCGCTGAAGCGCGGCAGAAAGCGCAGGGCGGCCCGATTCGGACGGCGTGGAAACGGCACCCGGGGAACGGCGATGAGTTCGTAGCCGCGCGCGGGAACCAGGCGAGCCTCGAGGCCCTCGGCGGTTCCAAGAACCAGCACCGTGGCATCCGCTTCAAGAAAACGGATGCGGTCGGCGACGGCGAGCAGGGGGTTGACGTGGCCGGCGGTTCCGCCGCCCGCGAGAAGGTACGTGGTCATGCCCGGTTAGCCTCACTGGAGTCGGTGAAATCGTTCTGGGGTTCGCTCGAGCGGTCACCGCGCGCAAAGGAGAGCACGATGCCGATCGCGACCAGGGTGGTGAGCAGAGCGGTGCCACCGGCCGAGATCAGCGGAAGCGGTACGCCCAACACGGGGAACACTCCGAGCACCACGCCGATGTTGACGAAAGCCTGTCCGATGATCCAGACCATGGCGGCGGCCGTGGAGACCTTGGCCTGCACGGTCGTGGCGGTGCGCATGACGCGCAGAAAGGCGAAGGCCAGCAGAATGAACATGCCGAGCACGACTATGCAGCCGATCAGGCCGAGCTCTTCGCCGATGATGGCGAAGATGTAGTCGTTGTCGGCGGCTGGCAGCCAGGACCATTTGGCCTTGGAGTTGCCGAGGCCGACGCCGAAGACGCCGCCGTTGGCCAGCGCCCAGGTGCCGTGCAGCGGTTGCCAGCAGCTCGAGGAGATCTCACCGCTCAGCTCGGTGCAGCCCTCGTTGAGAAAGCTCATGATGCGGGTCAGACGGTTGGGGCTGGCGATGGCCAGAACGATAGCGCCACCCACTCCCACCAGCAGGGGCACGGCGAGCAGGCGCAATTTGACGCCGGCGAAGAACAGAGCGCCGAACAGAATGCCGGCCATGATCATGGTGGTTCCGAGGTCGCCGCCGATCATGACGAGCAAAGCGGCGCCGCCACCCACCCCGAACACCGGAATGAACACGTGCTTCCAGTCGTCGAGCTGGTGCTGTTTCTTCGACAGGATCACACCGAGCCAGATGACCAGGGCTACTTTGATGCCCTCGGACGGCTGGAACTGAATGCCGAAGATGTTCAGCCAGTTGGTGTTACCGCCGGTACCGCGGCCGAGCCCGGTAGCCACCACCAGAAACTGAAAGAAGCAGGTGATGAGCATCGCCGGCCAGGCCACGCGCCGCCAGAACGCGAGCGGCAGTCGGCTGACCACGAGCATGAGCGGAATACCGATCAGCGCGAACATGCCCTGACGCAGCAGTCCGCCGAAGAAGCCCATGTCGGCCAAAAACGAGTCCACCGACGACGACGACAGCACCATGACGAGGCCGAAGATCACCAGGAACAGGGTGGTGCCGAGCAGCAGAAAGTAGTTGCCGCCCTCGGACTTGAACACCCGCCCGAGGTTGATCCGCACCTGTGGTCCGCCCGGGCCGTCCGATGCCGCCGGTTTTTCGGGTGCCCCGGGCGGGCGCCCCGCAGCGGCACGGGAACCGGAGGCCGGCCGTGATCCGGGCGTGGATCGTGAACCGGCAGCAGGTCGTGAGCCGGAGGCCGACGCCTGCGCCTGCGTGGTCGGCCGGGTGCGGGAGGAGGGGTTACGCGGCACCTGTACCATCCGCGTCACCTACCCAAAAAGTCGTGTACTGCCTGATTGAAAAGTCGCCCGCGTTCGACATAGCTCTCGAATTGGTCCATCGATGCGGCGGCCGGTGCCAGCAGCACCGTGTCACCGGCCCGAGCGAGTTCGGCGGCCAGCCGCACAGCCCGCGTCATGACTAGTTCAGTGTCATCCGGGTCGATCTCATACACGGTCAGGTCGGGGGCGTGTCGCGCGAATGCCTGGCGTAATGCCAGGCGGTCCACGCCGATGATGATCGCGCCGCGCAACCGGCCGACGTGCTTCTGCACGAGCTGGTCGATATCCACGCCCTTGAGCAGCCCGCCGACCAGCCAGACCACCGACTCGTACGCGGCCAGGGAGGCGTCGGCGGCGTGCGGGTTGGTGGCCTTGGAATCGTCGACCCACTCGACGCCGTCGCCGATGGCGACCGTTTCGATGCGGTGGGCGTCGAGGTGGAAGGTTTCCAGCGCCGTGTGAATGGTGGCCGGCAGGGCTCCGTACGAGCGCGCGAGGGCGCTCGCGGCAAGCACATCCATGATCACGTGCGGCGCACCGAGTCCGGCCGCGACCAGGTGCGGCACGGTGGTCAATTCCAGGGCGCGTTCGAACCGGTCCTCGAGAAAAGCGCGGTCGCAGACGATGCCGTCGACGATGCCCAATTCGCTCGGTCCGGGCACGCCGAGGCCGATACCGATGGCCCGGGCGCCGTCCTGCACGTCGGCGTCCTGCACCATCGCGAGGGTCGCGGCATCCGCTGTGTTGTAGACGCAGGCGACAGCCGTGTTCGAGTAGACCTTGGCCTTGGCAGCTCGATAGGCCTCGGCCGACCCGTGCCAGTCCAGGTGGTCGTTGGCAACGTTCAGGCAGAGGCTTGCCCAGGGCCGCAGGGCGCCCGGACCGCTCAACGGCAGGTGGTGCAGCTGGTAGCTGGAGAGCTCAACGACGAGCACGTCCCAGCCGGCGGGATCGCGGATGGCGTCGAGCACGGGCACACCAATATTGCCGCAGGGGGCGACACGGCTGCCGTGGGCGGCGAGCATGCTGGCGGTGAGCTGCACGGTGGTGGTCTTGCCGTTGGTGCCGGTGACGAGCAACCACTCGGCAGGCGAGCCGACCTTGTCGCGCAGCCGCCAGGCCAGTTCGATGTCGCCCCAAACCGGCACGCCGTTCTCGTGCGCCCAGACCAGCAGTGGGTGGTCGGGGTGGAAGCCGGGCGAGACGATGATCACGTGCGGATGTTGCGCCGCGAGTTCCGCGGGCACCTCGCGCAGGTCAGCCTGCACGAACGGCACGCCGAGCACCGTGAGCAGGTCGAATCGTTCGTCGGGGCCGGGCGACGCGAGCACGAGCACGTCGGCGCCGAGTTCGGCGAGGGTGTCGGCGGCGGCGAAACCGGTCACTCCGAGGCCGAGCACGGCGACGCGCAGGCCCTTCCAGTCGGCGTGCCAGCTGGTGAGTGTGTTCAGGCGATCAGCGTCGCTCATTAGCGAGACAGCCACTCGAGGTAGAACGACCCGACGCCGGCGGCGACGAGCAGGCCGCCGATGATCCAGAACCGCACGACCACCGTGACTTCGGCCCAGCCCTTGAGTTCAAAATGGTGATGGATCGGGCTCATCAAAAAGATGCGTTTACCGTGGGTGATTTTGAAGTACGCACGCTGCACGATCACGGATCCGGCTTCCATCACGAAGAGGCCGCCGATGAGCACGAGGAGCAGTTCGGTACGGCTGAGAATAGCGAGGGCGGCCAGCGCGCCACCGAGGGCGAGCGACCCGGTGTCGCCGAGGAAGATCTTGGCCGGTGAGGTGTTCCACCAGAGGAACCCGATCAGCCCGCCGACGATGGTCGCCGAGACGATGGCGAGGTCGAAGGAGTCGGGGCCGAGGTAACACTTGAACTGGTCTGAGGCATCCGCTCCCCCAAAACAGCTCTGGTTGGACTGCCAGAACCCGATCACGACGAAGGAACCGATGGCGAAAATGGAGGCCCCGGTGGCGAGGCCGTCGAGGCCGTCGGCTACGTTGACCCCGTTCGAGGTCGCGGCGACGATCAGGCAGATCCAGAGCAGGAACACGGCGATACCGATGAAGGTGCCGAGTTTCATGAAGTCCAGCGGCAGGTCGCGAATGAACGAGATGCTGGTCGAGGCAGGCGTCTGGCCGTTACGGTCGACGAACTGCAGCGACAGCACACCGAAGGCGCCGGCCACGATGACCTGCCCGAGTACCTTCGACCAGCCGCCGAGGCCGAGGCTGCGCTGGTTGCGGGTCTTCAGAAAGTCATCGAGAAAACCGACCAGGCCGAGGCCCACCATCATGAACAGAACGAGCAGCGGCGACGGGGTGAACGGTCGTTGTTCGATCAGCATGGCTGTGAAATAACTGATCAGCACGCCCAGAATAATGATGATGCCACCCATGGTGGCGGTGCCGCGTTTGGCGTGGTGACTCTTGGGGCCGTCGTCGCGAATGAACTGACCCCAGCCGAACTTCTTGAACAAACGAATGAACAGCGGGGTCAGAAACAGAGTGAACGCGAGCGAAAACGCTCCGGACAGCAGAAGGACTCTCACGAGAACAAGTCTCCCAGTCGATCGCCGAGGAATCGCAGACCCGCGGAGTTGGATGACTTCACGAGCACGGTGTCCCCCGGATTCACGCTGGTGCGCACGAGTTCGAAGGCTTCGTCCGGCGTGTCGACATACGCCGATTCGCCGTCCCAGGACCCCTCGTTGATGGTACTGATGTGCATACGGCGGGCGGCGGGGCCGACCACGATTATCTGGGAGATGTTCAGGCGCACGGCGAGCAGTCCGATGCGATCGTGCTCTTCACCGGCTAGTTCACCGAGTTCGGCCATCTCGCCGAGCACCGCGATGGTGCGCCGTCCTGGAGTGCCGATCTGGGCGAGCGTCTTGAGCGCTGCGCTCATCGAGTCGGGGCTCGCGTTGTAAGCGTCGTTGATGACGGTGACGTCATCCTTGCCGCCGAGCACCTCCATGCGCCACCGTTCGGCCCGGGTGGTTGCCTCGAGAGCGGCGACGATATCACCGAGTGATACCCCGAGCACCTCCGCAGCGGCGGCCGCGGCGAGGGCGTTCATCACGTGGTGCTCCCCGAGCACCGGGAAGGTGACCGGTGCGCTCTGCCCGCTCGCCAGGTGCAGGGTGAAAGTGGTTCCGGTGCGGCCGGAGTGCAGGTCGCTCGCCCGCACATCAACCTGACCATATTCGCCGAAGCGAACGACACGGGCCGGGGTCATCGCCTGCATCTGCGCGACGCGCGGATCGTCGGCATTCAGCACCGCAACATCCGTGGAAAGAAGGTGGGTGACCATTTCGGATTTGGCGCGCACGGTGGCGTCGAGGTCGCCGAACTCGCCGGCGTGGGCGAGACCGATGGTGAGCACGATGCCGACGTCGGGGCGGGCCAGACGCACGAGGTGCGCGATGGCGCCCTCGCTGCTGGCACCCATCTCGATCACCAGGAAACGCGTGCTCGAGGTCACCTCGAGCATGGTCATCGGCGCGCCGACCTGGTTGTTGAAGGAGCCGCGCGGGGCGACGGTCGGGCCCACCCGCTCGAGCATGCTGCGGAGCAGGTTCTTGGTCGTGGTCTTGCCGTTGGAACCGGTGACCGCCACGATCTTGAGCGCTCCGTCAGCGCGCACGCGGGCGACGACCGTGGAGGCGAGGGCGCCGAGTGCGGCGACGACGTCGGCGACGACGATCTGGCTGACCGGCAGGTCGAGCAGGCGTTCCACGATGAGCAGCGCGGCGCCCTGCGCGGCGGCGACGGGCGCGAACACGTGCCCGTCGGTGACGGCGCCGGGCTTGGCGACGAAGATCGAGCCGGGTTCGATCAGGCGGGAGTCGGTCTGCACCGATCCGTCGATCAGGTCAGCGGCGGTGGCCGCGCCGGTCAGGTGCAGCGCACCGTCGACGGCGTGGCTGATCTCGGCCAGGGAGAGGGCGATCATTTACAGCCACCCAGCGTCGCGGAGCGCCTGGCGGGAGTCATCCCTGGCCGAATACGGCAGTTTCACGCCTTGTACCTCGTGGTAGTCCTCGTGGCCTGGGCCGGCGTACAGAATGGTGTCTCCTTCGTGTGCGAGTGACAACGCCGTACGGAATGCCGTACGGGGGTTGGCCACCTCGTAGAACTCGCCGTCTGGCACGGCGTCGCGCGCTGCTTTCAGCAGTACGGCGCGGATGCTCGCGGCGTCTTCAAATCGCGGGTGAAAGTCGGTCACGACCACGATATCGCTGCCCTGGGCTGCAATTCGGCCCATATCGGCGCGTTTCGTGGTGTCGCGGTCACCGTCGGCGCCGAACAGCATGATCAGCTTGCCCGGCGTGAACTTGCGCAGGGCCGCGAGGGTGTTCAGGAACGCATCGGGGCTGTGTCCGTAGTCGATGTAGACGAGCGGGCCCAGGTCGCCGGAGATGCGCTCGGCGCGCCCGGGGATGAACGCGACGATGCCGCCGTCGCGGTTCAGCGTGTGCTGGATCGCGTCGAGGTCGAATCCGCTCTCGACCAGCATGACGATGGCCAGGGCGGCGTTGGCGGCCATGTACCAGCCGAGCAGCGGCACCCGGGTGTGCAGGCGGCGACCGTCGGGACCGTCGAGTACGAAGTCGGTGTGGGACGCGGTTTCACCGACCACGGTCATGCGCCAGTCGGCGTCTACATCGGCCCGGTTGGTGATGGTCGTCACCGGAATGCGGCATTCGTCGGCGACGCGGCGGCCCCAGTCGGTGTCGACGGTGATCACGCCGCGGTGCGAGCGGTCGGGTTGGAATAGCTCGAGCTTGGCCTGGAAGTAGTCGTCCATCGCGGCGTAGTCGTCGAGGTGGTCGTGGCTGAGGTTGGTGAATGCGGCGATATCGAAGACGAGGCCGTCGACCCGGTAGCGGCTGAGGGCCTGCGCCGAGACTTCAATGCCGACGGCGCGCACTTCGGCCTCGTTCATGCGGGCCAGCAGGGCGTGCAGTTCGCTGGCTTCGGGCGTGGTCAGCGAACTCGTGACGGCGAGGTCGCCGATACGGCGTTCGGCGGTGGAGGTGAGTCCGGAGACGACGCCGAGTTGGTTCAGGATGCCGAATAGCAGGTAGACGACGCTGGTCTTGCCGTTGGTGCCGGTGACGGCGAACAGGGTCGCGGGGTTGTCGTCGGTGCGGTAGATCCAGGCGGCGACGGCGCCGAGCGCGGCGCGGGCATCCGGTGTCAGCAAAACCGGCAGGCCGCTCGCCGCAGCGAGCAGCGCTCCGGCCTCGTCGGTCAAAATAGCCACAGCCCCGGCTTCAGCGGCCGCCGCGGCGAAGGTGGCACCGTGCTGGTGTGCCCCGGCAACGCCGACGTAGAGGTCGCCCGGTTGCACCGTGCGCGAGCTCAGGCTCACTCCGGTGACTTCGAGACCGTCGATGTCTCCACGTACTTCCAGATCAAATTCGGCAACCAATCCCGACAAGGACCGCGGAACGGGGTGCTCGGGACGGAGAGCCGACGGCGCCAATTCAGACACGCAGGGCTCGCTTTCTTACCAGGTGGAAGGGAGGTCAGGCGCAGTCGCGCCCGAGGGAACCGCCCGGTACTTTTTCAACACCTGGCTCAT
Source organism: Cryobacterium sp. TMT1-2-2 (assembly GCF_004403505.1). Classification (NCBI taxonomy): domain Bacteria; kingdom Bacillati; phylum Actinomycetota; class Actinomycetes; order Micrococcales; family Microbacteriaceae; genus Cryobacterium; species Cryobacterium sp. TMT1-2-2. Next base: position 130,282 of record NZ_SOGS01000007.1, on the reverse strand, counting down.
GATCTCCTGGAAAACCGGAGCCGGTGCGGCAGACGTATTCAGTTTAACAGGGTCGGCGATGCTGACCGAGACGACATACTGTGGATCGTCGGCCGGTGCGAAGCCCGACACCGACACCAGATACCCGTTGGAGTACCCGCCCTTGCCGTCCGGCATCTGCGCTGTTCCGGTCTTGGCGGCCACGCGGTAGCCCGGAATATTCCACGTACTCTGCACCCAGCTCTTCTGGTACACCATCTCGAGCACGTCGCTGGTTTCGTTCGCCGCCGTCTCGGACAGCACCCGGGTTCCGGTGGCATCGGGCACGTTAGTCATGGTGCCATCAGCCTGACGGCAGCCCTCGACCAGCTGTACCGGCATGCGAACACCGTCATTGGCGATGGTCTGGTAGATGCTCGCGACCTGCAGCGCGCTCGTTGTCAGACCCTGTCCGAACATGGTCGCGTAGCTGGTCTGGTTGTCCCACTCGTCGACCGGGTGCAGGATTCCGCCGTCTTCGCGCGGAAAGCCGGTTTCGGTCGGAGTGCCAACGCCGAACGCCTTCATGTAGTCGTAGCGCTGCTGGTCGGTGAGTTTCTCACCGAACTTGGACATGCCGGTATTGCTCGAGTCGATCAGCACGCCGGTGAGGGTCATGTTCTGGTCCGGGTGCGAGTGGCTGTCATTGATGTTCGCGCCGTTGGCCGGCAAATACCGGTAGGGCGCGACGATTCCGGTCTGCAGGGTGGCGACGCCGGAATCGAGAACGGATGCCGCGGTCAGCGCTTTAAAGGTCGAGCCGGGTTCGAAGGATTGGGTGAAGGCCCGGGAGCCGCGGTCTTCGGGGTTCTCGGTGCCGCCGACGTTGTTCGGATCGACCGAAGGGTAATCGGCAACGGCGAGGAGCTTGCCGGTCTTGGCGTCCAGCACGACTGCGGTCGCCCAGGCCGCCCCGGTTTCCTGCGCCCGGGCCGCGAGGGTCTGCTGCACGAACCACTGGAGGTCGGAGTCGATGGTGGTGACGACGTCACCGCCGTCGACGGCGGCGGTGCTCGTGACGCTGCTGCCGGGGATGCGCACGCCGTCGGCACCCTTTTCATAGGTTTCCTTACCGTTGGTCGAGGCCAGGCAGGCGTCCTGCCCGGATTCGAGGCCGGCCTGCGGCACGCCCTCCCCCGAAAGATAGCCGAGCATATTGCCGGCGACGGCGCCGTTCGGGTAGACCCGACTGGGGCTGTTCTCCGAGTAGGTCCAGGGAATGTGCAGGTTTTGCACGGCACGGAGTACGTCGACATCGACTTTCTGAGCGATGTAGGCGAAGTTGGCCTCGGCGTTTGCCTCGAGGGCGGTGGAGATGGTCAGCAGAATGGCGTCGCCGGTCTGGCCGGTGGCGGCACCGATTTCGGCGGCGGCGTCGGCCACAGAGATTTCGACCTTCTTACCGTCGACGGTTCGTTTGAAGGGCGTCGCGTTCACGGGCGACATGGTGATGTTGTACCGCATGACCGTTCCGGCCAGCACGACACCGTTGGTGTCGACGATCTCGCCGCGGGAACCGTAAACGACCTGGCCGACCGAGCGGTTTCCTACTGAGTCTTTGGTGAGCGAATCGGCCTGCACGACCTGGATATCGACCAGGCGCACCAGGAACACGGCGATGACGGCAAACAGCACGAGGATGGTGACAAGGGTGCGGCGACGGCTGGACCGCGAATTGGTCGGGTTGTTTCGGGCACTACTGCTTCGGGTATTGCGCACGCTCATCTGCCCATCATGGTCGAGTCACGGAAACTATCGGGTAGTGGGCGCCGCGAGTCCCGCAGGAACTACCGGTGCGCTCGTGATCGCAACAGCACCGGCAGCCGCCGGATCCGCCGGAAGCTGTGACAGCAGGGTGCTGCCGTTCAGCAGGGCGTTGGGAACAAGGCTGGCCGCTCCGGCCTGCGAGCCCGACGCCGAGGCCGGAGCGCCCAAAACAGCGCCGTCAGAGAGGCGCAGGTAGACGGGGTTGGAGTTGCTGACCATGCCGAGGCCCTCAGCGTTGGCGGCGAGGCTCTGCGGGGAGGATACCCGCACGAGGTCTTCGCTCACGCTCGCGGCCGTGCGGCCGAGTTCCGACTGACTCGACTGCAGGCTGGAGATTTCATACGCGCCCTGGGAGATGCCGACGCTCAGCAGCAGCTGGGCGACCATGATGGCAGCCATGCCTGCTACCGCGGTGAGGGCGTAGAAGATGCGCGGCCGGGCACGGCGGCTCGGCGTCGGCGAGACCAGTCGAAACCCACGCCGTGCCGGTGCGCTGGTCTCAAACGGTTCAGGTTCGAAGGAAAAGGCGACGCGTGCCAGGTTGTCGCTCATGCGGCGGCCCTTCTCAGTCGAACAGCAGCGCGCAGCCGAACCGGCGTCGCGCGGGGGTTGAGTGCTTTTTCTTCGTCGGAGGCCAGTTCGGCACCGCGAAGCAGGAGGGTAAACAGCGGCTTGTGTTCGGGCAGTTCCACCGGAAGCCCGGCCGGAGCGGTGGAGCCGGATGCCGCGGCGAGTGCCCGCTTGACGATGCGGTCTTCGAGTGACTGGTAGGCCATGACGACGATGCGGCCACCGACCTGCACGCGGTCTAGCGCAGCCGGAATGGCCCGTTCGAGCACGGCCAGTTCCTGATTGACCTCGATGCGCAGCGCCTGGAACACGCGCTTGGCCGGGTGGCCGAGACGCTGGATGGCGACCGGGGTGGCCTTGGTGATCACGTCGACCAGTTGCGCGGACCGCACGAACGGTGTCGTTTCGCGGGCTTCGACGATGGCCTTGGCATACCGGGCCGAGAGTTTCTCTTCGCCGTAGTCCTGGAAAATGCGCTTGAGATCGCGTTCGCTGTAGTCGGCGAGGATGCTCTCGGCGGTGAGGCCGGCTGTGCCGTCCATGCGCATGTCGAGCGGGGCATCCTTGGAGTAGGAGAAACCGCGTTCGACGCGGTCGATCTGCAGGCTGGAGACGCCGAGGTCGAAGAGGACGCCGGCGACCTCGGTGATACCGAGTCCGTCGAGCGCGTCGCCGATACCGTCGTAGACGGTGTGTACGAGGTGCACCCGGCCTGCGAATCCCTTGAGGCGCTCTTCGGCAATAGCGAGGGCCTCGGTGTCGCGGTCGAGGCCGACCAGGGTTAGTTCCGGAAAGCGCGACAGGATCGCTTCGGCGTGGCCGCCCATGCCGAGTGTGGCGTCGACGAGCACGGCGCCGGGCTTCGTGAGTGCCGGAGCGAGCAGCTCGACGCAGCGTTCGAGCAGTACCGGGGTGTGGATTTCATTGCTGGGGATTTCGTTACTGGCCATAATGCCGGGCTAGTCCGTGAGGTCTGATTCCCCTCCATTTCGTCCTGGCACCGGGGAAGTGTGTCAGGGCAAAACGGCTGGGAGTCAGGCGCCAGGGGCTAGAAAAGTCCCGGAATCACCTCCTCCGTCGTGTTGGCGTACGAGGTTTCCTGCTCGGCGAGGTAGGTGGCCCACGCTTCGCTGTCCCAAATCTCGACTCGGCTGCCAGCACCGATGACGGTCAGTTCTCGGTCAAGCCCCGCATAGCTGCGGAGGTTGCCGGGGATGGTGACGCGGTTTTGTTTGTCGGGTGTTTCCGAACTTGCGCCCGACAGGAACACCCGGAGGTAGTCGCGAGCCTGCTTGCTCGTGACCGGCGCCTGGCGGATCTTGTCGTGCAGGGTTTCGAATTCGCGGGTGCTGAACACGTAGATGCAGTGTTCCTGCCCCCGCGTCATCACCACACCGGTGGAGAGCTCTTCCCGAAACTTCGCGGGAAGAATAATGCGACCTTTTTCGTCGAGCCGGGGGGCGTAGGTGCCAAGGAACACGCTCACCCCTTTCTTCCGGCCAGATTCAGGTATGGCTCCACTTTACTCCACCTTCAACCACTAACCTAGGTTTTTGCGCTAATTTTCAGAATTAATCGCCAAATTCTCCCGAAATCACTGGGGACTGACAGTGGAGGGAAATGGAGCAATAGTTTTAAGAACGGATGCTTTCGACCCACTTTTGGGCACAAAAAAAGGGCCGATCAGATGATCGGCCCTACAGCGCAACGATTTATTGAGTTATGGGTGCCCGGTGGAGGGTGGAGGTTAGCGCGAGTAGCCGCTACTGACCATCCTGGCGACGGTCCCACCGGTCGTTCAATCGTTCCATGAAACCCTGGTTGGACTTGGCCTGCGCCGGACGGCGACCGGGTGACGATGGTCCGGGCATCGAACGAATGGCCTTGCCGGGCGTCACGGCGATAAGCACACCGCCGAACATGACGATGAAACCGAGAATGCCGAGCCACAACTGCGCAATGGCTACACCCGCGATGAGAGCGACAATGCCGGCGACGGCGAGCAGTACGCCGATCGCGATGGAACGATAGTTCGGGCGAAGCCTGGACACTCCAACGCTGGCGACAAAGTCGGCATCGTTGTGATAAAGGCTGCGCTCCATCTCTTCAAGGAGTCGCTGCTCCTGTTCCGAAAGCGGCATCTCATTCCCTCCAGTTACGGGATCGAGCGGTTGGGTAGACAAATCCGAACCGACCAGACTCGAATGACCCGGTTCGAATTACCTCATTCTAGCCCCGCCAGGATGGCTAGGCTATACGGGTGTCTGAAAGCAAACGCCTGGTCGACTTGGTTCAATCTCGCATCGACGAGTACCTCATGTCCCGCGAACCAATTGTGACCCTGATCAGCTCCGATTTGACTCCTCTAATCGACTACTCACGGCAGTTTCTCAGCGGTGGAAAGCGGTTTCGAGCCCAGTTTTGCTACTGGGGTGCGCGGAGCGTTCTGCCGCAGGATTCCGGCCCCGAATCGGGCCAGCCAACGGCCGGTCAGCCGTCAGTCAGTGCGGACGACGAGGCCACGGCATCCGCTGCCCCGGCACCCGCCGCAGGCGGCCTGGCCGCGGTGGTTTCGGCCGCCAGCGCGCTGGAGATTTTTCACGCCGCAGCGCTCGTGCACGACGACATCATCGACAACTCAGACACCCGTCGCGGAGCTCCGAGCGCCCACAAACTGTTCGAAAGTTTGCACGAGCGAGAGGGTTGGGCTGGCGACTCCGCCTCGTATGGTCGGGCGTCGGCGATTCTGCTCGGCGATCTACTTCTGGGCTGGAGCGATGAGCTGCTCGACGAGGGGCTGGACGAGCTGGCCGATCGGGCTTCGGCACGGCGCGCCAGGCTCGAATTCAACTTCATGCGCACTGAGGTCACGGCCGGGCAATACCTGGACATTCTCGAGGAGCGCGCTTGGCTGGCCCAGCCGGAAGCCGAGTTGCTCGATCGGGCACTGCGCGTGATCGTCTACAAGTCAGCCAAGTACAGCGTTCAGGCCCCGCTGGTGATCGGAGCGGCTCTGGCCGGAGCCTCGGCCACCCAACTGAACTCGCTGCGTGCCTTCGGCCTGCCGCTCGGTATGGCCTACCAGCTGCGCGACGACCTGCTCGGCGTGTTCGGCGACGCCGCCGTGACCGGCAAGCCGAGTGGCGACGACCTGACCGAGGGCAAGCGCACGGTGTTGATCGCTCTGGCGCGGGAACGTCTGAGCGACGCCGACCGAGCATCGCTCGACGCCCAGCTCGGCAACCCCACGCTCAATACCGCCCAGATTCGCGCCTTGCAGCAACTCATCAGCGCCAGCGGTGCCGTCGACCGGGTCGAGGCGCTCATCGAAGCTCAGGTGGCTGAGGCTCTCGCGGCGCTCGAGACCGCGCCGATCAGCGCCGGGGCCAGGCAGAAGCTGCTGGACCTGACCGATCGGGTGACGCGCCGGGCGTTCTGAGGGGCGGTTCGGCCGGCGCCCCGGCCGGTCCGGGCGAGTGCCCGGTTAGGCGAGTGCCTGGGCGACGCGACGTACCTCGGCCTTGCGACCGGCCCGAAGGGCTTCGATCGGGGGCACGCCCAGGCTGTCGTCGACCTCGAGCAGCCAGGTCATGGCCTGCATGTCGGTGAAGCCGTCGTCGGCCAGCACGAACAGCGTGCCGCGAAGTTCGGGAACGGGAGCGCCGTCACGCAGAAACAGGGAAGGAACCGACACAACGTTGTCCCGCCGGATGGCCAGCAGGTACTTGTCGTCGATCAGGTGCCGCACGCGGCTCTGGCTCATTCCGAGCAGGTTGACTAGGGCAGGAATAGTAAGCCACTCGGGCTCTGAAGACACATCACTCACTCTTTTAGCTTCCCATGATTTGGGTCCGAGGCAAAACCTTCGGGCACTTTTTCCTCGCGAACCGGCCATTTCATGTCGCCCATTCAATTGACTCCCCCTCAGAATTGTGAAAACCTCGCAGTGGGGATTGCTGCATTCGAGACGATGCTGTACGAACTTGCTGTACGGATAGCGCGCGTGCGCACAATGAACGGAGCACCATGTCGACCAAGGTGAAAACGAATACGACGGATGCCGCGGCGTCCGCCGCACGAAACGCGACCGTTCCCGAGACGGTTGGCGTGGCCTTCTCGAGCAGTGACGCTGCTGCGACGCGGCGGGCGAAGAAGCCCGGTGACTCGCATTCCCGCTCGGCATTGCTGACCGTGCCGATCGTGCTGGTCAGCACGCTCGCGATCAGCCTCAACCTGGCGGCGCCGGCCCAGGCTCAGGCCCTGGCTAAGAAGCCGCTCAAGTCGAAGCTCGCCGAGGCCACTCCCGTTCTATCGGTGACCGCAGTGGCAGCCGCCGTTCAGGTTGCGCCCGCCCAGTATTCGGTCGTTGACGGTGACACGGTGAGCGGAATTGCCGCCCGGTTCGGCCTGTCGACGGCGGCCGTGCTGGCGCAGAATGGTCTCGATTCCCGGGCCCTGATCTTTCCGGGCCAGGTTTTGACCCTGACCCAGGCGGCGGCGCCGGCCGCCGTCGTGGCCGCGCCGGCGGCATCCGCTGCCAGCTACTCGGTGCAGAGCGGCGACACCATCAGCGGTATCGCCGCCGCGCACGGGCTGAAGACCGCTGACGTTCTGGGTGCCAACGGCTTGACCGGGGCCAGCGTCATCTACCCGGGCCAGGTCATTGTGCTCGCCGCAGCACCAGTGTTGGAACCGGCCGCCTACGTCGAGCCGGTCGCAGAGATTGCCGCAGCAACGACTCACACCATCGCGTCGGGCGAGACCATCACCACCGTGGCCAACGCGGCCGGGGTGAGCGTGCAGGCTGTGCTCGACGCCAATGGCCTCGGCTGGTCAAGCATCATCTATCCCGGACAGGTTTTGACCCTGCCGATCACGGTGGCGCCGGCATCCGTGGCGGTCACTTTCCCGGTGGCGACGTCGGGGGTGGTCACGCCCATGTCGGAGCAGATGCGACAGAACGCGCAGACGATTGTTTCGGTTGGGCGGGGCGCCGGCGTGAGCAATGCCGGTCTCGTCGTGGCGCTGGCTGCGGCCGCCCAGGAATCCGGGCTGCGCAACGTGGACTACGGCGACCGGGACTCCCTCGGTCTGTTCCAGCAGCGGCCGAGTGCCGGCTGGGGTACCCCGGAACAGGTCATGGACCCGGTGCGGGCCAGCCTCGCCTTCTTCGGCGGCGCGAGCAACCCGAACCCGAACGTGACCCGCGGTCTGCTCGACATCGCGGGCTGGGAATCGATGACCGTGACCCAGGCGGCGCAGGCCGTGCAGATCTCGGCCTACCCCGACTATTACGCCAAGTGGGAGGCGTCAGCGCAGGCCTGGCTCAGCCAGCTCGGCTAGCCGGGCGGTCGGTCCCGACCCGCATGCCGCGCCCCTGCGCGCCGTGCAGTGGTGCCGTCGCCGAATTCCGTAGAATCAAGGAGTGAGCGTTCCCTCGACCGACCCGATGATTGGCCGTCTTATTGACGGCCGGTATCAAGTGCGCTCGCGAATTGCACGCGGGGGCATGGCCACGGTGTACCTCGCCACCGATCTGCGCCTCGAGCGCCGGGTCGCGATCAAGATCATGCACGGCCATCTCGCCGATGACAGCGCCTTCAAGATTCGGTTCATCCAGGAGGCGCGCTCGGCTGCTCGCCTGGCCCACCCTAACGTTGTGAACGTCTTCGACCAGGGCCAGGACGCCGACATGGCCTACCTCGTCATGGAATATCTGCCCGGCATCACCCTGCGCGACCTGCTCAAGGATTATGGCCGGCTCACCCCGGAGCAGACCCTCGACATTCTCGAAGCCGTGCTCAGCGGCCTGGCCGCCGCGCACAAGGCCGGCATCGTGCACCGCGACGTCAAACCCGAGAACGTGCTGCTGGCTGACGACGGCCGTATCAAGATCAGCGACTTCGGGCTGGCGCGCGCGGTCAACAACAACACCGCGACCGGCCAGGCCCTGCTCGGTACCATCGCCTACCTCTCCCCCGAACTCGTCACCCGGGGCATCGCCGACGCCCGCAGCGACATCTATGCGCTCGGCATCATGACCTTCGAGATGCTCACCGGCGAGCAGCCTTATGTGGGCGAAGCTCCGATGCAGATCGCCTACCAGCACGCCAACGACACAGTTCCGATGCCGAGCAGTAAGGTCGCCTCGGTTCCGCACGAGCTCGACGAGCTCGTACTCTGGGCTACCGCGCGCGATCCGGAGGACCGTCCCCGTGACGCCAGGGTCATGCTCGACCAGCTGCACGATGTGAGCGCGCTCGTGCGCGGCGGTACCCAGGAACTGGCCCTGCAGTCGACTATGGTGCTGCCCGCCAGCCTGCGCACCGGGGCGAACGCGGTAGCGGATGCCGAAACCCAGGTGCTCGGCGCCAAGCTCGCTCCCACAAAACCTCCCGCCGCGACCCTGCTGGGCCTTCACCCGGCCGGCACCGGCCCGGTCGGTCCGCCGGACAGCGGCGACCTGCTCAGCAAGAAGGCCGACAAGCGCAAGCGTCGCGGCTTCTGGCTGTTCGCCCTGGTGATTCTTCTCGCCGCCGCGCTCGGCGGAACGGGCTGGTATTTCGGCTCCGGCCCGGGCTCTGACGTGTCCGTGCCCGACTTCGCCTCGGGCTCCCCCGAGGCTGCGTCCGCGCAGCTGACCGAGCTCGGCCTCAAACCCGAGCTGGCGGGTGCTTTCAGCGCCACCATCGCCGAAGGGCTCGTCATCGGCACCGATCCGGATGCCGGCAGCCGCGTCCCCAAGGACAGCACCGTCACGGTCATCGTCTCCCAGGGGCTGCAGCCCATCACGCTGCCCGCGCTGGCGGGTTTGACACAGGAGGCGGCATCCGCTGCGATTACGGATCTGAAAGCCGTCGTCGGCGCTGTGGACCCGGTCTTCAATGGTGACGTGGCGGAGGGTTCGGTCATCTCGGCGAGCAAGGAATCTGACGGCGCCGATGTCTCGGCCGGCGGTGAATACTTTGAAGGCCTGACCGTGAACCTGGTCGTGTCGCTCGGCGCCATTCCGAACGTCGACGGCAAGACGGTTGCCGAGGCCACCGACATCCTGGTCGGCAAAAACCTGCTCGTGGTGTCGGGAGAGCAGACCTACAACGACACGGTCGCTGAGGGTGACGTGGTCACGTCGCAGGTGCCGGAGGGGACCCTACGTGAGGGTGCCACGATCACCCTGGTGATTTCGAAGGGTCCGGAGCCGGTCATTGTGCCCAATGTCGTGGGGATGTCCTGGGCGGACGGCAAGGCTGCGCTGACTGCGCTCGGCTTCAAGCTCACCTACAACCCCGGTGCAGACGCACCGATATATTCGTCTCTAATTCAAGTAGCGTCGACAGATCCTGCTGCTGGTACGTCTTTGCCAAAGGGCAGCACGATTTCGCTCAAGCCGACAAATCCGTTCGGATAATCAGCAACGACACCGACTGAGCCGTACGCTCTGGCGCTGGACATTGGTACATTCCCGAACGCACAGATATCTGCGGAATTGACCTACGCATGGCGTGAGCTTAGACAGTAGCGTGCGCGCCGGGTCGGCTCCAGTACAAAAAGCAGCCAAATACGAGGCCACATGGCCCCGATCCTTCCGGAGCAAGTGACGTCGTCAAAGGGGTGCGGAAGATCGCGTGTGCAGCATCCGCTCGCCGACCCGTGAGTTTTGATCACCGAGGTGTGAGTTTCGGCCCGATTTCGGCTGTTGAAACGTTCAAAACTCACACCTCGACGACGCCCCACCTCGAAAACTCACGGCTCGATCAAACCCGTGGCTTCAGAGCGGCTTCGGGGAAGTGGCGGAGGCGGGTTGTCTGCGGGGTTGCGAGTTTTGCGGTGTTTCGGCGGTCGTGCGCACGCTGGTTGTTGAGCCTGTCGAAACACGCGCAAGGCCACCGGAACATCGCAATGTTTGAGCGAGGAGCGGATGACCCGCCTCCTTGTGCTGGCCGCCTCATGAACGTTCCGGGCGGCACGACGCAACTCGCCGCATCCGCTCACCGGGCCCACTTTACGTCCCCGGGCCCAGTTTATAAGCTGGGCCCGGGGACGGGGCCTGGGCCCCGTCCAGAGAATGGGGCGGGCGGGGCTAGCGGGCGGCCAGCTCCTCGGCCACCAGGAAGGCCAGTTCCAGGGACTGCATGTGGTTCAGGCGCGGGTCGCAGAGCGACTCGTAGCGGGTCGCCAGGGCGGCCTCGTCGATGTGCTCCGACCCGCCGAGGCACTCGGTGACGTCGTCGCCGGTGAGCTCCACGTGAATTCCGCCCGGGTGTGTGCCGACGGCGCGGTGCGCCTCGAAGAAGCCCTTGACCTCGTCGACGACGTCATCGAACCGACGGGTCTTGTAGCCGGTCGGTGTGGTGACACCGTTGCCGTGCATCGGGTCAGTCACCCACAGCGGTGTCGCCTCGCTCGCCTTGATGGCTTCGAGCAGCGGCGGCAGGGCGTCCCGAATCTTGCCGGAACCCATGCGCGTGATGAAGGTCAGGCGACCGGGTTCGCGGTTCGGGTCGAGCTTGTCGACCAGGCGCAGCATGTCGTCGGCCGAGGTGGCCGGGCCGAGCTTGACACCGATCGGGTTGCGTACCCGCGACAAAAAGTCCACGTGCGCGCCGTCGAGGTCGCGGGTACGCTCCCCGATCCAGATGAAGTGGGCCGAGGTGTTGTACGGAGTTCCGGTGCGGGAGTCGATGCGGGTCATCGGGCGCTCGTAGTCCATCAGCAGGCCCTCGTGGCTGGTGTAGAACTCCGTTCGGCGCATCGCCTCGAAGTCGGCGCCGCAGGCGATCATGAATTTGATCGCGCGGTCAATCTCCTTGGCCACCTTCTCGTACTGCTGGTTGGCCGGGTTGGCGGCGAAGCCCTGATTCCAGCTGTGCACCTGACGCAGGTCGGCGAAGCCACCCTGCGTGAACGCACGAATCAGATTGAGGGTCGACGCCGACGTGTGGTAGGCCTTGACGAGCCGGTCCGGGTCGGCCTCGCGCGACTCGGGCGTGAACGGGTAGCCGTTGACGATATCGCCGCGGTACGCCGGCAGCGTCACGTCGCCGCGGGTTTCGAAGTCGCTCGAGCGGGGCTTGGCGAACTGGCCGGCCATGCGCCCCATCTTGATCACCGGCATCGACGCACCGTAGGTGAGCACGACGGCCATCTGCAGCACGGTCTTGACCCGGTTGCGAATCTGATCCGCTGTGGCCCCGCTGAACGTCTCGGCGCAGTCGCCGCCCTGCAGCAGGAAACCCTGCCCGCCGGCCGCCTGAGCGAGCCGGTCGCGCAGAATGTCGACCTCACCGGCGAAGACCAGCGGCGGCTGCGTCGCCAGTTCAGCGGATGCCGCAGCCACCTTGGCCGCGTCGGGCCAGGTCGGCTGCTGCTTGATCGGTAGGGTGCGCCAGTGGTCCAGACCCGTGATGACAGAGGCTTCTGCGGCAACAATGGGCTCGGTGGGGTCTACCACGGGATAGTTCCTGTTTTCTGTACTGGACCGGTGACGCGCACCGAACCGAAATGGATGAGGTGCCGCAGCGCGCAAAGCGCAGACAGCACTTCTGGCAGCCTAGCGCGAAAGGCTGGCCCGCTTCTCTTTGACCGAGGAGGCGTAGACGTCGACGTACTCCTGCGTGCTGAGTCGCTGCAGTTCGTACATGAGCTCGTCGGTGACGCTCCGCAGCACGAACCGGTCGCCCTCCATTCCCTCAAAGCGGGTGAAGTCGAGCGGTGTGCCGATCACAATGCCGATCCGCCGCACCTGCGGAATCCTGGTGCCGGTCGGCATGGCCTTCTCGGTATCAATCATGGCCACCGGAATGACCGTCACGCCCGATTCCAGCACCATGCGGGCTACCCCGGTGCGCCCGCGATACAGGCGGGCGTCCGGGCTGCGAGTGCCCTCCGGATAGATTCCGAGGATGCGACCCTCGCCGAGTACCCGCAGGCCGGTATTGAGCGAATCCTCCGAGGCTTTACCGCCCGACCGGTCGATCGGAAGCTGCCCGGCGGCGGTGAGAAACTGCCGGGTCGCCCAGCCTTTCAGGCCTTTGCCGGTGAAATAGTCGCTCTTGGCCAGAAACGCCACGCGGCGCGGCACGACCAGCGGCAGAAACACCGAGTCGATGAACGACAGGTGATTGCTGGCCAAAATGACCGGCCCGGTCTTGGGAATGTTCTCCAGGCCGATGATCCACGGTCGAAACAGCGAGAGCAGCAGCGGGCCGATGACGATGTTCTTCATGATCCAATAGAACACTCGCACTCCTTCATCCGACTAGAAAAGCTTAGTCCGCCCGCCGCGTCGAAGCGGATGCCGCCCCGACGTCCATAGCGCCCGATCAACGCACCGCGTGCAGCCGGGCCAGATCGGCCGCGCCGACCACGCCGGCGTCATTCACCAGCTGGGCGATGGCGAACTCCGCTTCGGGGTGGTAGCCGCGCGCCGGCAGGTAGTCGAGGTAGGCCGCTCGAATCGGTTCGAGCAGCAGGTCGCCAGCGGCCGCCACTCCCCCGCCGAACACGAACACCTGCGGGTCGAGCACGGCGCCGAGGCTCGCGCAGGCCTGTCCGAGGGCACCGCCGAGCTGGCGCAGGGCAGCGAGGGCGCCGCCGTCACCGTCCTGGATCAGACGCCCCACCTCTTTGCCGGTGAGTTTGCCGCGCCGCTCCCTGGCGCCGGCCAGGCCGAGACCGATGCCGCCGGCATCCGCGAATTCGTTGGCGATGCGCAGCAGCGCCCTACCGGAGCCATATTGTTCCAGGCAGCCGTGCGCGCCACAGCCGCAAGGCAGCCCGTCGGGAACCACCCGGAGGTGGCCGAGTTCGGCGCCGGCACCGAAGCCGCCGCGGAACAGGGCATTATTCGTCACGATCGCCCCGCCGACGCCGGTGCCGACGGTCAGGGTGACCATGTCGGTGTACGGCCGGCCCGCGCCGAAGCGAAACTCAGCCCAGCCGGCCGCATTGGCATCGTTTTCGATGATGATGGGCAGGTCGAGCCGAGCCTCGAGCTTGTCGCGGAACGGCTCGTTGCGCCAGCTGATGTTCGGCGCGTAGTAGACGGTCGACTGGGCGGCGTCGATGAACCCGGCCGCGGCCACCCCCGCAGCGACGACAGCTTCACCCTCGGACAGAGCCAGAATCATTGCGACGACGGTGTCTTCGATCTCGCCCGGGTTGCCGGGCGTGGTCGGCTGCCGGTCAGAGCGGATGATGGTGCCCGCCTCGTCGACCAGCGCCCCGGCAATTTTGGTGCCCCCGATATCGATACCTATGGCGTGCACGGGGCACCTTTCGTTCGGGGCGATCGGGAAGTGGGCTCGCGGCACGGGGCGGCTGCCAGTGACACCCTCTAGAGTGTAGTAAACCAGTTTGCCGCTGGACGAAACACCCGCTCAACGCAGAATTCTTCGGCGTTCGGGCAGTTGGCACGTTCAGCCGGTACCAAAGGAGTTGCCGTGAAACAGTTTGATATGCCCGCCGTCGTTCCCGCCGATCCTGGCGCCAACATTACCGACCTGCTCATGGACCGCCTCAATGCGACTCCCGATCTCGTTCTGTTTTCGCTGCCGCGGGGCGGCCAGTGGCTGCCCGTGACCACTCGGGAGTTCCACGCCCAGGTGGTGGCGCTGGCCAAGGGTTTCGTCGCCGCAGGCATCGAGCCCGGCGACAAGATCGGGCTCATCTGCAAGACCCGCTACGAGTGGACCCTGATCGACTTCGCCGTCTGGTTCGCCGGAGCAATTCTGGTACCGGTCTATGAGACCAGCTCGCCCAGCCAGGTGCAGTGGAACCTCAGCGACTCCGGCGCCATGTCGGTCATCGTCGAAACCGCAGACCATTTCGCGCGCTTTGACGAGGTACACCCGGAGCTGGCCGCCATTCGTTCGGTCTGGCAGATCGACCTGGGCGACCTCGACAAGCTCGTGGCCGGGGGCGTCGAGGTGACGGACTCCGAGATCGAACGCCGCCGCAACCTCGCCGTCGGTGACGACATGGCCACCCTCATCTACACCTCCGGTTCAACCGGCAAGCCCAAGGGCTGCGTGCTCACCCACGCGAACTTCCTCGAGACCAGCCGCAACGCTGCGGTAGCCCTGAAGGAAGTCTTGGTTCATCCCGAAGGTGCCTCGACCCTGCTGTTCATCACGACTGCCCACGTCTTTGCCCGATTCATCTCGGTCTTGTGCGTGCACGCCGGCGTGCGCGTCGGGCACCAAGCTGACACCAAAACGCTCCTGGCCGCGCTCGGCAGCTTTCAGCCGACCTTCCTGCTCGCAGTGCCGCGGGTGTTCGAAAAGGTCTACAACTCGGCCCAGCAGAAGGCTGTCGCCGGCGGCAAGGGCAAGATCTTCGATGCTGCGGCCCACGTGGCCGTTGAGCATTCCAAGCTGGTGCAGGCCGGAACGGCGATTCCGCTCGGCATGAAGATCAAGTTCGCGCTGTTCGACAAGCTCGTCTACAGCAAGTTGCGGGCCGCGATGGGCGGCAAAGTCGTCTGGGCGGTCTCCGGTTCGGCGCCGCTCGGTGCTCACCTCGGTCACTTCTTCAAGAGCCTGGGTATCGTCATTCTCGAGGGCTACGGCCTGACCGAGACGACGGCCCCGGCCACCGTTGGGCTGGCCACCCGGGCCAAAATCGGCACTGTCGGGCCGCCCCTGCCGGGTGTCTCGGTGCGCGTCATGGACGACGGCGAGATCGAGGTCAAGGGCGTCAACGTCTTCAAGGAGTACTGGAAGAACCCGCAGGCCACCGCGGACGCCTTCGATGACGGCTGGTTGAAAACCGGCGACATCGGTGACTTCGACGCCGACGGTTTTCTCACCATCACCGGACGCAAGAAGGAAATCATCGTGACGGCCGGCGGCAAGAACGTGGCCCCGGCGGCGCTCGAAGACCCCATTCGCGCGAATCCGCTGATCGGCCAGGTCGTCGTCGTCGGCGACCAGAAGCCGTTCATCGGCGCGCTCATCACGCTGGACCCCGACATGCTGCCGGTGTGGTTGAACAACAATCAAGAGGATGCCGGAATGTCGCTCGCGCAGGCATCCGTCAATAAGACTGTGCTCGCGGAGATTCAGCGCGCGGTCGACCATGCCAATGAGGGTGTGTCGCGGGCGGAGTCGATTCGTAAATTCACGCTGCTGGCGATTGAGCTCACCGAGGACAGCGGGCATCTGACGCCGAAGATGAGTATCAAGCGCAATATCATTCTGCGGGACTTCGCCGGTGAGATTGAGGCGATGTACTCTGGCGCGCCGGTCACCGAGGGGATTTCGCTGCGCGAGTAGTTTGAGGGCGGGCCCGGCTCACTCTTATTGTGGGTCGGGCATTTTTTTGTGGGTCGGGGCCGGGAAAAGCATTCCGCTCCCCGCTCAAACATCGCAACTCCGCGAAATACTTCCCCCGCTCCCTCACATTCGAACCGCTCGAGGCTTCGTCCGAGCGCGATGTCCGGAATCCTGGGTGGGGGCTAGAACCAGGTGGACTCTCGGATTTCCTTCATCGCGGCCTTGCGGTTGTCCTTGTCGAGGCGGTCGATGTAGAGGTAGCCGTCGAGGTGATCGGTTTCGTGTTGTAAAGCCTGGGCCATGATGCCGGTGCCGGAGAGCTCGATGAGATTATTGTCGAGGTCGATGCCGGTGACCCGGGCGAACGGGTAGCGCTTGGTGGGGTACCAGAGTCCCGGAACGGAGAGACAGCCCTCGTCGACGAGGTCGGGCTCTCCGGAGAGTTCAACGACCGTGGGGTTGAGGATGTAGCCGATGACACCGTCGACGTTGTAGCTGAACGCTCGCAGGTTCACGCCGATCTGCGAGGCCGCGACGCCGGCCCGCCCGGGCAGTCGCACGCTGTCGACCAGGTCCTGCACCAAGCCGCGCACCCGGTCGTCGATCCCGTCGATGGGGTCGGAGACGGTCTTCAGCACCGGATCTCCGAAGAGACGGATCTGGCGTTCGGGCACGGGGAGACTCCTCGGTAGGCGGGTGGTGTGAAAGACGAACGAGCGCGCGGCTCGCTACAGGTTGCGGTCGGTGGGGAGCCCCTCGACGACCAGTTCGGCGAGCGTTCGTGCTGCCAGCCGGGTGATCGGCTTGAGATCTTTGTAGGAGACGACGCTGCCGGCGGCAAGTTGAGGGTCGTAGGGGATGCGCACGATCTCGCGTACGCGGGAGCGAAAGTGCGACTCGATTTCTTCGAGGCGAACCAGGTTGGTGCCCTGGGTGGCGGTGTTGAGGGCGACGATCGCGTTGCGCACGAGGTCGCCGTAGCCGTTGGCTTCGAGCCAGGTGAGAGTTTCGGAGGCCAGACGGGCCTCGTCGACGCTGCCGCCGGAGACGATCACGATGGAGTCGGCGCGCTGCAGGGTGGCCCGCATGACCGAGTGCACGATGCCGGTACCGCAGTCGGTGAGTGCGATCGAGTAGTAGCGGGCCGCGAGGTCGGCGACGACGTTGTAGTCGTTCTCGTCGAACGCCTCGGAGAGCAGCGGGTCGGTGTCGGAGGCGAGAATGTCGAGGCGCGTTTCGTCGCGGGAGACCAGAGCGGAGAAGTCGGTGAAGTTGCCGATCGATGCGGCCTTGGAGACGACGTCGCGCACGGTCGACCTGGTCTGCTTGCTCACGCGTTCGGAGAGTGTGCCGCGGTCAGGGTTGGCGTCGATGGCGATGATGCGGTCGTCGCGGGCATCCGCCAGGGCCATTCCGAGCAGGGTCGTGACCGTGGTCTTGCCGACGCCGCCCTTGCGGGTGAGGATCGGAACGAACCGCGTGCCGCCCTCAAACTGGCGGCGGATGCGCTCGTCCATCTCCTTGTAGGCCTGCACCTTGGCGGAGTCGCCCAGGTTGACCAGGTGCAGGGTGAGGGCGTAGACGAATTCGGGCCAGGTGCCCTGCGGCGCCTTGCGGGTCTTACGGTTGACCGCGAGCAGGCGATCAGAGGTGAGCATGGCGGCCGACTCGGGGGCCGTGCTGTTTTCGGTACGGATGCGGTCGCGCCGAACTGTGGAGGCGGCATCCGCTCGGGAGAGCGATTCGATGGCCGAGCTGGCTCCGGCTGAACGGGCCGGCGCCGGCGTCGAGATTTCAACGGTGTGGGTGGCCGGGGTGGACACGATCCGGGTCGTGTCGAGGCCGATGCCCCCGGCCGACCGGCCCACGGCAGGCACCGAGCGGCGGGGCCCGACCGGCACCTCGATCGGAACGCTCAGGCTCTCGGGCAGGGACGCAGCGAGGTTGTCGATCGTGTGCGGCGGCAACTCGCTGTGATAGTCGTCGCGCTCGTCACGGGTTCGCTTGGCGGCAGACACCGGGCGCGCGGGCGCGCTCTGGTCGTCAGTACGTTTGTCTGGCACGGGTACATCCTCAACTGGTCGATAACGGCCCTAATCTTAGCGCGGACGCACAACCACGAGCAGATCGCCCGCATCGACCTGCTGGGTGAGCGGGATGGCGACACGTTCGATGGTTCCGGCGATCGAGGTGGTGATCGCCGCTTCCATTTTCATGGCTTCGATCGACGCGACGCTTTGGCCGGCTTCAACGTGAGCGCCTTCCTCGACCTGCAGGGTGACCACGCCGGAGAAGGGTGCGGCGATCTGACCGGGCTGGTTGGCATCCGCTTTTTCGGCGATCTTGGTCTGCACCGTGATGCTCGTG
The DNA here is from genome assembly GCF_004403505.1 of Cryobacterium sp. TMT1-2-2. Taxonomy (NCBI): domain Bacteria; kingdom Bacillati; phylum Actinomycetota; class Actinomycetes; order Micrococcales; family Microbacteriaceae; genus Cryobacterium; species Cryobacterium sp. TMT1-2-2. Next base: position 112,286 of record NZ_SOGS01000007.1, on the reverse strand, counting down.
TCGCGCACGAACACCGGGCGCAGCTGGCCGTTGAGGATGGTCATGACGGTGCGCATACCCTTGTCGTCGGCTTCACCGATGGCTTCCAGGCCCACGTAGAGTCGCACGCCCTTAGCGATTTCGACGGCGTGTTCCTGACCCTGCTGCAGGCCATAGAGATAATCGACGGTATCGATGACGGACAGGTCACCGTAGCTTTCCTTGACCTGTTCGAACTGGCGGGTCGGCGCCGGGAACAACAGCTGGTTGAGCATCGCGCGACGTTCGGCACTCGATGCGCCGAGGGCGGTGCGCTCCCCCGCGGTGATCTCGGTGACACCAACGCGTACGTCGCGGCCCGCGAGCACCTTGGTGCGGAACGGCTCCGGCCAGCCGCCGGGCAGTTCGCCGAGCTCGCCAGCCATGAATCCGATGACGGAGTCGGGCACGTCGTACTTGTCAGGGTTCGCCTCGAAGTCGGCCGGGTCGGCCTTCACCGCGGCGAGGTAGAGGGCGAGGTCGCCGACCACCTTCGAAGACGGGGTCACCTTGGGCACGCGGCCGAGGATAGTGTTCGCGGCGGTGTACATGTCTTCAATCAGTTCGAAGTGGTCGGCCAGGCCGAGCGCGACGGCCTGGGTGCGCAGGTTGGAGAGCTGCCCGCCCGGGATCTCGTGCGAGTAGACCCGGCCGGTCGGGGCGGAGAGGCCCGATTCGAACGGCGTGTACAGGGTGCGCACGGCCTCCCAGTACGGTTCGAGGTCGGTCGTGGCCTTGAGCGAAATGCCGGTGTCCCGTTCGGTGTGAGCGAGGGCCGCCACCAGTGAGGATGCCGACGGCTGGCTGGTCGTGCCGGCCATCGGAGCCGAGGCCACGTCCACGGCGTCGGCGCCCGCACGGGCGGCCGCCAGCAGGGTGGCCAGCTGGCCGCCCGGAGTGTCGTGGGTGTGCACGTGCACCGGAAGGTCAAAGCGTTCGCGGAACGCGCTAACGAGCTTCTCGGCGGCGCTCGGGCGGAGCAGCCCGGCCATATCCTTGATGCCGATGACGTGGGCGCCGCTTTCGACGATCTGGTCGGCCAGGCGCAGGTAATAGTCGAGGGTGTAGAGGTTCTCGGCCGGGTCGAGCAGGTCGCCGGTGTAGCAGACGGCAACCTCGGCCAGGGCGGTACCGGTGTTCAGCACCGCGTCGATAGCCGGGCGCATCTGTGACACATCGTTGAGGGCGTCGAAGATGCGAAAGATGTCCACGCCGGTGTCCGTGGCCTCTCGCACGAACGCGTCGGTCACCTCGGTCGGGTACGGGGTGTAGCCCACCGTGTTGCGGCCGCGCAGCAGCATCTGCAGGTTGATGTTCGGCAGGGCTTCCCGCAGGGCGGCGAGGCGTTCCCACGGGTCTTCGCCGAGAAAACGCAGCGCCACGTCGTAGGTAGCGCCGCCCCAGCCCTCGACCGAGAGCAGCTGCGGGGTCAGCCGGGCCACATACGGTGCCACGGCCACGAGATCTTTGGTACGCACCCGGGTCGCCAGCAGCGACTGGTGGGCATCCCGGAACGTCGTGTCGGTGACGGCCAGAGCGGTTTGGGCCCGAAGATCGGCGGCGAATTTGGTCGGGCCGAGCAGCTGCAGCTTCTGGCGGGAGCCGTCGGGGGCCGGGGTCGTGATGTCAAGCTGCGGCAGCTTGTCGCGCGGGTGCACCGTGGTCGGCGGCACGCCGTTGGGCTGGTTGACCGTGACCTCGGCAAGCCAATTGAGAATCTTGGTGCCGCGGTCCTTGGATTCCCGGCCGCGCAGCAGCTCGGGGCGTTCGTCGATGAACGAGGTGCTCAGGTCGCCGGCGGCGAAGTCGGGGTCGTCGAGCACTGCCTGCAGAAAAGAGATGTTGGTGGAGACGCCGCGGATACGGAATTCGGCCAGCGCACGCTTGGACCGCACCACGGCGGCTGCATAGTCACGGCCGCGGCAGGTGAGCTTGGCGAGCATCGAGTCGAAGTGCGGGCTGATCTGCGCGCCCGTGTTGACCGTGCCACCATCCAAGCGGATGCCGGCGCCGCCGGGTGACCGGTAGGTGGTGATCTTACCGGTGTCCGGGCGGAACCCGGCCGCGGGGTCCTCGGTGGTGATGCGGCACTGCAGTGCCGCGCCGCGCAGGCGGATCTCGCCCTGCGTGAGGCCGATCTCGGCCAGGGTCTCCCCCGCCGCGATGCGGATCTGCGCCTGTACGAGGTCGACATCGGTGACCTCTTCGGTCACGGTGTGCTCCACCTGGATGCGCGGGTTCATTTCGATGAACACGTGCTGGCCGGCGCGTTCGCCGACGGTGTCGAGCAGGAACTCCACGGTGCCGGCGTTGACGTAGCCGATCGAGCGGGCGAACTTGATGGCGTCGGCGTAGAGCTGCACCCGGATCTCATCGCTCAGGTTCGGCGCCGGAGCGATCTCGATGACCTTCTGGTGGCGACGCTGTACCGAGCAGTCGCGCTCGAACAAATGCACCGTCTCACCGGCGGCATCCGCCAGAATCTGCACCTCGATGTGACGGGGGCGCAGCACTGCGGCCTCGAGGAACATCGTGGCGTCGCCGAAGGCGCTGTTCGCCTCGCGCATGGCTTCTTCGAGGGCGCCGCGCAGCTCGCTCTTCTTGGCGACGCGGCGCATGCCGCGCCCGCCACCGCCGGCGACGGCCTTGGCAAAGATGGGGAAGCCAATTTCATCGGCCTGGATAATGAGCAGTTCGACGTCGGTCGATGGCTGCGTCGATTTCAACACCGGAACGCCGGCCGCAATGGCGTGCTCTTTCGCGGTGACCTTATTGCCGGCCATTTCGAGCACGTCGGCGCCGGGGCCGATGAAGGTGATGCCAGCCTGGGCGCACGCATCGGCGAGCTCGGGGTTCTCCGACAGAAAACCGTAGCCGGGGTAGATGGCGTCAGCGCCACATTCCTTGGCCACCCGGATGATTTCACTCACGTCCAGATACGCACGAACCGGATGCCCGGTCTCACCAATCTGGTACGCCTCGTCGGCTTTCAGACGGTGCAACGAGTTACGATCCTCGAATGGAAACACCGCCACAGTCTTGGCTCCGAGCTCGTACGCCGCACGCATGGCACGGATCGCGATCTCTCCGCGGTTGGCAACAAGGATTTTCTCAAACATGCAAGCCTTTCGAGGGCGTACGGGGCGCACAGCTAACGGTTAGGTTCTCTAACCCTAGTGAAGGTAACCTTGCTACTCATGCACGTACTCAGCGTAAGTTCCCTCAAGGGTGGTGTCGGCAAGACCACTGTGACCCTTGGTCTGGCTTCTGCTGCCTTCGCCCGCGGCGTGCGCACACTCGTTGTGGATCTCGATCCGCAGTCTGACGTGTCAACCGGTATGGATATCCAGGTAGCCGGTCACCTCAACGTTGCCGATGTTCTCGGCTCACCCAAGGAAAAGACGGTGCGCGCGGCTATTGCCCCGAGCGGCTGGACCCGCAACCGTTCCGGCACGATCGACGTCATGATCGGCAGCCCGTCGGCGATCAACTTTGACGGGCCGCACCCGAGCATCCGCGATATCTGGAAACTCGAGGAAGCGCTCTCGACGATCGAGAAAGACTATGAGCTCGTGCTCATCGACTGTGCACCGTCGCTCAACGCCCTCACCCGCACCGCGTGGGCCGCGAGCGACCGCGTCGCGGTCGTTACAGAGCCCGGCCTGTTCTCGGTTGCTGCAGCAGACCGTGCGCTGCGCGCGATCGAAGAAATTCGCCGAGGCCTCAGCCCGCGCCTGCAGCCGCTCGGCATCATTGTGAACCGGGCCCGCATGGCGTCGCTCGAGCACCAGTTTCGCATCAAGGAGTTGCGCGACATGTTTGGGCCGCTCGTGCTCAGCCCGCAACTGCCGGAGCGTACGTCGCTGCAGCAGGCGCAGGGCGCCGCGAAGCCGCTGCACATCTGGCCGGGCGACAGTGCGCTCGAGATGGCGGGCTACTTCGACCAGTTGCTCGACCGGGTGCTGCGCACGGCGCGCATCGGCGAGTACGCCGAGGCCCCTGCGGTCTAGTTCGAACCTAGGCTTCTGCGAGGTCGCTAAATCGAGCCTGGGCTTCTGCGCAGATGCAGCCTGGCCAGAATCCCAGCGCACCGCGGCGCGCGGGACTTACGCCAATACGCCCCAGTTTCGCCTCGCGCGCAGCGGCGCAAGTCCCGCACACGCGAATGGCGGGCACCTCGGACCGAAAAGCGGACGCTAGGAGATTTTGCGGGTGGAACGACGGGCGGCGAGCTCGTCGGCGGGGTCGACCGGATGCATGTCGAGTTCGACCAGGCTAGTCTCGACCTCGCGGAGAACTTTGCCCACGGCGATCCCGAAGACGCCCTGGCCGCGGCTGACCAGGTCGATGACCTCATCGTTGGAGGTGCACAGGTAGACGCTCGCGCCGTCGCTCATGAGCGTGGTCTGGGCGAGGTCGCTGATTCCCGACTCGCGCAGTTGGTTGACCGCGGTGCGAATCTGTTGCAGAGAGATGCCGGTGTCAAGCAGACGTTTGACAAGCTTGAGCACGAGGATGTCGCGAAAGCCGTAGAGGCGCTGGGAACCAGAACCGGCCGCGCCACGCACTGTGGGTTCGACCAGGCCGGTGCGGGCCCAGTAGTCGAGCTGACGGTAGCTGATGCCGGCCGCACGCGCGGCGACAGCGCCGCGGTAGCCGGAGTTTTCATCAAGCTCGGGCATGCCATCGGTGAACAGCAGTCCTAACGAGTAACGCGAAGCGTCAGCGTCAGGCTTGAGCTCACTCATATGGGTTGCCTCTCGGGGGTTACGCGGTGCCGTGACCTGCAGCTGCGATGAAGCGAGCGTAAAGCCACTGTGTTGCGGAATTATCTGTGGTTCGGACGTGAACGGAATACTGATGTTATGACGATGTCCTGCTGTGGATCGCTCTACCTACGGTACCGAGGTGAAGTGCCTCGCAGCATGACATTCGCGTGACCGATTTGGCGTGTCGGTCGAGTGCAGGCGGCCCCGCCAGGAAGCGACCGGATCAAATCGACGACGGTGTCTCTTGAACCTGAATCAGTCTACGACCTAGTTGGTCAGTCGGCCCAGTGCGGAGCGAATCAGGCTGCCTCGAATGACCTCGAGTTGCCCGGCGATTTCGACCGCCATTTCAGCTGCCTTCGCCCGGCTGGAGGCGTCTTTACGCCGGGCGAGCGGCACGAGCGCACTTTCGATGAGGCCGAGTTCGCGTTCCGCCGCACCGCGAAAGCCTCGGAGGTGCCGCGGTTCGATTCCACTGCGTTGCAGCTCGACAAGGGCCCGCAGCACGTGCAGCACGCTGTCGCCGTAGTGTTCGGCGGGCAGAATGATCGACGCGGAGACAGCATCGTGCAGGAGCGTGGCGGATGCCCCGGCTTCGCGCAGCAGTTCGTCGCGGGTGAGACGACGCGACGTGCCGAGCATCGACGCTCCGGGGGTGGTTCCGCCAGGCAAGACCGGCGACAGCCCGGCATCCAGATCATCCAGATAGGAGCGGATGACCTTCAAGGGAAGGTACTGATAGCGCTGCATCGACAGGATCAGTCGCAGGCGATCGACGTCGCTGGTGCAGAACTTGCGGTAGCCGGATTCCGTGCGGGCCGGGGCGACGAGGCCCTGTTCCTCGAGAAAGCGCAGCTTCGACGGAGTCAGTTCGGTGAATTCCGGGGTGAGGCGTGCCAGGACCTGGCCGATACTCAGCAGCGGCGCTGATCCCGGAGCTTGCCCTTGAGCTTCCGACACAGACACGGAACGAGCCTGGGCGGAGTTTGCCGCCACTACTCGCTCGCCGCGCGGGCGAGGTCGAGGCGCGACGCGTAGAAGGTGAGACGAAACTTGCCGACCTGCACCTCGGCGCCGTCGGTCAGAGCAGCGGTTTCGATGCGCTCACCATCGAAGTACGTGCCGTTGAGCGAGCCGAGGTCTTTCACCGTGAAGGTTGTGCCGTTACGCAGGAACTCGGCGTGCCGACGCGAGACCGTGACGTCGTCGAGAAAGATGTCGGCGTTCGGGTGGCGACCGACGCTCGTGAGATCGGCGTCCAGCAGAAAACGGGCACCGGCATTGGGTCCGCGACGAACGACCATGAGCGCCGACCCGGAGGGCAGAGCGGCGATGGATTCCTGCTCCTCGGCCGTGACGTTCGAGTTGATCGACGCGATCTGGGCGGCGAACTCCTGGCTGAAATTCATCGTTGTGTCGGTGCTGAGCATGTCGTGCACCGTGGTCGATTCGCCGGGCGTCTCGACACCGGTGGAGCCAGGAGTAGAGGATGCTGGGGTGGACTGCGCCTTGCTGGGCATTGCTTCGCCTGTCGTCGGGTTTTCGGGCTGATCTGTGGGCACGGCCTCGTTCTGCTCCTCGGAATTATTCTTTCCGGCTAGATCGACCATCATGCACCTCCTATCGTTCCAGCGTATCGGAAGATACACCCGGGGCGACCCTTGGCAGCCGAATCACTCGCATCGTTTCAATGGCATAAATAATGCCGGCCCACCAGTACAGAAAAGCGCCCCAGAGACCGAACGCCCAGCCCATCGGCTGCGACCACCATTCCAGTGCAGGAAAGGCCTGTCCGAGCATGATCATCGGCAGGGCGTAGAACAGGCAGAAGGTCGCCACCTTGCCGAGGTGGTGCACCGGCAGCGGGCCAAACCCATAGTTTGCGAGGATGACGCCCAAGGCCAGCAGAAAGACGTCACGCCCCACGATGACCAGCACAATCCACCACGGGACCAGATCGCGCCAGGCGAGTCCGATCAGAGCCGCAAAGATATAGAGGCGATCGGCGGCCGGGTCCAGCAGTTGGCCGAGGCGGGTGATCTGGTTCCAGCGCCGCGCGAGAAACCCGTCGAGCCAGTCGGTGAAACTGGAGATGCTGAGCACGACCAAAGCCCAGGCATCCTCTCCCTGGGCGAGGAGTACGAGAAAAACCGGCACCAGTACCAGCCGCAGCAGGCTCAGCACGTTGGGCAGGGTGAGCACCCGATCGCTCACCACCCCGTTCACTGCCGTCGTCACGAGAAAGAGTCTATCGAGTGGGGCCAGATTTCAATCCAGCCGCCCCCGCAGCGTGGGCCAGCTGGCAGCGAAACCGGGATGAAGGGCGAGTAGATCAACGGAACCAGCCGGAACCCAGCGCAGGGCAATGCTCTCCTGGTCGCTGATCACCGGTTCGAACTCCTCGGTCGCCTCCACGACGACGGTCGTGTACGACCAGAATCCCAAGTCGAATAGGGACGTGAATTTGACCTGCACCAGGTGCGCTGGCACGCCGGCCTCTTCCCTTGCTTCGCGCAGGGCGGCGTCGATCGCACTTTCGTTCTCGTGGCGAGCTCCACCCGGAAGCCCCCACGTATCGCCGAAATGACTCCAGACGGCGCGATGCTGCAGCAACACTCCGAGGCGCGGATGATGAACGAGGAGCCCGGCCGCACCGAATCGGCCCCAGAATTTGCGACCATCGGGAGCGTGAACCCAGGCGTCGCCGCTGTCCCGGCCCGGGCCGACCGGCGGGACGGCCGCCCCGCGCGCGACGCTCGCATCGACACCCGAACTCTCAGTCATGGTCCAAGCATGCCCCACGCAGCCCTGAGGTTCGTACGAAATTTGGCTCAGCTGACCTAGATCGACATGATCGCGTGTACCGCCGTGGTGCCCAGACGCTCACGACCGTGCAGGTCGGTCAGCTCGAGCACGACACCGACGCCGGTGAGGGTGTAGCCGGCCCGATCGATGAGACGGCTCGTGGCCGCGATCGTGCCACCCGTGGCGAGGACGTCGTCAAGGATGAGAACTCGGCTGCCGGCCGGCAGCTGGCCGATTTCGAGTTCGAGTCGGGCCGAGCCGTATTCCAACTCGTATTCTTCGGTCAGCACGGTGCCTGGCAGCTTGCCGCCCTTACGCACGGCCAGGACAGCCACGTTCGCCGCGTACCCAACTGCGGCCGCCAGCAGAAAACCGCGAGCCTCGATACCGGCTACGGCATCGAATCGGCCTCGGTGCTGGTCGGCCAGGTCGTCGATGATTGCGCGAAAAGCGACCGCGTCGGCGAATACCGGGTTGAGGTCGCGGAACAGGATGTCAGGCTTGGGAAAATCGGGGTACGAGGCCAGCAGGGCCTCAACGTAGGAGGCGGCAGATTTCGGCGCAGTGGCAGAGAGTTGAGTCACTGATCCATCTTAAGCGGATGCCGGCTCCCCGCCCGGCGCTGCAGCGGCCGCCGCTTCCCGGGCCACTGTGTCCGGGTGCGGCATCATGGCGATGGCGCTCATCGCGTCGAGAAAATGCACAACGGCCGCCTGGTGGTCGGCGGAGAGCCCCACGGCGACCTGCATGAGCTGCTGGTGCGTTCCCGACAGCGCCTGCCGCATCTGCTCGTGCGAGGACGAGGTAGCGAACAGACGCTGGGCCCGACCGTCATCCGGGTTCACCTCCCGGCGAATGTGGCCAGACGCCGTGAGCCTGGAGAGGAGCTTCGCGGTGGCGGCCGACGAGATGTTCAGGAATTCGCTGAGATCCTTGGGGCTGGCGACGCGGTTTTGGCGTTCGCAGGCGATGAGGTGACGGATGGCCATCAGGTCTGTTTCATTGATCTGCATCTCAGCCTGGGCGCGCTGACGCATCGCGGCGTCGGCCACGCGAAACCGGCGCACGGCACGCAAAACCTCCATGGCCGAAGAAACTCCGGCGTTCTTGGGGTCGTACCAGTACGTCCCGGGCGCTGGGGGGTTACTCTCATCGTGGGACATATCCCCATGGTAACGTGGGCAGTCGCTAACTTGGTTAGTTATTTCCGATCATGTTAAGGTTACAAAAAGAAGGGGAGCACACGTGCACACCGCCAATACCCTTGATGAGCACGTAATCCTCCTCGATGACGAGGGCCGCCACATTGGTACCGCGCCGAAGCACAGCATCCACGGATCGGACACCGTCCTGCACCTGGCGTTCTCGTGTTATGTCCTCAATCCGCTCGGCGAAGTGCTCGTCACTCGACGGGCGCTGACCAAGAAGGCCTGGCCGGGTGTCTGGACCAACTCGTTTTGTGGGCATCCGCTTCCCACCGAACCGCTGACGCAGGCCGTCACCCGCCGGGCCGGATTTGAACTCGGGCTCGAGCTCGACCACATCGATCTCGCACTCCCCCAGTTTCGGTACCGTGCCACCGACAGTAATGGCATCGTCGAGAACGAGATCTGCCCCGTCTATCTGGCCACGACCGTCGCCGAACCCACGCCGAACCCCGACGAGGTCGCCGAATACGCCTGGACCCGCCCCGCAGACCTGTACCGGGCAGTGACGGATGCCCCGTGGGCGTTCAGCCCGTGGATGGCTCTGCAGGTGCAGCAGCTGGACACTTTTCGTGCTTGACACGGTCGCGACGGGCGTCGAAACCGAACTGACCCGGTTTTTCGCGGCCGCACGACTGCGCGCGAGCGACTACGGCGAGCACTATGTGGCGTTGTGGGATTCCCTGGAGCAGGCCAGCAGTGGCGGCAAGCGCGTGCGCCCCGCGCTCGTGCTCGCCGCCTATGCCGGTTTCGGTGGTCGTGATCAGTCCCTGGTAGCACCGGTCGCCGTGAGCTTTGAGCTGCTGCACACGGCATTTCTGATTCACGACGATGTCATCGACCGCGACCTGGCGCGTCGCGGGGTCGCCAACATTGCCGGGCGTTTCAACGACCGGGCGCTCGCGCACGGAGCCGTTGCCGACCAGGCCGGGGTCTGGGCGGCGGCGGCCGCTATTCTCGCCGGCGACCTGGCGCTCAGTGAGGCGCATCGGGCGCTGGCCAAGCTGCCGGTCGACGTGCACACCAGGCTGCGGCTGCTCGACCTGCTCGACCGGGCGGTGTTCGTCTCGGCCGCCGGGGAATTGGCCGACGTGACCAACAGTTCGGCGCAGCATCCGCTCAGCGTGGAGGAGGTCATCACCACCCTGGAGAACAAAACCGCCGTCTACTCCTTCGAAGCGCCGCTCCAAGCCGGGGCGGTGCTGGCCGGAGCCTCGGCCGAGGCGATTCGCCTGCTCGGGCGGTACGGACGTCTCGTCGGGGTGGCCTTTCAGCTCACCGACGATCTGCTCGGGGTGTTCGGCGACCCGGTCAAGACCGGCAAGAGCGTCACCGCCGACCTGCGCGAGGGCAAGCAGACCGCGCTGATCGCCCACGCCGGCGGCACCGAGAGCTGGTCGCTGATTGCGCCGTATCTCGGCAAGATCGACCTCAGCGAGGAGGAAGCGGAACGGGCGCGGGAGCACCTGCGCGCCTGCGGTGCGAAAGCGGCCGCTGAGGGGCTGGCCTACGACCATTCTCGACTGGCAGTCGACACGCTCGACCCGGCGATCATTCCCGCCGAGCTGCGGGCAACCCTGATCGAGTTGGCCGAGGCCGCCGTGAATCGGGCCCGCTGATGACGCCGCTGCGAGCAGTATCGTCTCGAACGGCCTCCGACACGAATCTGCTCAAATACGCGGAGACCGCGCGGGCCAGTTCCGCGACGGTGATCGGACACTATTCCACGTCGTTCGGCCTTGCCGCCCGGCTGCTCGACTCCCGGGTGCGCACCCCGGTACGAACGATCTATGCCCTCGTGCGCATCGCCGACGAGATCGTCGACGGAGCCGCCACCGAGGCCGGCGTCGGGATAGAGGAACAGCGGCAGCTGCTGGACGAACTCGAACTAGAAACCGAACGTGCCATCGTGCGTGGTTACAGCACCAATCTGGTCGTGCACGCCTTTGCCGCTACGGCCAGGCAGTGCGGAATCGACTCCAGCCTGATCGCCCCCTTCTTCGCGTCGATGCGCCGTGACCTTGACCCGACCCCGTTCAGCGCCGAGGGCGTAGCCGAGTACATTTACGGTTCAGCCGAGGTGATCGGGCTCATGTGCCTGCGCACTTTCGTGCACTGGTCCCCGCGCAACGACTCCGAACTCAGTGTGCTCGAAGACGGTGCACGCCACCTCGGCGCGGCTTTTCAGAAGATCAATTTTCTGCGCGACTTGTCCTGTGATCGCGAGGTCCTCGGCCGCAATTATTTTCCGGGGATCGACCCGCTGCACCTCACCGACGCGCAGAAGAACGTGATCCTCGACGACATCGATGCCGACCTCGCAATTGCCAGTGCCGTTCTGCCGCTGCTGCCTGCTGGCTGCCGGCGCGCCGTCGCCGCCGCACAGGGCCTGTTCACCCGGCTGTCCCGACGGCTGCGGTCGACCCCGACCAACCAGTTATTGCGCTCCCGCGTGCGGGTGCCGGATGGAGAGAAACTAATGATCGCCCTGAACTCCACCATCGGCCGCGGCGCGTGGAAGCGATGACACGCACCATCGTGATCGGCGGCGGGATCGCCGGTCTGGCCAGCGCCGCCCTGCTTGCCAGGGAAGGCCACGACGTCACCCTCCTGGAATCCCGCGCCGAACTCGGCGGCCGGGCCGGCCTCTGGGAGACCGAAGGATTTCGCTTCGACAAGGGCCCATCGTGGTACCTGATGCCGGAGGTGTTCGAGCACTTCTACCGTCTGTTCGGCTCCAGCTCGGCCGAGCAGCTCGACCTCGTGAAACTCGACCCCGGCTACCGGGTGCTCTTTGAGGGTGACCCTGTTCCGGTGGATATTCGCGCCGACCGGGCCGCAAACATCCGCTTGTTTGAATCGGTGCAGCCGGGGGCCGGACGGGCGCTCGATCGGTATCTCGACTCGGCGACCGAAACCTATGACATGGCCGTGAAGCGATTTCTGTATTCGAGCTACGAATCGTTCCGCCCGTTCCTGGTGCCCGACGTACTGCGCCGTCTCGGTCGACTGGCGCGTCTGCTGCTGCAACCGCTCGACAAATTCGTCGCGGGCTTCGTGACTGACGCACGGCTGCGTCAGATTCTCGGGTACCCCGCGGTCTTCCTGGGTTCGGCGCCCAACCTCACGCCGTCGATGTATCACCTGATGAGTCATCTCGACCTCGCCGACGGAGTGCTTTACCCGCAGGGCGGATTCAGCACGCTGATCGACAGCATCGCAGCGATAGCCCGATCCGAAGGCGTTCGAGTGATCACCGAAGCTACGGTCACCGCTATTCGGGTGAACGGTGACAAAACCGTCGCCGGGGTCAGCTACCGGGATTCCGCTGGGCAGTCGGTGAGCCTCGACTCCGAAAGCGTCGTCTCGGCCGCCGACCTGCACCACACCGAAACCGAATTGGTGCCGACCGCACTGCAGACCTACCCGGAACGCTGGTGGCAGAAACGCCGGTCGGGCCCGGGAGCCGTGTTGGTCATGCTCGGCGTGAGCGGTGAGCTCCCCCAGCTGCAACACCACTCACTGTTTTTCACGACGGACTGGGGCAAGAACTTCGGCCAGATCTTCGGTAAGACGACATCGGTGCCGTCGCCCGCGTCGCTGTACGTCTGCATGCCGAGCGCGACCGACCCCTCGGTCGCACCGACCGGCGACAGCAACCTGTTCGTGCTCGTGCCCGTTCCGGCCGATGTGGCCCTCGGTGCCGGCGGCATCAACGGTGCCGGTTCAGTCACGATCGAGCTGATAGCGGATGCCGCCATCGCGCAGATCGCCCAGTGGGCCGGAATCCCCGACCTCGCCGCCCGCATCACGGTGCGACGCACCGTCGGCCCGGCCGACTTCGCCGACGACCTGAATAGCTGGAAGGGCGGCGCTCTCGGGCCGGCCCACACGCTACGACAGAGCGCCTTCATGCGCGGATCGAATATGTCGAAGAAGATTTCCGGCCTGTATTACGCTGGCGGCACCACGATTCCCGGCATCGGACTGCCGATGTGCCTGATCAGCGCTGAAATTCTACTCAAGCGGATGCGCCACGACACCAGCACCGGACCGCTGCCCGAACCGCTGCCGGCCCGGCCAGGCCGGCCGGCCGTGCCTGGCGGATTCGGAGGATTCGGAGGATTCGGAGGATATTCCGACACCCCAGCGGAGTCTGCGCCGCCCTCGTGAGCGTTCTGTACCTGCTGACGCTGCTGGTCTCGCTTGGAGGCATGGTGGTGCTGGACTGGCGTTTTCGGCTGTTTTTCTGGCGTTCGCCCGGCCGGGCAGCCCTGGTGCTCGGTATCGGTGTGCTGTTCTTTCTCGGCTGGGACCTCGCCGGCATCGGCCTGGGTATCTTCTACCGCGGGGAAACATCGCTGATGACCGGCGTGCAGCTGGCGCCGGAACTGCCGCTCGAGGAATTCTTCTTTCTCACTTTTCTCTGCTACCTCACCATGAACCTGGTGCAGGGGGCCCGGCTGGTTCAGGGCCGGCGGGCTACCAAGTGACCTACCTGCTCCTGAACGCGGTCTTTCTCGCCGTCGCCGCGCTCGTAGCCGCAGTGGCCGCCCTGCGCCGGTTGATTTCGGCTCGCTTCGTCGTGCGCGTTGCCTCCGCGCTGCTGCTGACACTGCTGCTCACGGCCCTGTTCGATAACCTGATGATTGGGGCTGGATTGTTCAGCTATGACCCGGAGCATATTTCGGGCCTGTTCGTTCTTCTCGCCCCGATCGAAGATTTTGCCTACCCGCTCGCCGCGGCGATTCTGCTTCCGGCGCTGTGGACATTGGTGGGCGGCACCAGGTTAGGACAAACGGATGACTGAGCAGCTCGGCACTTCAGGGTGGAAGACCCGGCAGGTTGTGCAGTCGTCGCGGCCGCTCAGCTGGATCAACACGGCTTTTCCGTTTGCCGCCGCCTACGTTGTGACCACCGGGCGTGTGGACGCGACGCTGATCGTGGGCACGCTGTTCTTTCTGATTCCGTACAACCTGCTGATGTACGGCATCAACGATGTTTTTGATTACGAGTCCGATTTGCGAAACCCCCGGAAGGGCGGTGCCGAGGGGGCGCTGCTGCACCCCGCACTGCACCGAACGGTGATTGCCGCGGGCGTCCTCAGCTGTGTGCTTGTCGGCGGTGCGATGGTGTGGTTGGCGGGGGCTGGACATCCGCTCTCCTGGGTCGTGCTTGCCGTCAGCCTGTTCGCTGTGGTGGCGTACTCGGTGCGCGGGTTGCGATTCAAGGAACGGCCCATTCTGGACTCGATCACCTCGAGCACCCACTTTGTCAGCCCCGCCATCTATGGCCTCGTCGTGGCCGGTGCCACCGTGAACCTCGGGCTGCTGGCCCTGCTCGCCGCCTTCTTTCTGTGGGGCATGGCCAGCCACGCCTTCGGTGCCGTACAGGACGTCGAGCCCGACCGCCAGGCCGGAATCGCGTCCATCGCGACAGCGCTCGGCGCCTGGCCGACGGTGCGCCTCGCGATCACCTTCTGGGGTCTGGCCGGTCTGCTGATGCTCGCCATCCCCTGGCCAGGGCCGCTCGCCGCGGTGCTGGCCGTTCCCTACATTCTGGCGGCGCTGCCGTTCTGGTCGGTCAGTGACGAGCTGTCCGAGAGCGCCAACCGCGGCTGGAAACGATTTCTCTGGCTCAATTTCTTCACCGGTTTTGTCGTGACCATGCTGCTGATCCTCTGGGTGCGGCAGGGCGGCTGATTTTCGACTCGGCCCGTTGGCTAGAGTGAAGGGATGGAGCTTACCTCTGCCCGCGTCGACAGCTGGAGCTGGGGCGTGCGCTTGTTCAAGACCCGATCAATGGCCACAACCGCCTGCCGCGCCGGGCACGTGCGGGTGAACGGCGACAAAGCCAAAGCCGCGCAGGCCCTGCACATCGGTGATGAGGTTCGTGTGCGCAGCGACGGTTTCGACCGGGTGCTGATCGTGTCGCGTCTCGTGGTCAAACGGGTCGGCGCCGTGATCGCCGCCGAGTGCTACGTCGACAAGACTCCCCCGCCACCGCCCCGCGAAGAGGTCGCACTCGTGCCGATGCGCGACCGCGGCGCCGGGCGCCCGACCAAGCGCGAGCGCCGAGAGATCGACGAGCTGCGGGGCCATATCAACGAGTGAGCACTACGACAAACGCACGTCAAAGCGGATGCTGCGCTTGCGCTGACCGCTCAGGCGTGTGTCGGCGGGTGCGGCAGAGCCGGCTTGGGCCGAGGCTCGGCTGATTTCGGTGCTGGGGCCGGTATCAGCGCTTCCGGTGTTACTGCGGGTGCTGGCTGCGCCTGGCGCGACTGGGCCGACTGGGCCGACTGCAGCGCGGCGAGAACGCCGAGGGATCGTTTGATGCGATCTTCGGCGGCGGTGTCGATGTGGCTCGCCGCGAGGTTTGCCTCGCTGACCGCGCGCACGACCTCGTCGCGTTGAATCTTCACGCCCCGCGGTGCGTCGATGCCGATGCGCACACTGTCGCCGCGGGCGTCAAGCACGGTGATGACGATATCGTCACCGATGAGGATCTTTTCCCCCGGTTTGCGTGTCAGAACGAGCATCGTTCCAGCCTACCGTTCGCGCTCGGTGGGTCGAGAATGCGGCGGTGCAGCCCGGCGGCCGGTCGGCGCCGCCGCGACCCGCCCGTCCATCCACTCCACCGGCAGTCCGAGGTCGTCGACGGTGGCCGGCGAGGTCGTGAATTGGCGACCGAGCGCGGCCACGGCGTGCACCTGAATAGCGGTGACGACCATATTGACCCAGCGGATGGTGTCCTCGGGCTTTCGACTCGCGTCGACGACCACCCAAACCTGGTCGGCACCGATTGCGGTGAGGGTTGCCGCTCGAGCGAGAGCGTCAGACGCGGGTTCGAGGCCGTAGGCGATGAAGGTGCTGTGGCCGATATCCACGCCGTGGGCTCTGGCCAGCATGGCACCGCGCCGGTCGTCGACCCGCTCGATGCGCTCCTCCAGCAGGGTGCCGGCGATGCGCAGCTCGCCCGCACCGGCCACGCGCAGCATAAGACGAGCGATCGTGAGTGGGTCTTCCTCGAGCCCGACGATCAGAACCAGGTCTCCGGGCCGAGTGAGCGGGGCCGGTACCGGGGGTCGGGCCAACGCCGGGCGGGCGGGGCTCGGTGCTGGTGCCGAGCCCCGGGCGGGAACCGCGTCCGCGACCGGCTCGGGTGCGGCATCCGGCACCACATCGCGGCCGGTCGCGAAGGTGAGTTCGTCCATGAGCTTGGCGAAACCGTCAGAGGTCGTCGAGAGCTGCGGCGACGGCTGGGCCGGGTGCAGTTGGAATTCAGCCTCGTCGGCGTCGTCGAGCAGCGCCGCTATACCCAGCCGGGCCGAGATATCAAGGCCGGCATGCGCCGACTTCTTACGCTCTGACGGCTCCAGCACCTCGACGGTGATCTCGTAGTGCTGGCGCGCGAAGAATCCGCGGATCCCGCCGACTGTGACCCGTTCGGCGGCGATGATGGTGGCGTTGGCACCGTGCTCGGCGACGACGCGTTCCTGCAGCTCCCGCAGGGTCGGACCCTCAAGCAGAAATCGTTTCGGCTCCACGGACCACACCCACTGTCTCAATGGTCACATTCGCCGATGTTACTTCCTGATACGACAATACCGGCAGACCGCCGGTCTGCGTGGAGATGAGGCGGCGGATGGCTGGCCGCAGCGCCGGAGCGCACACCAGCACAGCAGTCTGCCCGCTCGCCTCCACCTTGGCCACCGAGCTGCGCACCGAGGCGAGCACCGTCTCCAGGCGCGCCGGATCCATCAGAATCTGCGTGCCCTGATCGGAGGGGCGCAACCCCTCGAGCATGGACTGTTCGAGAGTGGGGTCGATCATGATCACGCGCAGCAGCGTGCCATCGAGATACTGTGCGGTCAGCGCCGGGCCGAGCGCCTGCCGCGCGGCCTCAACCAGACCCTCCGCATCGTTCGAGGCCTTCGCGCGCAGCGAGAGCGCCTCGTAGATGCGCGGCAGGTCGTTGATCGGAATCTGCTCGACCAGCAGGCCCTGCAACACCCGCTGTACCTCGGCGAGGGAGAGCAGACCGGGAATGAGATCGTCGACGGCCGAGGGATTGACCTGTTTGACGCCATCCGTGAGCACTCGCACGTCTTCCCGGGTGAGTAGTCGGGCCGCGTTCGTGGTGATGATCGAAGACAGGTGGGTGACCACCACCGAGACCCGGTCGATCACGGTGGCTCCGGTCATCTCGGCGCTGTGCCGCATTTCGCTCGGCACCCACTTGCCGGCCAGGCCGAACACCGGCTCGATCGTGACCTGCCCCGGCAGGGTGTCCAGGGCGTCGCCGAGGGCGAGTACTTTGCCGGCCGGTGCCAGGCCGCGCCCATATTCGACGCCGGCGATGCGAATCACATAGGTCGACGACGGCAGATCGACGCTGTCCCTGGTGCGCACCGGGGGCACGACCACGCCAAGATCCATAGCGATTTTACGCCGGAGGCCCCGTACCCGAGCGAGCAGGTCGTCGGAGGCGCCGGAGACGAGATCGACCAGGTCAGGCGAAAGCATGATCTCAAGCGCGTGCACGCGCATCTGCTCGATCAGGTCTTCGGTCGTGTCGGTCTTGGGAGCGCTCTTCTCCGACGCCGTGCTGGCCTCGATGCTCGCCTGTTTGCTGACTTCGCCGGCCTTGATTCGTTGGGCGATCAGCATGAGCGCCATCCCCACGATGAGGAACGGCAGCACCGGCATACCAGGGATCAGCGCCATGAGCACTGCTGCGGCACCGGCGATGGTCAAGGCGTTCCGCGACTGCGTCAGCTGAGCGGATGCCGTCGAACCGATGTCGGTCTCCGCGTTCGAGCGGGTGACGATCATGCCGGTGGAGACCGCCATGAGCAGTGCCGGAATCTGGGTGACGAGGCCGTCACCGATGGTCAGCAGGGCGTAGGTGTTGACCGCCTCGCCGATCTCCAAACCACGCTGCAGCATGCCGATCGCGATGCCGCCGATGATGTTGATGATGATGATGATCAGGCCGGCGATCGCGTCACCCTTGACGAACTTCGACGCACCGTCCATGGCGCCGTAGAAGTCGGCCTCGGCCGAGACTTCAGCTCGACGATCCTTGGCCTGCGCATCCGTGATCAGGCCGGCGTTGAGGTCGGCGTCGATCGCCATCTGCTTGCCCGGCATGGCGTCGAGGGTGAATCGAGCCCCGACCTCGGCCACACGCTCAGCACCCTTGGTGACGACAACGAACTGGATGACGACAAGAATCAGAAAGATGACGGCGCCGATGATGATCGAGCCGCCGACGGCGACGTGCCCGAACGCCTCGATCACCTGGCCGGCATAGCCTTCGCCCAAAACCAGACGAGTGGATGCCACGTTGAGACCGAGACGAAACAGGGTCGCCACCAGCAGCAGCGACGGAAATACCGAGAAGTCCAGCGGCTTCTTCACGAACATGGTGGTGAGCAGGGTGACCAGGCCCAGCATGATGTTCAGGATGATCAGGATGTCGAGCAGACCGGCCGGAATCGGTACGACCAGCAGCAGAATGATGCCGACCACGCCGACCGGAACGGCGAGCTTGATGAGATTGCGATTCACGAACGGCCTCCGGCAGTCTGCGGTGTTGATGAGGATGATGGAGCAAACGGTGCAGCGGCCAGTGCGCTCATGGTGTGGGTTCCCGCCGTGCTCCCCCGCTTCTTCAGTGCCATGACGAAGGCGAGCACCCTGGCGACAGCGTTGTACAGTTCCGTGGGTATCTCGTCGCCGATCTCGCACGCAGCGTGCAGCGCCCGCGCGAGCGGCACGTCCTGCACGATGGGAACATGATCGGTGTCGGCTTGCGCGCGAATGCGGGCTGCCAGGTGCCCGACTCCCTTGGCGACCACGCGCGGCGCCGATTTGCCCGGCTCATATTTGAGGGCGACGGCCACGTGGGTGGGGTTTACCAGCACGACATTGGCATCGGTCACCGAGGCGATCATGCGGTTGCGGCTCATCATCAACTGCCGGGAGCGGCGCTGCGATTTGATCAGCGGGTCGCCCTCCGAGGCCTTGTTCTCGTCCTTGACCTCTTTCTTCGTCATCATGGTTTTCTTGCGGTTGCGTTTCATGATGACGAAGATGTCGGCGGCAGCGAGCACGAGGCCGGCCGCGACGGCGGCCTGCAGCAGCGCGGCCGTGCCGCCGCCGGCCGCGATGAGCAATTCAGAAACCGGCAGCCCTCCGGCGGTCAGCAGCACCGGCATCAGGCCCTGAATCACCGAGTACAGTACGAAGCCCACGGCGGCCGTCTTGGCGAGAACCTTGACGCCTTCCCAGAGTGCCTGGGTGCCGAACACGCGTTTCATGCCCGTGACGAGATTGAACTGCTCGAACTTTCCGGCGAATTTCTTGAAGTGGATGCCGCCCTGCAGCATTGCTCCGCCCAGCACGACGACGAGCACCACGACGAAAAACGGCGTGAGAATATCGGTCAGCGAGGCCAGCCCGTTGCCGAGGGCTTCAACGGCCACGCTGGGATCTGGATTGCGGGCGAGCGTGCCGATCAGATACATCTGGTCCGTGCCCGCATCGCCGCCGGCCGCGATGGTGGCTGGCAGCATGAGACCGGCCGCGCCAACGCCGAGCCAGGCGGTGACATCCTGCGATTTGGAGAGTTCGCCCTTTTCGCGCACCCTCTTCATACGTTTTTGGGTGGCTTGTTCGGTCTTTTCGCCGGAATCGGTGTCGGACACTACCTCACCCCCATGAGCGCATCGAGGGCCTGCCCGGTGAGGGAAGAGACGATGCGCGGCAGGGCCACGAACACCGTCGCGGCGAGGCTCAGCGTGATGAGGATCTTCAGCGGAAAGCCGAGGGCGAACGCGTTGAGCGCGGGGGCGACCCGAGTGAGCAGGCCGAGGCCGGCATCCGCTAGAAACAGCACGACGAGCAGCGGGCCGGCGATCTGCACGGCGGCGAGGAACATCTGGGTGGTAGCGGCGATCATGGCCTGGGCTGGCGCGGCCAGGTCGATGCCGGAGCCGAGCGGAATGGCGGTGTAGCTGCGAAACAGACCGCCGAGCACGAGTTGGTAGGCGCCGGAGGCGAACATGAGCGCGAGGGCGGTCATCTGGAACAGTCGGGTGAATTGGGCGCCGTTGACCATCGACTGCGGGTCGAAGCCCTGCGCCATCTGGAATCCGCTGAACATGTCGATGAGGCCACCGGCGGACTGCACGGCGGCGAAAACGAGAAAGACCAGGAAGCCCAGGGTGGCGCCGACCAGGATTTCCAGGATCAGGGCCCCGACGAACCCGGCGGTGTCCTGGGAGACGTACTCGGCGGTGACCCGCGGTGAGACGGCCAGGGCCAGTCCGATGGCGAGCATGGCTTTGATGCGGGCCGGAAAAGCACGGTAGGAGAACGGCGGTGCGATGACCAGAAAAGCCACCATGCGCACACCGGCCAGCATGACCGCTTCGATCCAGGCGAAATTGAGGTTGAACTCCACGTCAACCTCCGCCGAGCAGCGCGGGAATCTTCTCGAACATCGAGTTGGTGAAGGCGACCGATTCGGCGATCATCCAGTGGCCGCAGATCAGCAGGGCCAGGGCGACGGCGACCGCTTTCGGCACGAACGACAGGGTCACTTCCTGAATTTGAGTGATCGACTGCATCAGCGAGATGGCAAAACCCACCACGAGCGCGGTGATCAGCACGGGAGCCGACAGTTTCGCGGCCAGAATCAGCGCCTGCAGGCCGATATCGAGCACCGCATTGGTATTCATGTGGCCAGCTGATAACTGCCGATGAGGCTCGTGATGATGAGCCCCCAGCCGTCGACGAGTACGAACAGCAGAATCTTGAACGGCAGCGAGATCATGACGGGCGGCAGCATCATCATGCCCATCGACATCAGCGCCGCGGAAACCACAATGTCGATGACCAGGAACGGGATGAAGATGACGAACCCGATGATGAAGGCGGCGCGCAGTTCAGAGATCATGAACGCCGGAATGAGGGTGAGCAGGGTCACGTCGTCGGGATTGTCGGGGTTGGGCTGGTCGGCAGCCCGGGTCATCAGGGCGAGGTCTTCGCCGCGGGTATTGGCCAGCATGAACTGCCGCAACGGCTCCGAACCGAGGTTCAGGGCATCGGTGAAGTTCAGCGAACCGTCGAGGTAGGGCTGAAGTGCCACGTTGTTGATGTCGGTCAGCACGGGAGCCATGATGAAGAGCGACAGAAACAGGGCGAGGCCGGCGAGCACCTGGTTCGGCGGAATCGACGGCAGCGCGAGGGCGTTCCGGGTCATGGCCAGCACGACGAAGATCTTGGTGAAGCTCGTCATCATGAGCAGCAGAGCCGGCGCGACGGACAGCAGGGTGATACCCAGCAGGGTCACGATCGCTGACGAAGGTGCACCGTCGGGTCCGTTGATGTCCACGCTCAGCCCGCCGCCGCCGGTGTCGGACGGGTCGGTGGGGTCGGTCGGCAGAGTCGGGTCGATGGGGCTGTCCGGCATGGCCGGGTCGACCGGCAGGGCGTGCACGACGCTCACGCTCAGCCAGACGAGGGCTGCGGTGATGACGAGACCACAGAGAATCAGCAGGCCGAGCCGGGCAGAAGCCTGACGGTGTACCTGCCGGTCGACCGCGGAGTTCACCGTCCCTGCCGAAGCAGCGCGGCGGTCTGGCGCCAGGTTGATGGTGACAGGATCGACCCGGCCAGCGGGGCGGGGCGGGTCGGCGTCGGGGCCGGGGCGGCGTCATCCGCTTCGGCCGTGGCCAGGGAACGGGCAAAGGCGTCGCTCGCGTCGGGGCTGCCGAGCGCTGCCACAGCGGTCTCGAGGGTCGACGTGGAGACGGCAGCGACGGATTTTTCGTGCAGCACAGTCACGGCCTGCTCGGTCACGCCGAGAACGAGACGGGTTCCGTCGACCTCCACGACGACAACGGATGCCTTCTGCCCGATGGGTTGCCGGCCCACGACGGTCACCGGGTTAGCGATACCGTGCGCGCGTGCCCCGCGCGACAGTCGTCGCTGCAAGTACCAGAGCAGTGCGAGAACCACGCCCAAGGACAGGACGACGCGCACCGCGACTATAAGGGTGTCCACTTACGACAGGCCATCCGCGACATCGAGAATCTGGGTGATACGCACGGCGTAGTCCTGGTCGACGACGACGATTTCACCGTGCGCGATCAGGCGGCCGTTCAGCAGAATATCGGCCGGTGCACCGGCGGAACGGTCCAGTTCGATGACCGCGCCGGGCTTCAGCGACAACACGTCGCGCACGGACATGCGGGTGCGCCCGATCTCAACGGTCAGGGACATTTCGACGTTGCTGATACGCCCAAGGTTTCCCATGGCGACGCGGCTAGAGGCCGTAACGGGCCCGCCGACAACGCCGTTCTGGCGCACTCGAATGGCGAACCAGCCGGTCACGACGCCGCCGGCACTCAGCTCGAAGACGTCGGTGTCGTCGGCGGCGAACAGCGCCGAGGCGTCTTCTACCCTCGATTCGCCGAGCACGCCGATTCCGAGCACGCCGGAGGCGCTCTCCAGGGCCGGACGCAGAACATCCTGACTGGAGACGAGCTGGGAGTTCGCCCCGGCGGCGGCGTCGAGGGAGGCCGAGTCGCTCAATACCACGGCCAGGTCAGCGGAGGTCGTGCCCACAAACGAGGCGACCACGGCGGAACCAGCGCGCGAGCTCAGCTCGGCACTGCCTGTATGTGGCACCGCCAGCAGCGGCACCGACGTCGGCAACACGCGGATGAGAGCGTCAACGGCGACTTCGGGAATGGATCGGGTAGAAATCATTGAGCTGTCTCCTCGGTATCAATGACGATGCAGGCCAGCCGTGAACCGTTTGCTCCCACGGCCGCGCGGGCGAGCGACTGGCCGTCGACGGTCAAATTGAGCGGACGATGCTGGGGATGCGGAACGTGCAGAACATCGCCGACGGCCAGCGTCAGAATGCGACTGGGCAGTACGTGGGCCGTCTCCAGCCGGAGCGACACGTCGACCGGTACGGCCGCGATCTGGGCCTGCAAAAATTCGGCGGCATTCGACGTGGTGCTGGTGGGGTTCGCTTCGCCGAGTTGCGGCATCAGGGCCGCAGCAGGAATGGCCACCGTCGCCGTCGCCGTCACCTTCTCCACCCGAATGGCAAAGGTCGCGACCACCATCAGATCGCCGGTTGCGGCCGCCTGGGCAAACTGCGAGTTGTACTGGATCGCCTCGACCCCCATCTCGTCGACGAGCAACGGTCCGAAGGAATAACGCAGGTCTTCGAGGCTTTCGGCGATGAGCTTGCGAATCAGGGCGAGCTCGATCTGGGTGAAATTGCGTTCGGCGATCACGGGGATGCTGCTGTTGCCGCCAAGCATGTGGTTCACCCAGGTGAGTGCCGACGTGGTCGGAAACTGGATGACGGCTCGGGCCTCGAGACCGGCGACCGTGCACAGCACCATGGCCGTTTTCGGCGGCAGAGAGCCAGCGTACTCGTCGTAGGTGGCCATGAGTACCTGCTCGCAGGTGACCATGCAGAGCACGCGCACACGTGCGGTCAGCTGGGTGCCCCACTGCCGGGCGAACGTTTCAAAGGCCAGTTCCAGAACACGAGCGTGTTCCCGAGCCAGGGTGGTGGGACGCCGAAAGTCGTACAGCTCAACGCTCTTCGCCGCTTTCGCGGGCGCACTGCTGTCGACCTGATCCTGGACTGTCACGTTGGGACTATCGGCGGGGTCAGTCGAATGGTAAGGAGTCTCAGCCCGCGGATGCAGCGCGTCTGTTCCGGGTCAATCCTTCCCGGCCACACCGGGGATGAGCGCCCGCACGCTGTCCGGCTGGTCCGACAGCAGCACGACATCGACCCGGCGGTTCTGGGCCATGTCGTCGAGGGTTGATCCGGTGTTCACCGGCTGAGCCGAGCCGAAGGCGACAGCGGATATCATCTCTCCGCCAATCCCACCCTGCTCCACCAGACGACGCAATACCTGCGTCGCCCGGCTCGCGGACAGTTCCCAGTCCGTGGCAAACGTCGCGGACTGGCCGTGTTTGTCGGCGTGCCCCTCGACCGATATCTTCTGCCCGCTGGCCACCATCGCCGGAGCGGCAGCATCGAGCACCGCAGTCGCCGCCGCGGTGAGCTGGGCGCTGTCCGGTGCGAAGAACGTTTCGCTGCCAACCAGGCCCAGTGTCAGGCCACGGTCGGTGATGTGAAACTCGACCAGTTGGGCCACACCGGCTGCGGTCAGATTGGCGGTCACAGCAGCCTCCAGCTGATCGAGCTTCGCCACCTCCTTCTCGGCCGCTTCGGCGTTCGCGGTGGCCACGGCCGTGGCCTCTGCCGGGTCGATTGCCTCGGACGAGTGGGTGACTTCCGTGGGTGATTCGCCCTGGTTGTCGATGAGGTCGGCCGGAACGACGACTCCCTCGGCGGTATCCACCTTGCCAGCATCGACGGCCCCGAAGCCGGTGGCGAGGGAGTTGGCCAGTTGCTCGTATTTGTCCTGGTCGACGGTCGACATGGCAAACAGAACGATGAACATGCACATCAGCACCGTGACCATGTCCATGTAGGAGGCCATCCACCGTTCGTCGGGGTGGACGTCCTCTTCTTCGACCATTTTGCGCCGCGTGGCGCGCACACTCATGCTGCTTCGGGAAGGTCTTTGTCTTTACCCTTTCCCTTACCCTTGGCTTTGATCTTTCCTGCGGGCGCATCGGCATCCGCTGCGCCATCTTTATCCTTGGCGCCGACCTTGGGCAACAGCTCGGCCGGAACCATGGCCCGCAGTCGTTCACCGAGCAGCCGCGGCTGGCTTCCGGCCTGCACGGCCAGGGCGCCTTCCATGACCAGGGTCATGCGGTCGACGTCGAGGTCGGCAAGACGGCGCAGCCTGGAGCCGATCGGCAGCCAGATGAAGTTGGCGGACAGCAGGCCCCACAGTGTCGCGACGAACGCGGCCGCGATCATCGGGCCGAGGGTAGCGGGCGTGTCGAGGTTTTCGAGGACGTGGGTCAGAGAAACGACCGTGCCAATGATGCCGACAGTCGGGGCGTAGCCGCCGAGGCCGGTAAAGAATTTGGCCGCGTTGCGGTTGGAGCGTGCCTTGGTTGCGATCTCGTCTTCGAGCAACATGCGCAGTTCGTCACCGTCGGTGCCGTCGGCGATGTTCTGCAGGGCCCCCCGCAGAAACGGATCCTTGACGGTGTCGGCTTCCTGGTCGAGGGCGAGCAAGCCGGAACTTCGAGCGGTTTCGGCCAGGCCGACGACCTGGTCGATGACGGACTGCGGCGGCGTGGTCTTCCCGCGGAACGCACCCGGCAGCGCCTTGAAGGCAGAAGTGAAATCCTTTATTGTGCCGCCAGCGAGCCCGACCGCGATGGTGGCGCCGAAGACGAGGATCATGGGAGCCGGCAGCAGGATTGACATGACCGACGAATGCTCGAGGGTGATCATGGCCAGGAGCGCGCCAAAGGCGAGCACCAGACCGATCAGAGTTGCGGGATCCACTAGAGCTTCCTGGGGCCTCGTGGCAGGTCCCCGGCGGTCGGGTCATACGCGAGCGCGATCACGTGCGCCCGGTAGCTCGCGATCTTCTCGATCACTTCTTCCATGGACTCGGTGACGATGAAGTTGGCACCGTCCACCATGACCAGGGTGGTGTCCGGGTTCGCATGGATGCGTTCGATCAGGTCGGGGTTAATCGCAAAGTGACTGTCGTTCAGCCGCGTTAGTACGATCATGTGTTCATCCCTGGGTCAGAACACCGCAAGCGAGGTGTCAATCAGTACTGTCGGCTGTTTGTGGACCGGCGTAAGGCATCCGCTCAGTGGACAATTTTGACGGGTGCACGGCCCTGCCCACCCACGAAAATCGTCTACTGAGCGCGGCGGGGCGAACCGCACCAACCGCGACGGCTCAGATTGCGCGCGATTCGAGCCACGAGTTGGGACTCCTGACGCAGATCGTCGGCGTTGACGCGGGTGACGTGCAGCCCTTCCGACTCGACGTCGGCTGTACGGGTGAGGTCGCGGCGCCACTGTCGTTGGTCGGTGCGATGCTGATCTCCCTCATATTCGAGGAGCTCGCCGAATTGTTTGAAGTACAGGTCGGCACGACACAGGAACCGACCCGATGCGGCAAAGATGTTTTCGTTGACGAGGGGTTGAGGGAGCCCGTTCGTCACCACGATCACACGCAGCTCGGATTCGGGCGACGACTCGCTGCGAGCTGGGGCGGCAGCGGCGCTCCGAACAGGTGCGCGGCCGTGTGGTGACTGAAGAACGCGCCCACGGGCATCCGCTGTGCGAAGGCGTTGCATAGGTCTCGCGTGCTGGCGTGAGCTGATGCGGGTGCGCGCACTCCCCAGAACGGGCGGGCGAGGTCGCTGGCCCGCAGGCGACCGGGTGACAAGCCGTGCGCAGCGCCCTGGGACACGGCGAATGGGCCGGCAAGGAGGTGGGGCGGGAGCATTCGGCGCGTGGTCATGCCATGAGGATGCCGCATTCTGCCCCGAGGTCTGATGGTTATGCACAGGGCGGCGTTCACTCGACACAATTGTGGGGTGCGGACGGTTCCGCACCCCACAAACGTGTCTACTGAGCTAGCGCTTGAGGTTGGTCAGCTCCTGCAGGACCTCGTCCGAGGTCGTGATGATGCGGGCGTTGGCCTGGAACCCACGCTGGGCGACGATCAGGTTGGTGAATTCCTGCGACAGGTCGACGTTGGACATTTCGAGGGCACCGCTGGTGAGGGAGCCCATGCCGGCCGCGCCGGGGGTGCCGAGTTCGGCCGCACCCGAGTTGAACGTGGCGCGGTAGGCCGAGGAGCCGGCCTTCTCCAGGCCGCCCGGGTTGACGAAGTTAGCGAGGGCGATGCGACCGATGGCCTGCTGCTGGCCATTGCTGAACAGGCCGACCAGGGTGCCGTCGGCGCCGAGCGTGTAGCTGTTCAGCGTGCCAGCCTCGTTGCCGTCGTCGGTCTTGCCGGCAACCGTGGCGAGTCCGGAGAAGCCCTTGAGTTGGGCCAGGTCCATATCGATGCCGTCAACTTTCAGGGCGCCGGAGGCGGTGAAGTTACCCGTGGGGCCGTCGGCGTCGGTCTCGGCGGTGAGCTGCACGGGGGTAGGCGTCGTGCCGTCCGCCAGCTTGGATTGCCCAACGGTCCAGCCATCCGGCGTTGCGGTACGCGTGAAGGCCAGCGACACCGTGCGGGAGTTGCCGAGGTCGTCGAAGACATCGACGGTGCGGGTGAGGACGGTACCTTCGGCGGAATCCGACGGCAGGTTGCCGGTGAACGTCGCGGCGGTAGAGGCCTTAGCCGGCACGATTGCGCCGACCGGCAGGGTAATGTTGCTGGTCGCCCCGCTGGCGTTGACGACACCGTTGACGGCGCCCCAGCCCTGCACGATCGCGCCGTCGGGTGAGACCAGTCGGCCGGCCGAGTCGAAGTTGAAGGACCCAGCGCGGGTGTAGAGGGTTTCACCGCCGAGCGAGGTGACGAAGAAGCCATCGCCGGAGATCATGAGGTCGGTGGTCTTGCCGGTGGACTGCGACGATCCCTGGGCGAAGTTGGTTGAGATTCCGGCGACCTGCACGCCGAGGCCGACCTGGGCCGGGTTGGTACCACCGGCGGTCGGCGTCGCGCCGCCGGCGGCCTGGGTCAGCTGTGACAGGGTGTCCTGAAACTGGGCCGCGGACGCCTTGAACGCCGTCGTGTTGACGTTGGCGATGTTGTTGCCGGTCACGTCGAGCATGGTCTGGTGTGAACGAAGGCCGGAGATGCCGGAGTAGAGAGAACGAAGCATGAGGTGCTGCCTTTCGGAAAAAAGTTATGCGGTGAAGTTGATGGGTCGAGGACAAGCCGCGGATCAGGCCGCGGTCGTCGCCTCCGCGGTGGCTTCCGCGCCTTCGGTGTCGTCGGCAACGACGGCGCTGGTCACACCGGAGATGACGTCGAGGGCCACCGGTTCCCCGTTGACGGTGACCATGGGCACCGGGCCAGCGAACGAGACGGACGACGCGAGCCCGGTGATTTCGTCGCCATCGGCATTGGTATAGGTGACCGTCTCCCCCACCAGCGCGGCCGCCGAGGTGCGCATCTGCAGGGAGAAACCCTCCTGGCTCGCGGTGGCCATTTCGGTGAGCTTCTCCATCATGGCGAGCTGGGTGGTCTGGGCGATCATCTCGTTGGTATCCATCGGCGAGCTGGGATCCTGGTTTTGCAACTGGGTCACCAGCAGCGACATGAACACCTCCGAGTCCATGGACTGGTTGGGCGTACGCGTCGTGGTCGTGGACGTGTACATTCCGGTCGGAGCGGCGGCATTGCCTGCCAGGGCATCGATTGTCACGGTTGTTCTCCTAAGCCAGTACGTCGATAGTGTGGGTGGACCCGAATCGGGACGCGCGGTTCTCCAGCGGAGTGTCCGGTGCTCGCTCGGCGGGACTCCGAGCGTTGGGATTGCGCCCGTCGGCCTCCGAGCGGGGCTGGCGGGTGGCGCCGGGATCGCCGGCCTCGCTGTCGC
Source organism: Cryobacterium sp. TMT1-2-2 (assembly GCF_004403505.1). NCBI lineage: Bacteria > Bacillati > Actinomycetota > Actinomycetes > Micrococcales > Microbacteriaceae > Cryobacterium > Cryobacterium sp. TMT1-2-2. The sequence continues at coordinate 83,988 of NZ_SOGS01000007.1, read as the reverse complement.
TCGACAGGTCGAGCTGGGCGCTCAGCCCGGAACCGGCGAGGTCCCGGCGCAGGTCAGGCAAAATCACGCGCAGCGCATCACGGGCCAGATCGGTGGGAGCGAACAGCTCCACCCGAATGCCCTCCCCCGTCACGTGCGCCCGCACGGTGACCGGCCCGAGGTTGTCGGGCGTAACGCTGATGGTGAGCACGTGCTCACCCGGCGCAGCATTGGTCAGCGAGAACAGCGGCTTCATGATCTGCGCGGTGAGCGGCACGGCGGCAGCCGGCGCGGGCGCTGCAACCGGCGTGGCTGTGCTGGTCGCCAGCGCGGTCGGTGCAACGCTGGGCAGAGCGGATGCCGTCGGCGCGACGGCCTCCGTGCTCGTGGCGTGCACCCGCACGGCGTCGGGCAGCGCGGAGCGCGCCGACCCGTCGGTGGCCGCGGCGACGCTTTGAGCCGCACCGGCGAGGCTTTGTGCCCCACCGGTCGGCGCGGCGGGGTTCTGTGCCGTGCCGGGCACGGGCGGCGTGGCGGCCGGACTGAGTGCGCTCGCGGGCGTCGCTGAATCTGCGGTTGTCGAAGGGGCCTGGGGCGGCAGCGTCGCGGCATCCGCTTCGGGGGACGTTGTCGGTGCGGCACTGGAAGCGGTTGCACCGGCGTCGGCGGTGCGACCCTGGGCGGCCCGCACGGCAGCGACCGGAACGGCGGCGGCGGCCACTGCGACGACCGCCGCCGCAAGCGGGACGGCGGCGGTATCAGCAGCGGGCACCGCAGCGGCGGCGTTCGCTGCGGCGTTCGGCACAGCCGTGACTGCTCCAGCGACGTGGGCGGAAGCTACACCCGAACCGCCCGCCGTCGCCGGCGCGGCAACCGACGCGGTCAGGTCGACATTGGTGCTCCCCACGGCGTCAACCGACGGGCCGGGAGCAGCAGTGCTGCCCGCGGTACTGTCCGCAACGGTACTGTCCGCCGCCGGGAACGCGGCTGCGGCAGCGGCAGCCCAGGTCAGAGCTGGGGAAAACGCCACCGGGGCGGTTGCATCCGCCGGGGAACCGGCCGCAGTGGCCTCGGCCGCGGAATCCTGCGCGGGGTCCGTCTTCTGCTCCGTTGACGACGTCGCCGCCTTAGGGCCCGATGTCGACGAGGCGGCGCTGCGATCGGTGAGGGTGCCTTGCAGAATAGAGCCGAACGCTTCAGCGCCCGACGAAGCCGAGCCCTGACTGGTGTCGCGCGGGGCCGGCGCGGTAGCCGGCCGAAATTGGCCGAGGGTGAGGGTCATAGTGCACTTCCCGTGACGGTTGAATTCTGCTGGGCGAAAGCGGCGAAGGCGGCGCTGAGCATGTCGGTGGAGCCGGTGCCGGCGGACTGGGTGGTGGTGGGGATGATGCGGCGGATAGTGGTGATATCGGCATCCGTCATGTAGGCCTCGCGCAGGCACACGGTGCGGCCCGGATACGGGGCGTGGATGACCTTGTTGTCGCCGGCGTAGATGAGAATGTGGTCGCCACCGCCGGTGACGATGAGGTCGCCCGGCTGGGCTTCGGCGAGGGAGGCGACCTCGGTGCCCATCTTCATCTGACCAGAAACGAGGCGTGGCAGTTCTATTCCGATATCGGCATATACGGTTTGAACGAGTCCGGAGCAGTCCATTCCGCTGGAATCTTCTCCGCCGAACACGTAGGGCACGCCGAGATATTTCTCAGCGGACGCCACGACGTCGGTGCCGGTCGCGCCGTTGGCCGATCCGGTCGCACTGGTTGCACTCGTTCCGAGCGCCGCAGCGAGGGTAGCCGCGAAACTATCAGCCGAAGCGGATGCCGCTGCCGTCGTCGCTGCGGTCGTCGCTGCGGCCGTGGTCGTGACCCGTTCGGTCGACACGCTGGAGAGCTGCTGCAGGGTCGCCTGAATCTGGCTGACTCTGCCCATGGCCGCGATCATCGTCATAGTGTCTCCCCCTCGTTCAGGCTTGCCGAGCGGCTGCGGTGCCAGCGAGCTCCGGCAATCTCGTCGAGCACGGTCTGCTCGGCGTGCAGGTCTTCGGCCAGCACTGCGGCCGCGTGCCGGTCATGCAGTTTCTCGAGCGCGACCGACTCGGCCCGGGCGGCGTTGTAGTTGGACTGGGCGGAATCGAGGGTCTCCTGGTGGTTACGCCCCATGGCGTCGAGCTCAGCGAGCATGCTGCGCGACGACGACCTGGCCGCGGCCATGGCGTTGAGCGCGGCGATGGTCTGCGGAGTGTTCCCGAGAGCGCCCAGGGCCGAGCGGGCACGACCCCGGCGGGCCTGGAGCGCGGCCACGCGGGCATTCGCCTCGGCGAGGTCGAGGGCGGCCTGGTCCTGCTGCAACTTACGCAGACGCAGCAGCCCGGCCAGCGGAAAGAGGCGGCTCATGCGACAGCCCCGAACGCGCGGGTCAGCCGGGTGAGCTGGGACCAGGCCTGCTCGCTGGGAGTCTGGTCGTCCATCCGCTGTTGCAGAAAAGCGTTGATGGCCGCGCCGTTCTCAACGGCCGCATCGACCAGCGGGTTCGTGCCGGGCCGGTAGGCGCCGACGTCGAGCAGATCCTGCGCGCCCTGACGAGCCGCCATGACCTTGCGCAGCGTCGTCGCGATCTGGTTGCGTTCGGGGCTGTTGACCCGCGACGCCACGCGCGAAATGGAAGCCAGCACGTCGACCGAGGGAAAATGGCCGGTGATAGCGAGCTTGCGGTCGAGAACGACGTGGCCGTCGAGGATAGAGCGCGCCGCGTCGGCGATGGGTTCATTGTGGTCGTCGCCGTCGACGAGCACCGTGTACATTCCGGTGATCGAGCCTGTCTCACCGGTACCGGCACGTTCCAGCAGCCGGGCCAGCACCGAGAACGTCGACGGCGGGTAGCCGCGAGTGGCTGGCGGTTCCCCGACCGAAAGCCCGATTTCGCGCTGCGCCATGGCCACGCGGGTGAGCGAGTCCATCATGAGCATGACGTCGGCGCCCTGGTCGCGAAACGATTCGGCGATGCGGGTGGCGGTGAATGCGGCGCGCAGCCGCATCATCGCGGGTTCGTCGGAGGTCGACACGACGACGATGGAGCGGGCCAGGCCTTCTGGGCCCAGGTCGTCCTCGAGAAACTCGCGAACCTCACGCCCGCGCTCCCCCACCAGTGCGATGACCGAGACCTGGGCATCCGTTCCGCGGGCGATCATCGACAGCAGGGACGACTTTCCAACGCCGGAGCCGGCAAACAGGCCCAGACGCTGACCGCGGCCAACCGTCGTGAGAGTGTCGAGAACGCGCACGCCCAAGTGCAGCGGGGTCGTGATGCGCGCCCGGTGCATGGCCGAGGGGCTGTCATGTTCCAGGGAGACGAAACCGTCTGAATCGAGCGGGCCCTTGCCGTCAATGGGGCGGCCCAGGCCGTCAATGACGCGCCCGAACAGGCCACGGCCGGTGGGCACGAGCAGCGGCGAGCCGGCCGATCGCACGCGGGCACCGGCCTGCAAACCGGTGATGCGGCCAAGCGGCATGCATCGGATTCCGGTCTGGGTGGTGGCGACGACTTCAGCGTCGATACCCGCCTGGCCCGGTCGGGCGCCGAGCGTGACGATGTCACCAATCGCCGAGCGCAGGCCTCGCACCTCCACGCCCAGACCGACAATGGACGACACGACACCGACCCGCTCCGGGCGCCCGGCTTCGATTGCCTGCACGAGCTGCGTGGCGCGTGGGCGCCAGGTGGTGATCATGCTTCGACCTCGGCGAGAGCGGCCTTTGCGCGGGCAAAGGCCGTGCTGATACGCGCGTCGAGAAAGCCGTCGCTGAACTCGGTGATGGCGTCACCGCGCTTGAGTCGGGAATCCCCAACAAAACGGATGCTCTCCAGCGCGCGCGTTTGCGCGCCCAGCACCACGAGGTCATCCGGGTGCATGCGAATGCTGTGCACCTCGCTGCGGTCGAGCTGGTCTGGCTGGTGCAGGGCACGCTCCAGAGCGCGGCGGGCCGACGGTTCGGTATGGCTGAGTTCACAGCCGAGAATGGCTTCGGCCAGTTGCAGGGACGTGTTGACGAGCGTGGCTTCCGCCTGCTGAATGAGCGGAATGCTTCGTTCATTGAGGGCGCGGGCGGCGGCAGCGAGCAAACGCACCGCGCTGTCGACCTGCGCTTCACCGTAGCGTTCGTTCTCGGCGTGCTGGGCGTTGATCTCGTCGGCGCGCCTGGCGACGTCTGCGGCCGCCAGCCGTAGCCCCTCGGTGTACCCGGCGGCGTGACCCTCGGCGCGCGACTGCTCGTCGACGCGATCCTGCTCCTCGTCGCGCAGTCTCGGAAAGGCCATGCGGCCAAACCCGGTGTCAGTTGACATATTCGTCCTCGGCACCGCGTTGCACGGTGATGCTGCCCTGTGCTTCCATGTCGCGAATAGCGCGCACGATTTCGGCACGGGCGTCTTCGACCTGACGCATCCGCACCGGTCCGAGGCTTTTGGTTTCGTCGTCGAGTACGTCGCGGTTGCGCTCGGAGAGGTTGGCGCGGATGACCTCGGTGACGGCATCGGACGTGCCCTTCATGGCCATGGCCAGCACGGTCGTGTCGATGCCGCGCAGTACCTGCTGCACGTCCCGGCTCTCCAGCTTGACGATGTCGGCAAAGGTGAGCATGCGAGAACGGATCTCCTCGGCCAGGGCCGGGTCACGTTCCTCGAGGCCTTCCAGAAGTGCACGCTCGGTGGCGGCATCCGCTCGGTTGATGATGTCGACGAGCGGCTGAATTCCGCCGACCACTTCGATGCTCTCGCGCGCGACAATTTTACCGGTGCGAAGTTTGAGCGTGTCCGTCACGACCCGAATGGCTTCGGGCGTCGCACTCGACATAGTGGCGATGCACTGGGCGACGTCGGTGCGGAGGCCCGGTTCCATGCTGGCCAAAATAGCGGATGCCTGGTCGCGTCGCAGGTGCGCCAACACCAGTGCAATGGTCTGGGGCATCTCGCCGTCAAGCAGGTTGAGCACATCGCCGGGCTCGGAGGGATCCAGAAATTCAAAAGCCTTGCCGGCCATGGAGGTGGCGACGCGGTTCATGACACCGGCCGCGCGTTCGGCACCGAAGGAAGCCTCAAGCAGACCGACGGCGAACTCGTGCCCGCCGCGGGACAGCCGACGACCCTTCAGGGTGATTTCGTGAAATTCGTTGAGCGTGGACTCGGCGACGGCCGGGTCCACGTTGCGCAGCTGCACGATTTCGCCGGCGATGACTTCGGCTTCGATGTCGCTGAACTGCTTCATCACCTCCGTTGCGCGCTGGCGATCCATGTTCATGAGTACGACGGCAACTTTTTGGGTGCCGGTCAGTGCTGTGCCTGGCTCGTTCATGCGCGCTGCCGGTCATCCATCAGGCCACGCAGGAACTCGGCCGTGCTGCGCGGGTCGGACTGCGCCAGGGAATCGATCTCGGCGCGGCGCACGTCGGTGTCGGTCGGCACGAACTTGACAGTCGGGATGATCTTGGTGGGGGTGTCGGTCGGATTGTCGAGGAACAAGGAGCCGGCGGATGACGTCACCGAGAGCGGAACAGTGGCCTCTCCGAGGGCGTTCTGCATTGCCGTGAGATCGCCGATCTCCACCGATTCCCGGCTCTGGCGACGTGACCGGCGTGCGTAGAGAATGAGGCTGACCACGAGGGTGATGACGATGCCCGCGGTGATCACCGACACCCGCAGAATCTCGGCGAACTGTGCGGCGGCCGCGGCATCCGCTGCTGCCTTGAGCGCTGCAGCTGCTGCAGCGGCACCCGTGGTGTCGAAGGCCATGACTTCGACGGTCACGGCGTCGCCGCGCACGGCGTCGATTCCCGCGGCCGAGGTGACGAGCGAGGTGATGTCGGCCACATTGAGCTTGGCGGCGGCGGCGGCATCGACGGCCACGGAGACCGTCTGCCGGGTGATCGCTCCGGCCGGAATGGTGCGGTTCTCGGTGACCTTGTTGACGGCGTTGTTGCGGGTCGTCGACTCGCTTGAGAAGGTGCCGTCGGTGGCGCCATCGGCCACGGGGGCCGTGTCGGATCCGAGCACGCCGGCGGCGCTGCCGCCGGCTCCCGAGTAGGTCTCGGTGTCGACGGACTCGTTCAGCGCGGGCGCCTGGGTTGGGCTGGTGAAAGACTCTTCGACCCGATTGGCTGATTCGTAGCTCATGTCGGCGGCAACGACGACGGTGGCGTTGCCTGCACCGACAACCTTGTCGAGCATGGCCTGCACGGAACTGCGCACGCGGGTCTCATAGTCCGAGGCCTGCTGGTCGGCTCCCCCGGTGGCACCAACGCCGACGGCAGAGAGCACGGTGCCAGTCGAATCGACGACGGCCACATCGGCGGCGGTCATGCCGTCGATCGAGGCGCTGGTCAGGTGCACGATGGCCTGAACCTGGTCGTTGGAGAGGGTGACGCCGTTCTGGGTTTCAACGAAAACGGATGCCGTTGGGTCGTTTTTCTCCGACACGAACACGCTGTCTTTGGGGATGGCGAGCTGCACCGAGGCCATCTTGACACCGTCGAGGGCACCGATGGTCTTGGCCAGTTCGCCCTCGAGCGCTCGCTTGTAGGTGACCGACTGCTGAAACTCGCTCGAGGTCACGCCCATGGTGTCGAGCAGGGAGTAACCGCCGGTGCTCGAGGTGGGCAGGCCGGCCGAGGCCGACTTGATGCGTTCGTCGTAGACACTCGCTTCGGGCACCAGAATCGTGGCGCCGCCGTCGGCAAGCTCGTATTCGACGCCGTCGCTGCGCAACTGCTCGACGATGCTGTTGGCGTCTTCGCCGCTGAGGCCGGAGAAGAGGGGCGTGAAAGCCGGCTTGGTGACCCACATGCTGAGTGCGGCGATGCCGAGCACGAGCACGGCGACGCCGATGATGGCGACGGTGCGCTGGGCAATGGTGAACTCGCGAATCGCGTTTCCGAAGCGCTTGAAGACGCTGGTGACTTGCCGGGGCATCAGGCTTGCATCCTCATGATCTCGTTGAACGCGTCGACGCCTTTGTTACGCACGGCGGCGACGAGTTCCATGGTCACCTGGGCGCGGGTGGCGGCGATGGTGGCGGTGTGAATGTCACCCAGGTCACCGGTGACGGCCTGAATGGCAAGAGTATTCGAGGTGCCCTGAAGCTGCTGCAGGTTGTCGACGGCACCCGAGAGGGCGGTGCCGAAACCCGAGCCGTCGGTGCGCTGCGTGGCGGTCGTGGCTGAGCTGCCCATGACACCCGAGAGGGCGGTGGTTGCGTTGATGGCGCCAAGTGGCATCAGCCACGTCCGATCTGTAGTGCGGCTTCATAGGCGGTCTTGGCCCGGTCGACGACGGCGGCGTTGGCCTGATAGCCGCGCTGGGCCATGATGAGGTGGCCCATCTGCTCGGCCATGTCGATATCGGGGTAACGCACGTAACCATCGGCATCGGCGAGCGGATGCTCCGGCTCGTACACCAGGGTGCCCTCGGCACCGCCGAAGGCGGCCGTGGTGCTGGCGCCCACGTTGCCGGGGCCCTCCTGCGCGAGGATATAGCGTTCCTGAAAGGCAGCATCCGTTGTGGCGGTCACGGTGTTGGCGTTGGCGAGGTTGTCGGCGATGGCGTCGAGCCACTTGCGGTGCAGCGTCATGCCGCTGCCTGCGATTCCGATGGCGTCGACCATCAGGCGGTCTTCATCGCGGCGCGAATCGACGAGACCGGGCCTTCGACGGCCTTGGCGGCAAACTGGTAACGCAACAGCGCGTCGATGTTGGCGAGGGTCTCGGTGTCGAGGTTCACGTTGTTGCCGTTGAGCAGCGTCGGGTCGAGCGAACGCTCCGTCGTCGCGGCCGAAACACCGTTGCCGTCAGCGACCGATTTGGCCAGTGCGTTCTCGAACGAGACGACCTTGGCGTGGTAATCGGGGGTGTTGACATTGGCGATGTTATTCGCGATGGTGCGCTGGCGCAGCGCAAGGCCGTCCAGGGCGCTCGTGAGGGCCAGGGAGGTCACGGAATCAAGCATGATTACCCGCTTCGTCGACAGAATGACAAGACGGCCAATCCGTGGCCCGGTGGTGAGCAATCCGTGCTCACTCCTTGCTATCGGTCGCCACGACAGATGGGTAAGGAGTTCGTAAGAACATTCCCCAAGTTTGTTGCGCTACGGCGTGTCGCCGGTGTTTTACTACCCTCGAACGGGGGTCAGCCGGCCACATCCAGATAAACGGATGCCCGCGCGTCGCGCTCCGGAGGTACCGACCGTACCGCCGTGAGGTGCTTCAAGGTGAGGGTGCGAGCCTGTTCGAGTTCCCCGATGAGCTTCTGCTGATTGTGCAGCAGGTCCTGCACTCGTGTGGCCAGTTCCGGCGGAATATTTCCGAGCCTCGTCGGCACCGTCCACTCCCCTACGGCCGCGACACCATCGCTGTTCGAACCTGTCGAGACGGCCATCGACCGGGCCGCAGCATCCAGCCGATTCTCGAGGTCGTCGAGCGCGGCCTCCCAGGCGGCCAGACTAGCCAATGCCGAGCTCACCGCTCAAGCGCGCGATCGGTGCTGGCGCCGCCGGCAGCAGCGCCGCGGCTTCGTGCCAGGTGAGCCGCAGCGGTTCGAGCAGCGAGATGCACTCGCGGGTGCGGGCCGAGTCGCGGTGCGTGTTCGCACTCACCATGGCGGTCGAGACATAGGTATAGAGCGAGAACAGCCCCTCGCCGCCGTCCCAGGCGTCGACGTTGAGCGAGGTACTCAGCTCCGACACGATGGCCTGGGCGTGAATCAGGTTGTCTGACGCGATCTGCCAGTCCAGGCGCTGCTGGGCCGCTTCGGCCCGGTTCAGGTCCAGCAGCAGGCGGTCGTAGAGCATGGTGAGCAGGCGAACCGGGGTTGCCGAGAGAACCGCGTCGCGGTTGTAACGCGAACGCTGGGCGTTGGTTCCCATTGTCATAGTCATCATTTTCCGTTCGCGCTGTTGAGACCGTCAACCTGGGCGGTGAGCCAGGCGGATTGGGCGTTCATGTTGCTGAGCTGCACCTCGAGCGAGGCGTAGGTGCGTTCCAGGGTCGATCGGCGCGATGTCAGGCGCAGATCCCAGTTGTCGATCTGCGTGCCGAGGCTCTTGACCAGACTCTCCTGGCCGGTGATCATGCCGGTGATCATGCCGTCGTACTTGTCGGAAGCGCTCGTGGCCGCGGCGGCGACACGGGAGGAGATCTCGGCCAGCACCTTCTCGACGTGGTCCGGGTCGTCTTTCATGGCGGCGGCGAACTTATCAGCGTCGAATTCCATGGTGCCGCTCTTGGTGATGCTAATGCCGATCTCGCTCGGCGAGCGGCCGTCAACCGGGTACGACGCGGCGTCGAGGATCAGCTGTTTCACATCGCGCACAGTGCTGTCGCCGCTGAACACCCCGGCCGAGACCACGGCGTTGCCGCTCGTGTCGGTGCTATTGACCACGGCCGACTTGGTTGAAATCAGCGCGAACACCGTGTTGAGCGAGCTGACCAGCTTCTCTGCGATGTCGCTGACCGCCGCGTTGTCGCGGGCGACGGTGATGGTGACCGGATCGGTGGAGACCTTGGACACCGTCACGGCCACGCCGGGCAGCAGGTCGGCGAAAGTGTTCGTTGACGAGGTAATGCTCTGCGCGGCAGCGGTTCCGGCCCACAGCGTCACCTGCGCGTCTTGCGCGGCGGTAATCACGGCGGCGCCGGTAGCCTCGAGCACGTTGGCGGCGGTTCCGGCCGTGACGTCATCGCTCGTGCCCTGGTACAGCTCAAAGTTTCCGGTGAGGCCGGTGTCATCAGCGACCAGCTGCAGGCGATATTGCTTGTCGCCGGCGGCGTTGGTGCCCGAGGCCACCTTGGTGGCCGTGATGCCGGCGCTCGAGGCGTTGATGGCACTCGCGACGTCGTCGAGCGAGGCCGAGTTGGCCGCAATGTCGATGGGGGTACCGTTGCTGCCGACGAAGGTGAAGGAGGTGCCGCTGAAAGCCGTCATGGCCGCGGTCACGCCGGACTTTGCCTGGGCGAGGGCGCCCACGACGACGTCGAGTGAACCGGTGCTGGCACCGCTGGAGACGGTGGTGGTGATGCTCGAGTTGCTGCTCGTCGCCGAATAGAGGTTGAGGGAGCTGGCGACGCTGCTCTTGGTGGCGAGAGTCGCGAGACTGGCGATGGAGGCGTTCAGCCCCTGCAGCGCCGTCACGAACGTATTGGAGGCGGTGACTTTGGCTTTGAGCAGGGTCTGCGGCCCGGCTTCAAGCGTCATCAGAGAATTAATGAGCGAGGTGGTGTCCAGGCCGCTGATCAGGCCGTCGACTGCGAGAGACACGGGTTTCCCTTTCTGGTTGTCGAACCTGGGGTGGTGCTGTGGCGGCTGTTGCGGGTCTCATCTGGCCCGCAACAGCCACCCAGTCAGATCAACGAACGATCTGGGTTGAACCTGTGGTGCTGGTGTTACTGGAGCAGCTGCAGAACGCCCGAGTTGCTCTGGTTGGCCTGTGCGAGCATGGCGGTACCGGCCTGCGACAGAATATTCGCACGGGTGTACTTGACCATCTCTTCAGCCATGTCGGTGTCGCGAATACGCGAACCGGCAGCGGTGAGGTTCTCCTTCGACACGGCCAGGTTCTTGATAACGCTCTCGAACCGGTTCTGATCCGCACCAAGCGACGCGCGAGCCGTGGAGATGCCCGAGATCTGACGGTCGAGAGCCGTGATCGCGGCAGCAGCCCCCGCGGCCGAGGAAAAGTCCAGGCCACCGATCGTGCTCGTGCCCCCGCTGGCACCGGTCAGACTGGACGCAGTGATGGCGTCACCATTGTTGGCCCGAACACTCAGCTGATTGAATTCATCCACGCCTGCGGTGTAAAACTCACTGAATGCTGCATCTGCGTTCAGAACTTTCGCAGCATCACTGGCCGTTCCACCGGTGGCCAGAAAGTCCGTCGTTGCTGCAGTGGTGGATGTGGTCACGCCGTCAGCAGTAAAAGTCACTGCCGTGTCAGACGTTACCGGTGTTGCGTACGACTTGCCGACGTTGCCTGCTCCGATGGCGTCGGTGACCTTGTTGACGTTGGCGCCGGCGAGGTTAACCTTGATCTGGCTGCTGGCGTCGCCGTTCGCGCCGACCTGGAAGCTCAACTCCGGCTTGGTGCCGTCGAGCAGCTGGGTACCGTTGAAGTTCGTGGACTCACTGATACGAGTGAGCTCAGTGGTGAGCGCCTCGACCTCGGTCTTGATCGCGCCACGCGATTCTTCGTTGTTCGAGTCGTTACCGGCCTGAACGGCCAGGTCACGAACACGCTGCAGAATCGACTGCACCTCGTTCAACGAACCTTCAGCGGTCTGGATAACGCTGACAGCGTCCTGCGCGTTACGAGCGGCAACCGTGAGGCCACCAACCTGCGACTTCAGACCCTCCGAGATAGCGAGGCCGGCCGCGTCATCCGCTGCCCGGTTGATGCGAAGACCACTCGACAGCTTCTCGAGCGACTTCGACAGATCGTTCTGAGTGGTGGCCAGATTGCGGTACGCGTTGTTGGCCGCGACGTTGGTATTTACTTGCATGCCCATGATGGATCCTCCGTGACTGGGACTGAATTCTCCGGCCCATCCATGGGCCAGCACTTATACCTATCGACAGCAACCGCGCTCGGGTTAGAAACTCGCAGCGATCGCTGGTTAAAGAGAGACGGCATCCGTTCGGAGTAATTACGAGCGGATGCCGCCGATCACGCATCAGGTTCTGACGCGATCACTCGTGTTACTGGAGCAGCTGCAGAACGCCCGAGTTGCTCTGGTTCGCCTGCGCGAGCATCGCGGTGCCAGCCTGCGAGAGGATGTTCGCACGGGTGTACTTGACCATCTCTTCGGCCATGTCGGTGTCGCGAATACGCGAACCGGCAGCGGTGAGGTTCTCCTTCGAGACGGCCAGGTTCTTGATGACGCTCTCGAACCGGTTCTGGTCCGCACCCAAAGATGCGCGCGCCGTGGAGATGTTCGAGATCTGGCGATCGAGCAGGTCGATCGATTTCGCTGCCTTGGCGGCGTCCGTGAAGTCCAAGCCTGCAATATCGACGAATGTCGAGGTATCGGTCGTCCCGGTATTGCTATTTGAATACGTAGTTGCTGCCAGTCCCGCCCCTGCAGTCGCCCCGCTACCACCCGCAGTGACTGTAATGGCGTTCGCCGATGCGTCGTTCAGTGATGTGTTTTTGGACTGGATACTGTACGTGCCGGTGCCATTCGTACTGACAACAAAATCGACCGGCACACTCGAATCGGCGAAATTCGCTGCCTTAGCCGCAGTGTCCAGCTTGCTGAATACCTGCGCATCGGTCAGATCTGCCGCGGAGGTATCTCCAAAGTCGACAGTAAAGCTCTTAGCACCGGTGCCACCCTGTGAGATGACGTAGATACCGTTGGCAGTTGCCTTGTCAAACTGGATATTCCCACTTGCAACCGGTCCAGGTTTGGATCCTTCAGTTGTTACTCTGTAGCCGTCGGTGAGCTCATCCGTCACCTTGGTGACGTCTGCACCCGCGAGGTTGACCTTGATCTGGCTGCTCGCGGAACCGTTGGCGCCGACCTGAAAGCTCAGCTCGGCTTCGGAACCGTCGAGCAGCTGGGTGCCGTTGAAGTTCGTGGACTCACTGATTCGAGTGAGCTCGGCCGTCAGGGCCGTGACCTCGGTCTGGATCGCGCCGCGCGACTCGGTGTTGTTCGAGTCGTTACCGGCCTGAACGGCCAGGTCGCGAACACGCTGCAGAATCGACTGCACCTCGTTGAGCGAACCTTCTGCGGTCTGAATAACGCTGACCGCGTCCTGAGCGTTGCGAGCGGCGACCGTGAGGCCACCGACCTGCGACTTCAGACCCTCCGAGATTGCGAGGCCGGCCGCGTCATCCGCTGCCCGGTTGATACGAAGACCGCTGGAAAGCTTTTCCAGCGACTTCGACAGGTCGTTCTGAGTGGTTGCCAGGTTGCGGTACGCGTTATTCGCCGCAACGTTGGTGTTGACTTGCATGCCCATTTGAGTTCCTCCGTGACTGGGACTACGTGCGCCGGCCCATCCATGGGCCAGCACTTATGTCTATCGACCGCAGCGTTCAGGCCGTCAGAAGAACCGGCTGAACAGGCGCGTTCGGGGGGTGCCGTGGCCAGGGACAGCGCGATTGAATTCGCGGTGCCCCTGCTACGGCGGCCGGATCAGAATCTGATCCGGTGGTGAGGCGTGTTACTGGAGCAGCTGCAGAACGCCCGAGTTGCTCTGGTTGGCCTGTGCGAGCATGGCCGTACCGGCCTGCGAGAGGATGTTCGCCCGGGTGTACTTGACCATCTCTTCAGCCATGTCGGTGTCGCGAATACGCGAACCGGCAGCGGTGAGGTTCTCCTTGGAGACGGCCAGGTTCTTGATGACACTCTCGAACCGGTTCTGGTCAGCGCCAAGCGAAGCACGAGCAGTGGAGATGCCAGAGATCTGACGGTCGAGAGAGGTGATCGCAGCGGCAGCGCCCTCGGCCGAGGAGAAGTCCAGGCCACCGATTTTGCTCTGAACGGACTGCTCCGCGAGTGCCGTGCTTGATGCCTCTGTCACCACGCCGCCGGTCAGTGATTTCACGTTCAACTTGCCGTTTTCGTCGAGACTTGCCACCAACTTTTCGCTGAAGCTAGTGTTCGCATTCAAGGAAGCCACGGCATCCGCAGCAGTCTTTCCGTCTCCACCGACAGCGACAGTTCCAGTGACTGTGACGGCCGTACCATCGATCTTGAACGCAACGCTCGTTGCTGGCGTGGTAGTCGCCAGAACGAAAGACGTACCGACGTTGCCCGAGCCAATAGCCTTGGTTACATCGGACACGTTTGCGCCGTCAAGCTTGACCTTGATCTGGCTGCTGGCGTCGCCGTTGGCACCGACCTGGAAGCTGAGCTCGGCTTCCGAACCGTCGAGCAGCTGGGTGCCGTTGAAGTTCGTGGACTCGCTGATTCGAGTGAGCTCGGCCGTCAAAGCCGTGACCTCGGTCTTGATCGCGCCACGTGACTCGGTGTTGTTCGAGTCGTTACCGGCCTGAACGGCGAGGTCGCGAACACGCTGCAGAATCGACTGCACCTCGTTGAGCGAACCTTCAGCGGTCTGGATGACACTGACCGCGTCCTGAGCGTTACGAGCAGCGACCGTGAGGCCACCGACCTGCGACTTCAAGCCTTCAGAGATTGCCAGGCCGGCCGCGTCATCCGCTGCCCGGTTGATGCGAAGACCACTCGAGAGCTTCTCGAGCGACTTGGAAAGATCGTTCTGCGTGGTGGCCAGGTTGCGGTACGCGTTGTTGGCCGCGACGTTGGTGTTGACTTGCATGCCCATGGTGAATCCTCCGTGAGTGGGTCGTGTTACACCAGCCCATCCATGGTCTGGCAACTCTTGCTATCGACCGTTTTGCCGTGGGGGTTAGATTCCGAGGCCAGATCGCCCGCTAGCGGGCCCATACGCCAAGAAGACGCTGCCCCACGAAGGGACAGCGTCTTCAAGAAAGAGCAAGCAGCGGTTACGCGGCGGGGCGGAGCAGCTGCAGAACGTCGGAGTTCGATTGGTTGGCCTGGGCGGAGACCGCGGTGACCGGTTGGGCGAGAATGCTCACGCGGGTGAGGTCGACCATCTGCTCGGCCATGGCGTTGTTGCTCAGGCGCGACGCCGCCGCAAGGGTGTTCTCAGCCGAGACCGCCCGGGTCTTCCCCTCGAAGTCCACGCTGTCCGCGGTGACGGCCGGCTCGGATGACGTGAGTCCGCTCGAAATCGCAACGGTGGGCTGGGTGAGTGCGCTCTGCGCGGCGGCCAGTTTGCGGTAGGCGTCGGATGCTGAGGTATTGGTGTTGATCTGCATGACCATGAGGGTTTCTTCCGTGAGGTGTTGTGAAGCCGGCCCATCCATGGGCTAGCGGTGAGATTACTGAAAAGTCAGGATGCTGCGCGTTCGACCGTGTCGAGCTGCAGGTGTTCGTGCGCGGTGCGAGTCATTCCCACCGTGGCGAGGTCGGCGAGTCGGGCGAGGTAGGCGCTGCGGCGAGCCGGAGCAATGCGCGACTCCGGCTGATACGCAGCCGCGGTTTCGATTTCGTCGGCGTAGTGCGTGCTGAGTCCGTCGCGAAGCAGGCGAATCGCCTCGGCGCGCATTTGGGAGACAGCGGAGTGCGTAGTGCCGAGTTCCGCGGCGATGTCTTTGACCGGGCGGTCGTCGAAGTAGATCTGCTCGACGATGGCGCGCATCTTTTCCGGCAGGGCCGCGATGGCCGCCCGCAGGTAGACGAGACGTTCGGTGGAGAGCAGTGATTCTTCGGGCATTGCGGTATCGGCCACGAGAAACTCGGCGGTCGTGTCGTCGAGGGCTGAGAGGGTGCGGGCCGCGTCGGCCAGGCCGGCCGCGGCGGTGTCGCGGTCGACACCGAGAGCATCGGCGATCTCGTTCACGTTCGGGGTTCGCCCGAGGGCGGCCGCGAGGGTGTCCTGTACGGCGAGAGTTTCTTTGATGCGGCGGCGAGCGGAGCGGGTGGCCCAGTCGCTTGAGCGCATCTCGTCGGCGAAAGCGCCGATGATGCGGCGCCGGGCGAAGGCTCCGAAGGGAACCCCGAGGGTGGGGTTGAAAGCATCCGCTGAGGTAATGAGGGCAACAGCGCCGGCCGAGGCGAGGTCGTCACGGGAGAGGTGGCGGGCCTTGGCCCAGACCTCCGAAACGAGGTAGCCGACCAGGGGGAGATTCTCGACGACGAGGGCATTGCGGTCAGTGCGATTCACGTGCGTCCCCCGAGCTTCTCATGCCAAAAATTTGATGTGCACGGAAGGGCTGACGCGCCTCCCGCGAGAGGCCCCAATGCCTGCGAACTCAAAGCTACTCGTAGTAAGGGGTAAATGGGTAGCGCCAGCAGACCCATTTGGAACATTGCCGTGTCCTCTCTTTAGAGGACACGGTTGGGCAATTCGGCAAGAAATCAGGCTATTTTGCCTAACCGCGATGTTTTCTCGGCCGATAGTGCCAACGAATGAACCAGAGCACACGCACCCGTGTAGCCCTGAGCGCGAGTGAAATTGTGGGCTGGAGGAGTCATGGGCGCCAACGAATTGTCTGCGTTGCTGTGGCGAGAACGTGAACTTCTCGAGTTGCTGGTCTTCAAACTCGAAGAGGAACAGCTTCTGCTGCAGGGCGGTAAGTCGCGCTGGCTGCAACACGCCACTCGCGAGGTTG
Organism: Cryobacterium sp. TMT1-2-2; assembly: GCF_004403505.1. Taxonomy (NCBI): domain Bacteria; kingdom Bacillati; phylum Actinomycetota; class Actinomycetes; order Micrococcales; family Microbacteriaceae; genus Cryobacterium; species Cryobacterium sp. TMT1-2-2. The sequence continues at coordinate 67,806 of NZ_SOGS01000007.1, read as the reverse complement.
AACAGGTTTTGAACCTCGTGCGTGAAGCCGGCCTCGGGCGTTCCGTCGAGGTAGCCGCACTGGCCACCCAGTGGGGAACAGCCGAAGACGCCACCCTGCGTGAACTCGCCGCCAATGCCCCCGCGGGGCCGTGGGGCGAAATCTTCGCCGCACACCTCAAAGCCATGGGCGATCTCACCAGCCAGATCAAAGAACTCCGCGACACCAACGAGCGTTTCATTCGTGCCGCGGCCCGATCCACTCAGGAGACGATGACCACGGTCAGCGCCAACCCCAAGACCTACGATGCCAGCGGAGTGACCGGCGCCCCGGTGACCGCCGCCCGCATTTTCGACCGCAACCTATAACTTTGCACGACCAACGAGAAGAACGGAGAACACGGTGAGCACATTTGGTAGCTTGAACACCGCGTACACCGGCCTCGTTGCCGCGCGCCAGGGCCTCGACGTGGTCGGGCAGAACATTGCCAATGCCAATACGGAGGGCTACACCCGCCAGCGCATATCGACCTCCGCTCTCGGCGCCACGGCTCCTACCGGCATCTTCACCCAGGGCGCCCGCGTCGGTGAAGGCGTTGCCATGGACGGCATCGCTCGCCTGGCCAGTGCCCAACTGGATGCCCGCGTGCGAGCAACCGCCGCAACCGCCGGCTATACGGCGGTGCGGGCAAACGCGCTCGCTTCGGTTGAGGACTCGCTCAACGAACCCGGCGAAGACGGCATCTCGGCCAAGCTCGATGAGTTCTGGGCCGGCTGGCAAACCCTGTCGAACGGAACCGACACCGCAGCCCCCGCAGCGCTGCTGCTCGGCACGGCTGGCGAACTGCTCACCCAGATCTCCGAGGGCTACCAGGCCGTCTCCGACGAGTGGTCGAACGTGCGCAGCGACCTGAACAATATGGTCTCGGAACTCAACGGCGCGGCCACCCAGGTCGCCGCGCTCAACGTGCAGATTCGCCAGAGCCGCGCCACGGGCGGAACGGCCAACGAATTGCTCGACCAGCGCAGCGCCCTCACGACCACGATCGCCGCCCTCACCGGCGCGACCGTCACCGAGCAGGCCGACGGCACGGTGACCGTGCTCGTGGGTGGCAACGCTCTCGTCTCCGGCGGCACCGCGCATCAGGTGCAGGTCACCGCCGACTCTCCGCGCGTGATGCAGGACAGCGGTGACGTGAGGCTGGTGTGGGCCGATAACGCCGACACCGCCGTAACGATGGAACGGGGCGAAATGGCCGGCGCGCTGTCGCTGCTCGGCGGGGCCAACGCCAGCGGCACCGGAGGCGTCCTGGCTGAGGCCGCCTCCTCCTACAACACCTTCGCGAGTGAATTCGCCACGAAGGTCAACGCCATCTACGCGACCGGCTTCACGCAGGCGGGCGACACCAACCTGGAGTTCTTCACTCGCGCCTCCGGTGCACCGGCCGCACAGGGCCTCAGTATCGTGCCGAAATCATCCGCTGAAATGGCCGTACGGGCTTCAGCTACGTCTGGTGCCTACGACGGCACCATAGCGGATGCCATCGCCCAGCTCGGCGCCGGATTCGCGACCGACGTAGACGGCGCGATCACATCGCCGAGCACCACCTGGTCGGACTTCGTGACGAAGTCCGGCGTGCTCACGCAGACCGAGCTGCAGTCGGCGGCGCTGGCCAGCTCGACGGCATCGGGCGCTGCCAACCAGCAGCTCGCCAACTCCTCGGTGGACCTCGACGAGGAGAACGTGAACCTGCTGATGTTCCAGCACGCCTATCAGGGCGCGGCCCGCATGATGACGGCCGTCGACGAGATGCTCGACACGCTGATCAACCGCACCGGATTGGTCGGGAGGTAGCTCATGGTCGATCGGGTAACCACCCAGACGCAGATGCGCGCTGCCCAGCGCAACCTGCAGGAGAACATGACGCACCTCGCGCGGTTGCAGGAGCAGGCGAGCACGCTCAAGTCCATCAACCGTTCCTCCGACGACCCCACCGCGGCCGCCGCGGCTATGGCGGTGCGCGCCGAGATGCGTGCGGTTGATCAGTACAGCGCCAACGCCGACAATGGCAACGACTGGCTGACCACCATCGAATCCTCGCTCGGGTCGGTGTCGGACATCATGAACCGCGTACGGGACCTCACCGTGCAGGGTGCCAACTCCGGCTCGCTGTCAGCGACGGCCAAAGAGGCCATTGCCATTGAGATCGACGGGCTCAAAACCGATCTCCTCTCGCAGGCCAACACGAAGTTTCTCGGGCGCAGCGTGTTTGCCGGCAACTCGGATGATGCCACGGCGTTCACCGCAGTCACCGACGGCAGCGGTTCCACGACCTATGCGTACTCGGGCGACCCTGCGGGCTCCAGCGGCGTCGAACGGCGCATCAGCGCGACGAGCACCGTGCGCGTCGACGCAGCAGGCGCGACGATCTTCGGCGAGGATGACGAAAGCACCGGCTCGTCATCGGTTTTCGCATTGCTCGATAATATTGTCTCCGACCTGCGCTCGACCGACACCGCGGTCAACGTGGGCTCGCACCTCGAGGCACTCGACGATCGGATGGCCATCATGACCGGTCAACGCAGTGAAATGGGTGCCCGCCAAGTGCAGATGGAACGCGCCCAGTCGACCCTGCTCGAAAAGACCGGCACACTGGATGCCCAACGGTCCGGCATCGAAGACGCCGACCTGGGCCAGGTCATCATTGATTTGAAACTGCAGGAAGTGACCTATCAGGCCGCACTCGCTGTTACCGCCCGTGTACTTCAACCAACCCTGATGGACTTTCTCTCATGACGATTACCCTCACCAGCCCCACCCTCAGCTTTGTCTCTCCCCCGCCCGGGCTGGCGCCGCTCACCGACTTCGTGCTCAACGAGATCGAGGGGGCCGCTGGACTCTACTCGCTGCAGGCATCCGCTCACCCGACCACGCGCCTGTTCGTTCTCGACGCGGCCATCTTTCTGCCCAACTACACCCCGGCGATCTCGAGCGAGCAGTCGATCGCGTTGTCGCTGACGACGCCCGACGATGCTCTCGTGCTCGTGGTCGTCAACCCCGGCGAGAGCACCACGACGGTGAACCTGATGGCGCCCATCGTGGTCAACGCCCGCACGGGCGCCTGCGCGCAGCTCATTCTGGATGACCAGGACTGGCCCCTGCACGCCGAGCTCGGCACCGGCGAAAACTGAGGTCTGGCCGACTTTCCGGGGCCGGTCGATCTGAGCGGGCCGCAGGCGCGGGCAAACTAGTGCGACTCAGCGTCGATCAGGGCAGCCTCGAAGGCGACCCAGGGCAGCATGGCGCACTTGACGCGGGCCGGGTACCGCGAGACTCCCCCGAAGGCGGCGGCGTCGCCGAGAATCTCCTCGTCGGGCTCGATCTTTCCGCGTGAGCGCAGCATCTCCCGAAAGTTGTCGAGCAACGCGCGCGCCGAGGTTACGCTGAGACCGCGCAAGGTGTCGGTCAGAATCGAAGCGGATGCCTGCGAGATCGAGCAGCCCTCGCCGGTCCAGACCAGGTCGGTCACGGCAGGATCCGTTTCATCGTCGACGCCGAGCGAGACGCGCAGGGTGACCTCGTCACCACAGGTCGTGTTGATCTGGTGCGATTCGGCTACCCGCAGGCCACCGGCCGCGCCGAGAGCCACGGCCTCGGCGAGTGGCGTGAGTTCGACCGCCCCGTGCCGGGTTTTGGCATGCTCGAGAATGATCGTCTGATACAGCTGCTGCAGGTCACTCATGGCTTGACTCCGAAGAAGGGGGCGACCTCAGCGAGGGTGGCCAGAAACAGGTCGACCTCATCGGTCGTGTTGTAGAGGTAGGTGCTTGCGCGGGTGGACGCAGTCACGCCGAGTCGGCGATGCAGGGGCTGCGCACAGTGATGGCCTACGCGCACGGCGATGCCGGCGTCGTCGAGAAACTGACCGACGTCGTGCGCGTGCACTCCGGCGACGTCGACGGCGGCAAGTCCCAGACGTTCCACGCCGAGACCGGGGCCGAGCAGCCGTACACCGGGAATTTCAGCCAGGCCGGCAACCAGGCGCTGGCCGAGCTGGGCCTCCCAGGAGTGCACTCGATCCATGCCGGTTTCGCTCAGGTAATCAACGGCCGCGGCCAGCGCGATGGCCTGCGAGATGCGCTGGGTGCCGGCCTCGAAGCGCTGCGGCGGAGCGAGAAACTCAGCTTGAGTCATGTCGACGGTCGTGATCATCGACCCGCCGGTGAGGAACGGCGGCATGTCGGCGAGCAGTTCGGCTTTACCGTAGAGCGCGCCGATGCCCGTGGGGCCGAGCATCTTGTGGCCGGAGAAGACGGCGAAGTCCACGTCGAGCGCCTTGACGTCCACGGGAAGGTGCGGCACGGTCTGGCAGGCATCCAGCACGACCAGCGCACCGACGCGGCGGGCCAGGGCCACGAGTTCGGCCACCGGGTTGATGGTGCCAGTGACGTTGGAGCCATGGGTGAAGGCGAGCAGTCTCGTGTGGAGGCCGACAACATCCGCTGCGGTCAGCAGGTCGAGTGTGCCGTCGTCGAGGACGGGAATGAAGCGCAGGGTCGCACCGGTGCGCAGGGCGAGTTGCTGCCAGGGAATGAGGTTGGCGTGGTGTTCCATCTCGGTGACCACGATCTCGTCACCGGCGCGGAGGCTGAAGCGGCGGGCGGCCGGGCCGCCGAGGCCGAGTGAGGCGTTGGAGAAGCTGTAGGCCAGCAGGTTGATGCCCTCGGTGGCGTTGGAGGTCCAGACGATCTCGTCGGTCTGGGCACCGACGAACGCGGCAACCTTTTCGCGGGCGGCTTCGAACCCCTCGGTCGCTTCGACGGCGAGCGTGTGGGCGCCGCGGTGCACGGCCGCGTTGCGCTGCTCGTAGTATTCCTGCTCGGCTTCCATCACGCTGATCGGATTCTGCGAGGTGGCGCCAGAGTCCAGATAGACGAGCGGATGCCCGTTCACCGTTTGGTGCAGCACCGGAAAGTCATTGCGAATGCGCTCAACATCAATGTTAGTCAGCGGGGCCAGCTCAGGGTGCTGAGCGCCGTGGGCTGGGGACAAAGCGGACGATGGTGCAAAAGACGTCATACTCAAGGATATTCCCTCTCCCCGAACCCGCACGCCGCGCGGGCAAGTATGACGCGGCGGTGGAAAACCCGGCGGGAGCGTGTGAGGCTTAAGGGGTGACGCAGACTACCGAACAGACCGACCTTCGCGAGGACGTGTCACTCGACCGACCGTGGGTGACCCTGGTCTGGGACGACCCGGTGAACCTCATGTCCTACGTGACCTACGTCTTTCGCAGCTACTTCGGCGTCTCGCCCAAGCAGGCCGAACGGCTCATGCTGCAGGTGCACAATAACGGCCGCGCCGTCGTGGCCACTGGCAATCGCGAATCCATGGAACGTCACGTCGAAGCCATGCACGGCTACGGCCTGATGGCGACGCTGGCGAAGGCCGACGAGTGAGTCGATTCACCACTCAGCCGGATGGCACCCTGCACGGCCGCTTCGAACCGATCGAAGCCGACCTGCTGCGCCTCGCTACCACCCAGCTTCTCGAGATGCTCGACTCGGGTGCCGACGATCCCTCTCTCGCCTCGAGCGACGGAATCTTCGGGCGCCTGCTGCCCGACGCCTACCGCGACGACGACGACGCGGCCGCCGAGTTTCGCCGGTTCACGGCGACCGACCTGCTCGATCGCAAGGCGCAGAACGCCCAGGTCGTGCTGAATTCGCTGGGTTCCAGTGGAGCGGATACCGACACTCCCGATTCCTCCCCCGACGACGACAGCGACGACCTCCAGCCGGTCATGATCAGTCTCGATCCCGATGCCGTGCAGGCCTGGCTGCGAAGCCTCACCGACCTGCGGCTGACCCTCGCCGACCGGCTGCAGATCACCCCGGACGGGGTCGTGCACCTCCTTGGTGACAACACCCCGTTTCTGCGCGAACTCTACGAATGGCTCGGTATGCTGCAGGAAGAACTCGTCTACACGATCGACGTCTGACCATCCCGCGCGGCCGAGCGATCGGCGTGCTCGGCCAGCAGGGCTCGTGCAGCGAGTCCGATCACGGCGCTGTAGGTGGGGTAGGCGAATCGCACGTTTGCCAGCGTGGCCACGTCGATCCCGGCAGCCATCGCCGTCGTCACGGACTGAATGACCTCCACGGCGTTTTCACCGACCGCGTGGGCGCCGAGAATGAGCTCCCGCCGGCGGTCGGCGATGAGCTTGAGGAATCCCCGCTGGCGATCATCGATCACCGCCCGATCCAGCAGCGAATAGGGCACCACCGTTACGACGCACAGCTCGTCGCGCCGCCGGGCATCGGCCTCGGTCAGACCGACACCTGCGTAGTCCGGATCGGTGAACCCACCCGCGGGAAGCAGGTGGTGCGGGGTTCGTCGATTGGCATCCAACACGGCGTTCTCGGCCGCGGCCTCTCCTTCGAATTGTGCGGCCTGCACGAGCATATCTCGGCCGTTGGCGTCGCCAACAGCGAAAATGTGCGGTATCGAACTTCGAAAATACGCATCGACGGAAACGGACGAACGACTCGTGACGACACCGGCATTTTCCAGTCCGAGGTCACCGATATCCGCAGGCCAGCCAGTGGCCATGATCACAGCGTCGAAGCTGCTCACACTCTCGAGCCCGTTCTCCCGCCAGGTCAGGGTGATCGAGCCGTCAGCGGCGCGTTGAAGTCCGTCAATTCCGTCGATGCCCAGGCGGAGTATGACACCTTGCTCGACGAAAGCCTGGGCGACGGCGTGCGAGACGGACTCGTCAGACGTGGCGAGCACGCGGTCGGCCACATCGAGCAGGGTCACAGCCGAGCCGAAGGAACGAAACACAGTGACCAGTTGGGCACCGGTGTTTCCCCCGCCGATCACGGCCAGGCGACTGGGAACACTCGGAAGGTCGAGCACGTGCTCCGGTACCGTCGCGAGCTCAGCTCCTGGAACCGGCAGCCGCCGGGAATGACCGCCGACGCACACCAGTACGGCACCGGCGGTCACCCGACGCCCAGATTCCAGTCTGAGCGTGGAGGCATCCAGAAAGCAGGCGCGCCCCTCAAGAATGAGTTCCACACCGGCGTCAGCGAATCGCGTCGCCTCATTTTTCATCAAACGCACCCGGTCAACGGTTTGCCGGACGCGAACGACGGTGGCGGGCCAGTCCAGGGGGCGCTCGGACACGGAGATGCCGTACGCGTTGGCGGTGCGGATCTCCCGCATGAGCCGAGCCGTTTTCGCCAGTACGCGGGTGGGTACACATCCGGTGTTCACGCACGTGCCGCCGAGACGGTCAGATTCGCAGACGGCGACGGATGCGCCCAGTTCCGCCGCGCGCAGGGCTGCAGCGGTTCCAGCCGGGCCGGCACCGATCACGACCACATCGAAATGATCAGGAACCGGCCGGTTCGAATCGGCATCCCTTTGTTCGAACGGCATCGTGTGTTCGGAGGTTGGGGCAGCGGTCATCTCGGTCTCCCACCGTCGTAATCGACCAAATAATGACAGCGTCGGCTGGGAATCAACCTGCGGGTGCTCTCGTGTCTGCTAACCCCGGGCCGCCAAAGGTAGTCTGGTCCCGACCAGGCGGGGCGCCTACTACCGTGCTCGCTTCGCCCTCGTGAACTCAAACCGTGTGCCAGCGCCGCACGCACGGATGCCCCACCGCATAGTGAGTGGGATTCACAGCATCCAACGGAGACAACAATGGACCTCAGTACCGTGACCCGTATCATCCCGGCTCGAACGCGCAGCGACCTCATCGCGCTCGGGCCGACCGTCGTACCGTTGGCCGGGGGATCCGAGCTGTTTGCCGACCCGCGCGCCCACCTCAGGGCACTCGTCGATTTGCAGACCCTGGGGTGGCCGGCGCTCACGATTACCGAGGATGGTCTCGAGATCGCGGCAACATGCACTCTGGCCGAGCTCTCCCGGCTGCCGATGCAGGCCGGGTGGGCGGCGCATCCGCTTTTTTATCAGTGCTGCACGGCCCTGTTCGGCTCATTCAAGGTGTGGAATGTAGCGACGGTCGGCGGCAACCTGGCCACCTCGCTTCCAGCCGGGCCCATGATCACCCTCGCCGTCGCGCTCGATGCCGAGCTGCTGGTCTGGCGCGGCGACGGCAGTGACGAGGTCGTACCGGCTCGACAGTTCGTCACCGGCAATATGACCAATGCGCTCGAGGCCAATGATGTGTTGCGTTCCATTCGAGTGCCGCTGACCTCGCTGCAGGCCACGACGGCGTATCGCAAGATTGCCCTGTCACCGCTCGGACGCTCGGGCGCGGTGTTGGCCGGGCGGGTCGACGCCGACGGTGTCTTCGTGCTCACGGTCACGGCGGCGACGCTGCGCCCCGTGCAACTGCGGTATTCGGAACTGCCCGCCGCCGACGTTCTCGCCGGCGATATTGCCGCGATCGACTGCTGGTTCACGGATGCCCACGGCCCCGCCGACTGGCGACGCGCGATGGGACTGCTGCTCGGCGAAGAGATTCGCGCCGAACTCGCCGCCTCGACCGACGTCGCAAGTCAGTCATGACGCTGGAACAGGCCGCGATGGTCGCCACCGTCACCTTCGAGGTCAACGGCACCCGGGTCGAGGCGACGCCCGCTGCCGGCCAGTGCCTGCGCACGCTGTTACGGGAGCAGGAACACTTCGAGGTGAAGAAGGGCTGCGACACCGGCGACTGCGGCGCCTGCACGGTGCAGGTCGACGGCACACCAGTGCACTCCTGCATCTACCCGGCGTACCGGGCGGCCGGAAAGCAGATCACGACCGCGGCCGGCCTCGGCCAGCCCGGCAATCTCGCGCCCGTGCAGCAGCGTTTCGTCGATTCCGCGGGCTTTCAATGCGGCTTCTGCACGCCCGGCATGGTCGTGACCGCCGCCGCCATCGAAGCCGATGCCGACACCGAACCGGGCGAGTTGCCGCGACTGCACGACCTGCCCCGACTGCTCAAGGGCAACCTCTGCCGGTGCACAGGCTACCGCTCGATCACCGACGCAATTACCAGCCAGCACACCCCGCCGGAAGGCTCTTGCCACGTGGTGCCCGGGCGCGAACAGTCGGACGCATCAACGCTCGGCCGGGTGCGTGCGACCGGCCGAGCTGGCCAGGCCGTCGGCCCGGTCGGCACCTCCTCCGGGGCGATCGCCGGAGAACGCGTGGTCAGCGGGCTCGAGCCGTACACCCTCGATGTGGCTATTCCCGGGCTGCTGCACCTTGCTGTGCTGGGCAGTCCGCACGCGCATGCACGCATCCGCTCTCTAGATGCCACCAGGGCGGCCGCACTGCCCGGCGTGCACCGCGTGCTCACCCACGCCGACTCCCCCGCGACGCTGTTCTCCACGGCACGGCATGAAAGCCGATTCGACGACCCCGACGACACCCTGGTCTTCGATGCGACGCTGCGCTTTCGCGGACAGCGGGTTGCGGCGGTCGTGGCCGACTCGATCGCCATCGCCGAGGCCGCCTGCCGGCTGCTCGAGGTTGAATACGAGCTACTCGATGCCGTGTTCGACCCGCAGTTGGCCGGTGCTCCCGGTGCGCCGCTCGTGCACGGCGACAAGGACCCGGTCGTGTCGCGCCTGGCCGACCCTCGGCGCAATCTGGTCGCCGAACTGCACGGCGAATACGGCAACGTCGAGGCCGGCCTCGCCGAGGCCACCACCATCGTCTCCGGCAGCTGGCAAACCCAGCGCATCTCGCACACCCACCTCGAAACCCACGCCACAATCGGCTGGCTCGAGCAGGGCCGGCTGAACTTGCGCACGAGCTCGCAGGTGCCGTTTCTGGTGCAGAAGGAGATCTGCCGTCTGTTCGACCTCGAACCGGCCGATGTGCGCGTCTTCACCGCCCGGGTCGGCGGCGGCTTCGGGGGCAAGCAGGAGCTGCTCACCGAAGACCTCGTCACCCTCGCCGTGCTGAAAACCGGGCGGCCGGTGCAGTACGAATTCACCCGCACCGACGAGCTCACCATCGCCCCGGTGCGGCATCCCATGACGCTGGACGTCACCCTCGGAGCCACGGCCAACGGCCGCCTGACCGCCCTAAAACTCGGCGTGCTCGCCGACACCGGCGCCTACGGCAACCACGCGCCCGGTGTGATGTTCCACGGCACGAGCGAGTCCGTCGCGCTGTACAACGTGCCCAACAAACAAGTGGATGCCCAGAGCGTCTACACAAACAACCCCCCGTCGGGCGCCTTCCGCGGCTACGGCCTCGGCCAGATCATCTTCGCGATCGAGTGCGCGCTCGACGAACTGGCCCGCAAACTCCACGTGGACCCGTTCGAACTGCGCCGACTGAACTCGGTGCGGCCCGGCGACCCGCTCGTGGTCACGCACGAGGAAGGACCCGACCTGATCTTCGGAAGCTACGGCCTCGACCAGTGCCTCGACCTGGCCGAAGCGGCGCTGAAGCGCGGCAATGGGGCCGTCGTTCCGGCCGGGCCCCCGTGGCGGGTCGGTACCGGCATGGCGTCGTCGATGATCGCGACGACGCCGCCGCGCGGCCACCGGTCGCAGGCATCCGTTCAGCTGCTCGCGGGCGGCCGCTATCTGGTGCGGGTCGGCACGACCGAATTCGGCAACGGCACCACGACCGTGCACGCCCAGATCGCCGCGACGGCCCTGCACACAACGGTGGACCACATCGATTTGGTGCACTCCGACACGGATGCCGCCGGCTACGATTCCGGCGCGTTCGGCTCGGCCGGGGTGGTGGTAGCCGGCAAAGCCGTGCTCGCCGCGGCGACCGCGCTGGCCGAGACGCTCGGTTCAGCCGCGGCGTCGCGCAGTGGGTCGGCCGACGTGACGTGGCAGCTCGAACGGGATGGGCTGCGCGCGGCGGGCACGGTCGTCTCGCTCGACCAGCTTGCCGCCTGGGCCACCGCCAACGACATCGATCTGACCGCCACGCGGCGCGAAGACGGAGCGCTGCGCTCCCTGGCCTTCAACGTGCACGCCTTTCGCGTGGCCGTGAACACCGACACCGGTGAAGTGCGCATTCTGCAGTCGATCCAGACCGCCGACGCCGGCTTCATCATGAATCCCGAGCAGTGCCGCGGCCAGATCGAGGGCGGCGTCGCGCAGGCGCTCGGTACCGCCCTGTTCGAGGAGGTGCTGCTCGACGGCGCTGGCGCGGTGACGACCCGGGTGCTGCGCAACTACCACGTTCCCCAGCTGGTCGACCTGCCGGTCACCGAGGTCTACTTTGCGCAGAGTCACGACGTGCTCGGGCCTTACGGCGCCAAGTCCATGAGCGAATCGACCTACAACCCGGTCGCGCCGGCGCTGGCCAATGCGGTGCGTGACGCGATCGGCATCCGTCCCACCGAGTTGCCGATGTCGCGAGACCGCATCTGGCGGTTGCTGCACGGTTGAGCGGATGCTGCGGGCCCGGGTCGCGTAGGCCGGCTCGCGTTGGGCGATGGTGGCCTCGACAGGCTCGACCAACGGGTGTGGCAGGTCGCGTGGGCAGGCTGCGTCGGGCGATGGCGGTCTCAGGAGCAAAAGCGGCCTGATGCCGGCATCAAGCAGATTCTGATGCCCCAGTTCGCGCTCATACACTCTCTCGCGCTGCAGCAGACGCTGTACCGCATGGGCGAGGCCGTACTGGAGGCGTATCCGTTCATCGCCGAGATTCGGCTGTCGGCGCCGATCAAGCATCACTTTCTATACGACCTGTCGCCGTTCAACGTGGCGAACAACGACGAGGTGTACCACGCCGCCGACCGGCCCTACGGACTCATTCAGGCGACCATCACGCACGATGATGCGTCCGACGCCGGTCCCGCTTGGGATTCGTATGCCGGGCTGGTTTAGGTGCTGTGGGTGGCGCGGCGTGACGGGCCGACCGCACGAGTGGGGCTCGGTTTTGCCGGGCGGCTCGGCGACGTCCGGCCCGGTTCCGGTGGGCACCGTGCAAATCTGCGGAGAGTTTCACGAAATGGTGCCGAAATCGCCGATCTCCCAGGTTCGAGGCGATAATCTCCGTAGATATGTACGAAGCATCGGGTAGCGCGGTCTTCCGCGGCCACATCTTTCACATTGCCGACGCGCCGACCGTGGATCAGGCCCGTTCGCACCTCGTTTCGGTGCCCGACGGCGCCCTGGTCACGACGGCGGGCGGCACGATCGCCTGGGTCGGTCCCTTCGCCGAGCTGCCGACGGCGTTCGCCGCGCTGCCGGTGACCAGGACCGGGTTCATCCTGCCGGGGTTCGTCGACACCCACATTCATTTTCCGCAGACCTACACGACGGATGCCTACGGCGGCGGCCAGCTACTGGAATGGCTCGACGAGTGTGTGTTTCCGGCGGAGTCCCGGCTGGAAGACCCGGGGTTTGCGCGACAGGTGGCGCGGGATTTCACGAGAAGGCGGGCATCCGTCGGCACGACCAGCGCCCTCGTGTTCGGGTCGGCGTTTGCGCCGGCGCAGGACGCGCTGTTTGAAGAAACCCAGGCGGCCGGCCTGCGGCTGGTGAGCGGGCGCGGCATCCAGACCGTGGGCACCGACTCGGCCGCCACGCTCCTGACTAGCGAGGAGCAGGCTCTTGAGCTCGCGGCCGCCGAGATCGACCGCTGGCACGCCGTCGACACCGGTACGGCCCAGACCGCGCTGCTGCAGGTCGCGATCGTGCCGCGATTCAGCCTCTCGGTGACGCCGACAACCCTGGCCGGGCTCGGCGAACTCTACGACTCGGTGCGCGGGCGCGGCGTGTACTTTCACAGCCACCTCAACGAGAACGACCGGCCCGGAACCGGCGAGATCGCCGCCGTGCGATCGGTGTACGGCACGAAAACGTACCTCGACACCTACGACGGATGCTTCCTGCCGGGCTCAGCCCGCGGCGGCACGTCGCTGCTCGGGCGGCGCAGCATCCTGGCGCACGCCGTGCACTGCCAGGACTCGGAGCTCGCCCGCCTGGCCGACACCGGCACGTCGATCGCACACTGCCCGACCTCGCAGGGGTTCCTCGGCTCCGGCACCATGCCGTGGCGTCGCACAACGGGTTTCGGCGTGAACGTAGCGATCGGAACGGATGTTGGCGGCGGCGACGAATGGCTCGTCGCGCGGGTGCTCAACGACTGCTACAAAGCACATTTGTCGGAACCCGGCGAGGCCGGCGTGGCGATCGACCCGGCCGCGCTGCTGTTCACCGGAACCCTTGCCGGCGCGCGAGCCCTCGACATGGAGGACCGGTTCGGCAACTTCGATCTCGGCAAGGACGCGGACTTTCTGCTCATCGACCCCGATCGCTGGGAATCGCTCGCGCTCGTGCTCGCAAACGCCGTGCGGGCCGACGACGCCGCGCTGGCCGCTGAGCAGACCCTGTTCGCGCTGCTGCTCGCTTTACGGGAGCCCGCGATCACCGGGGTGTATGTGCGCGGTCGCCGGGTGAGCGTGGAGTAGTCGCGGGGTGGTGCATCCGCCCAAGACTCACGCCTCGGCGTTCGAAACTCACGGCTCGGCGCGGTCAGCTGCCTCGATAGGTTGAATAGGCGAACGGGGCGAGCAGCAGGGGTACGTGATAGTGCTCCGCAACGTCGGCGAGGTCGAACGTGATCGTCACCTCCGGGTAGAAGGTGTCTCGCCCGGCCTGCGCGAACCAGGCTCCGGTATCGAAGCTGATGCGGTACCGGCCGGCCGGCAGCGCCGCCGGGCCGAGCGCGGTGAGGCGCCCGTCGGCATCCGTTTCGCCGGTCGCGACCAACACCCACGCGGTGCCGACGCGCTGCTCCAGCGTGACCGCCACGCCCGCCGCGGGCCGGCCGGTGACGGAGTCGAGCACGTGCGTCGTGACGTGGCTGCGTGCCGCGACATCCGCAAGCTCCGGTCCCGGCCTGCGCGCCGCCCGCTCGGCGCCGCCCGAATCAGAAACACCCGGCCGAAACGGGCCTCATAGTCGCGATTGCCAGCCGCGAGCAGGGCAGCCAGCTCGGTATCGTCCGCGTCGGCGGAGGCCTGTTCCCGGCGGGAGAATTGCTGCGCAGCCCCGGCTCCGGTCGGCGCCTGACCGATGTGCGGATGCCCCGCGAGGGCTTCATCCACCTCCGCGCCAGACAGCGGGGTCGCGGCCCGCCGAGCGGCGTCGACCAGCGCACCGGCCTCGACGTAGGGGGCGCCCGCCGCGACCTCCTCGGCCCAGCGGTCGACGGCCAGGCAGGTGTGCCGGCGGTCGCGCAGCGCAGAGACCGAGAGAGTCAACATGGTGCCCAATCTACTCACCAGGGCGCCTCGAGTTCGTCGAGGTCTTCGTACACCTGCGTGATGGCGGCGATGCGGGTGCGGGTTTCGCGCACGTGCGCCCCCATCGCGCCGGTCGCGAGCAGGTTGATCAGGCTCATCGCCGTGGCATAGCTGTCGAAGGCCGAAGCGCTGTCGATCGGGCATTCCAGCCAGACCGCCGCGCCGTCGGCATGCTTGCGGGCCGACGGGTCGGCGATCAGCACGAGCGGGATCCCCCGCCGCTGGATCGCCGCGACCAGCTGCCCGAAGCCCGCGGTGCGGCGCCGAAAACCGAGCAGAACGACCACGTCGTGCGGGCCGAGTCCGGCCAGATCCTCGCCGATCGACTGCCCGGGCAGCGGCGCAAGCCGTACGCTCTGGCAGGCCTGGGCGAGTTGCTGGCGCAGGTGCAGGGCCAGCGGGTAGCTGTTGCGCAGCCCGATCACGACGACGTTGCCGGCGTGCGCGATCAGCCGCGCCGCGGCATCCAGTCGGCCGTCTTCGAGGTTTTGCAGCAGTCGCCGCAGGTTCTCCTGCTCACCCTCCAGGTGCGCGGCCAGGCGCGACGGCGTACCGGCGGAGGCTCCCGGCCCACCCACCGGGGCGCCGTGACTGCGCAGGGTGCGCGCGTGCTCGCGTACCTCGGCGGAATCCTGAAAGCCCAGCCGGCGAAACAGTCGCGACACCGTGGCCTTGGAAACACCGCTGAGTCGGGCCAGCTCCGACGCGTTGTACACTGCGAGGTCGCTCAGGTGATCGAGGATGAAATCGGCCACCCGCTGCTCCTGCGGCGACAGCTCGCCGTAGCGACCGTCGATGCGCTGCCCGATGTTCATCGTGTCGGTCACCTCAGAGCCGCACGTGCGTCGTACTCGGAGTCCATCTCGTCGGCGTCGTACTGGTCGGCCAGGGCCAGCACCGCTGCTTCGAACGCATCGAGCGCGACGGCCACGTCGGCCACGGTGACCGATTCGTCGGGGTGGTGACTGACGCCGCCGAGGCAGCGCACGAACAACATGCCGATGTCGGTGAGCGCCGCGATCGCCATGGCGTCGTGGCCAGCCATAGAGAACAGCGTCGGCGACGACTCACCACCAGCCAAGCGGATGCCGGTCGCCACGGCCGCCCGCAGGTGCGGGCTGCAGTGCGCGGCCGGTGCGCCGTGAGTTTGAACGCTCGTCAGCGTCAGCCCTCGGCGTTCGCAAATTTGCTCCGCCGTCTGCTCGATCAGGGCCCACGCCCGGTCTCGTTGCGGATCAAACTCGCCGCGCAGGTCGAGACTGAACTCGACCCGCCCCGGAATGACATTCACCGCGTCGGGAAAGAGGGCGAGATGACCGACCGTGCCGATCAGGTCCGCCTCGCGGGCGATGCGTTCGATCGCAAGAATGACCTCGCTCGCCCCGGCCAGGGCGTCTCGGCGCAGCGCCCACGGCGTTCCGGAGTGCCTTGCAGCCCCCTCGATCACGACCTGGAACCGTCGGGCTCCGGCGATCGACGACACGACGCCGAGCGCGAGGCCGGCGTCATCGAGTACCGGGCCCTGTTCGATGTGCGCTTCGAGGTAGCCGATCAGTTCGACCGGGGTGCGCGCGGCCTCGCCGATCAACGCCGGGTCGAGGCCGAACGCACGATAGGCCGCGTCGAGGCTCACACCGTTCGCATCGAGCAGGCCCCACCACTCGTTCTGCCAGGTTCCGGCCAGGGCGCGGCTGCCGAGCAGGGTGGTGCCGAATCGGGTGCCCTCTTCATCGCCGAAGGCGGCCACCTCAAGGGCGAACGGTAGGGGGCGACCCGACTGCGCGAGGCGTTCGGCCACCGCGATGGCGAGCAGCACCCCGAGGATTCCGTCGTACCGCCCCGCCGCAGGAACCGTGTCGAGGTGCGAACCGAGCAGCAGTGCGGGTAGCCCGGGGGTGGCTCCTTCGAGCCGACCGCACTGGTTTCCCGCGGCATCCTGCCAGGTGGCCAGGCCGGCCGCGGTCATCCACTCGGCGGCGAGGGCGTTCACGGCGGCGTGTTCGGGCGAGAGGTAGACCCGCTCGATCAGGCCGTTCGGCAACGAGCTGTGCCAGGCGAGCTCGTCGCACCGGTCGAGGATGTCGGCCGCGGTCGTCACAGGGCATCCTGTCGCGCGTTATCGGCGTACACATCGTAGGCGGCGCCCACACCGCTGCCACCCACAACGGATGTCCCGGCGCGGCGCAGCACCTGCTCGAGCGCGGCGAGGGTGGTCAGCACGGTGTACTGGCGGGCGTTGTAGCCCATGGTTCCGATGCGCCAAACTTTGCCGTGCAGTGGGCCGAACGAGGTTCCGATCTCGATACCGAAGTCGTTCAGCAGGGCCCCGCGCACGCTGTCGCCGTTCACCCCGTCGGGGATCACGACCGCGACGACGTTATTCATCTTGTGCCCGAGGTCACCAAACGTATCGAGGCCGAGAGCCTGTACCCCGGCCAGCATCGCGGCGCCGTGCCGACGGTGCCGCTCAACGGCCTCCGGCAGCCCTTCGTCCACGAGCAGCCGGGCGCATTCGCGGGCACCGTCGATCAGCGAAACCAGGGCGGCCTCGATGCCGGCCCGGGCGGTACCGTCCACGAGCAGCGTGTGCTCGTTCGTGGTGCCGAAGACGGTGCGGTAGAACGCTTGCGTCTCGGTCATGTAGCCGGTCATGGCGGGGTCGTACTGGCCCACCAGTTGTGCCGCCATGGCGCGCAGCACCCGGGGATCGGCGTTGATCGGGCCGGGACCCATGAGAAGTCGCGCGGGCGGATTGATCGGAAGACTGGAAATGTGTTTCACTCCCTCGGCATGGTGAAACAGGTGTTTCAGGTGCCCAGTTTAGGCAGCAGACGTTTCCTGCGCGTTACGGGGATGTCGTAGTGTTCAAACCCGGTGGCTCACCCGAGCGCGGTGGCCAGTTCCACTGCGGCATCCACGAGCGCCAGGTCGCTGAACCTCGGCCCGACCAGGCACAGCCCGAACGGGCCACCGCCCACCGAAAGCAGCGCCGCCGCCAGCGAAACCGGCCACGTCGTAGACGTCTTTGACGGCGACGGTCAAACCGTGCAGCGGAGCGTCGGTTTCACTGCCGGTTTCACTGTCGGATTCGCTGCCCACGAGGGGGTTGTCCAGGACCCGCCAAATGCTGGTGTCAAAGGCCGGCACTGCTGCCGAACGCATCGAATCAACCACGAAAGTCGGCCACTCGAATGCGGGCGTGCACGCCGGTGACACGGTTAACCACCTGCGAGATGTTGAAGTCGGTTGCGGCGCTGAGATAGGCGTATGCGAGGGTGCGATCCATGCCGTAGCGGGCGGCGAGCAGGTTGATTGCCGCCCGTACGCACTCGCGCACGGCCTCGTCGAGGTCGACGTTCAGGCCGGTCGGCACGAGAAAATCGCTCGTCTCGGCGAGTGGGCCGACGAGCGCGCCAAACTGTGTGAGGGCATCCGCTTGGCTGATCACGTCGAAGCGTACCCTGACGCGCAGCGACGCCTCCATGGCCGTGAGGGCGACCTCGCCGTCGCCCTGAGCCAAGTGCGGGTCGCCGACGTAGGCGAGCGCGCCCGGGACCTGCACCGGCAGGTACAACGACGATCCAACGGTGAGCAGGTTGATATCAAGGTTGCCGCCGTGCGCGCCCGGCGGCACGGAATGCGCCCGAACGTCGCCCGCGACGGCGACGCCCATGATGCCGAGGAACGGGTTCAGGGGAAACCGCACCACCCGGTCGCCGCCGGGCTGGAGCGGCAGTGTGCCCACTTGACGGCCCTCGTACTCCTCGACGGCCGCGAACACGCTCAAATTTTCGGTACCGAGCGGATACTCGCCCGGCAGGACGCCGCGACCGTGCCGGTTGGAGATGATTCCGTAGGGCACACGCGGTGTCGCCTCGAGGACGGTCATTTTGAGCAGGTCGCCGGGCATCGCCCCGCGCACGTGGATGGGGCCGGTGACAACGTGCGGGCCGTCGCTGCCCGGGTCGCGGTCGATGTCCGAGGCGGCTAGCGCGACGGCGTCGTCGAGTACGAATTCGCGCGGCACACCGTTTCGGCCGAAGAACGCGGCCGGGTCGCGGCCCTGATCTTCGAGCACCCCCTCGTGGCTGATCGTGTCGATGGTCAGTTCCTCGCCCGAGTCGACAGTGATCACGCCCACGTCCCGCGCGCACGGCAGACGCCCCCAGAGCACAGTATTGATAGTGGCCGGAAGATATTGCCCCGAGCGGATGCAGCCGCGCTGCGGCTGAAGGATCAAAGCGTTCATCGTGGCCTTCCAGACAAGCAGGTACCAAACAATGCGCCGAGCGACGCATCGTTGTTGATCCGCCGAGGGCCAGGCCGAATCGGAGTGAATTTCACGCGGCAGGGCGGAAAATATCGGGCTCTTCCTGCGAGCGTATAACGCCGCGGCCAGCGAAACGCCCAGTCACCCCCGTGGTGGGGGGATCGTGACCGTCGCAGGATTGGCCCGTACGATGGCAAGCATGCAGACGCCGCAGCCCGCCAGCCACGCCGCGGGGCTGGTGCTCGCCGCCGGGGCCGGTTCACGCTACGGTCAGCCGAAGGCGCTCGTGCACGACGCCGCCGGGCACTCCTGGCTTCGGCACACCATCGATGTCCTGACAGCGTCCGGCTGCTCCCCCGTGATCGTGGTACTGGGGGCGCGCGGGGCCGAGGCCGCGGCGCTGCTTACGCCTGCGGCATCCGTTCTAGTCGTGCAGGCCACCGATTGGGCCGACGGGCTCTCTGCCTCGCTGCGTGCCGGGCTGCTCTGCGCTCTCGAGCAGCCCGGTCTGACCAGCGTCGCCGTGGTTCCGGTGGATGTGCCCGACCTGAATCAGGCGACGATCGAGCGGATGATCGGCACCAGCACCGAGACCACCCTGCGCCAGGCCCGGTTCGCCGGGCAACCCGGTCACCCGGTCGTGATCGGCCGCGCACACTGGGAGCCCCTCATGGCTGGTGCGACCGGTGACTCCGGCGCCGGTCCCTATCTGCGCTCGCACGCGGCCGAGGCCGTCGAGTGCGGCGATCTAGGCACCGGAGTTGATGTCGACCGGCCGAACTGACCGGTTGTGTAGAGGGCCGGGCCCAGCTTAGGAAACCGGGACCATGATCTATCCTGGGCCCAGCTTCCGTGCCCGGTCCCGGAGAGAAGGGGCTAACCTCGGGCGGGCACCCGGGTGACTGCCGCGTAGGCGCGCGAGGCTCCGGACTGCAGGGTCAATGACACCGCGAGTAAGTCGAGGCGGGCGCGCGCGGAGCCGGTGAGGCGCAGCATCCGCTCACAGGCCTCCCGCAGGTCGAGAACGGTCGCGGTGTTGGGTGGCAGAGACGTGCCGAAGCCGACGTCGTCGAGGGCGGCCGCCCCGGCGAACTGGTCGGTTGAGAACGGGAGCACGACGAGCGGCACCCCCTCGCGCATCGCCTCGGTAACCGAATTATTGCCGCCGTGCGTCACGGCGAGGGCGGCATCCTGCAGCAGGCGCACCTGCGGCAGGAACCCGCGCACCAGCCAGGAGTCGGGGATGGGCCCGAGCACTGTGGGATCAGTCGCCCCGACAGCGAGAGCGACCCGCACCGGCAGGCCTCTCAGGGCGGCGGCAACGCGCGTGAGCACATCACCACGTACCGAGAGAAAACTTCCAAAACTGACGTAGACCACGGGCAGCGAATCTGCGGCCAGCCACGCCTCGACCTCGGGATCGACGGCTTCGGTGCGCACGGCGGAGCCGAGAAAGACGTGCGGCGGCAGCGCCTTGGTGCGCTCGGGGGCGTGCAGTTCGGCCGGGTAATTGAGAAGCAGCACATCGCCGCACTCCTGGAAGGCGTCGCGGCTCGGCGTCGCCTGAGGGTCAAGCTTATGCAGGGCGTCATTCCACTGGAGGGTGAACGAATCCCGCACAGCCTCACACTGCAATTCGAGCAGGGTGAGTTCAGTCGCATCGGGCGCGAACACGGCAGGCCAAGAAGGCGGGTAGCCATAGACCTCGGTTTCAACGGGCAAGGCCGACGGATGCCCGAGCACGACGTCGGCGTGCGGCACTCCGGCGCTGAGCAGGCCGAGCCGGGCACTGAAGGCGAGGTGGTCGACGATGATCTGGTCTGGCCGCACCTTGGCGACGATGCGCTGCACCTCGCGGGCGATCTCTACCGGATTGTAGAGCAGGTCGCTGCTGCGCGCCTTGGCTTGAAAACGCAGGGTATCAACCATGCCGCGGCGGGTGGCGTCGAAGAAGCCGCGCAGGGCATCGTCTTCACCGACGGGCTGCTGTTCGGCCCGGATCGTGCCGGGGTTGGAGCCGCGGCCCAGCTGCAGATTCTCCCGTTCGAACCCGAACGCGGTCACGATGTCGGCCGTCGCCGGACCGGTCGCCACCACGACGCGTTCGCCGGCCTGCGCCCAGGCGGTACCGAGCGTGGCGAGCGGGTACAGGTGCGAGGCGTAGTCCGGGCTGATGATCAGAAGGGTCACGACACGCTCAGTTCCCAGGCGATCGGCTCGCTGGCCAGAGCAACGTCACTGTAGACTTCCGTCAGGGTCGACGCCATGGCCTCGATGGTAAACCTGTTCGCGACCATGCTGCGAGCCCGTGCCGCGTTGGCGCCACCATGCGCTCCCGCCGCCAGGGTCAGCGCGTCAGTGATGGAGTGGGCCAAGGCGTCGCAGTCACCGGTGTCGACGAGCAACCCGGTCACGCCGTGCTCAACGTAGGTCGCCGGTCCGCCGCCGTTGGGGGCAACCACTGTGAGCCCGGTGGCCATCGCCTCGAGCAGTGCAATGCCGAACTCCTCTTTCATGCTCGCGCAGACATAGACGCCGAACGGAGCCGCGAGGCCGGGGCGTCCATAACGGGCGGCGGCAAGCCAGCGCGCGACGGTGTCGTTGGCGCGGTGTCCAGCCAGCAGCAGGCCTCGAGTTGATGCTTCGGCGCCCGCCACTGCTGCCTGCATGCGTTGCAGCTCGATGCCTTCATCCCGCGACGGATGCTCCAGGTCGCCACCCACAATCAGCAGGTTGCAGCGAGCCTGCAGTTTCGGATCGTTGCTCCACGCCTCGACCAGGGCGGCCATACCCTTGACCCGGTGCAGTCGGCCGACGCTGATCAGCAGCGGCAGTCCGCGCCGCTCGGACGGGAGCGTACCGAGCAGGGCGTCGAGCTGGTCGAAGGCCACGGCGGCCGGTTCGACGGCGGCCCGCGCGTGGGCGGCGCGGGAG
Source organism: Cryobacterium sp. TMT1-2-2 (assembly GCF_004403505.1). NCBI lineage: Bacteria > Bacillati > Actinomycetota > Actinomycetes > Micrococcales > Microbacteriaceae > Cryobacterium > Cryobacterium sp. TMT1-2-2. The sequence goes on along the minus strand of NZ_SOGS01000007.1, from coordinate 46,366 downwards.
ACCAGCAGGCTGCCGCCGGTGAGGCCGAGCGAGCCGAGGGCATCCGTTCGCGAACGGTCGATCACTGCCAGGTCGATTCCTTCGGGAATGACGGAGTGACGTTCGGGGTGCGCATCGATGTCGATGCCGATCAGTCGTTCGATGTCCTGCTGCAGTTGCGGGCGCGGAAACAGCACTGTGTGGGCGGCATCCGCGGCGAGGCGCTGCACCAGGCGGGCGCGAAACCAGAAGTGTTCGACCGCGTCGACGGCGCCGAAATTGGCCCGGGTGAGCGCGCCGCTCGATTCGAGAGAGTCGATCACGCCGTGCGGGTCGGGTGCCACGGTGAACACCACCGGAATGTCGAGGTCGCGGGCGACCGTGGCCGCGGCGAGGCTGCCGACGTCGGCCATGCGCAGGTGAATGGCGTCGACCGTGCCGGCCGAGCGCAGAATACGACGGATGCCGCGCTGCGCGGCTACCCGGCGCGGCCACGCGTCGATCGACGGCACCGGACTACCGACGAACGGAACGGCCGCAAACGAGTGCCCGGGCTGGGTCGATCCGACGTCGGAGAGAGCGTCGAGCGCGTACTCGTGGGTGCCGCGGGAGATGGTGATGACCCGGTCGACCCCGGCTGCCGCAGAGTCCGGCCCCCCGGCCGGACCGGCGACGAGGGCGTCGCCGAGGCGCACCAGCAGTGTGGCGATGCCGCCATTGTCGCCGACGCCTACCTGAGAAAGCTCACCGTCGATGTCGGCGTGCAAGAACAACTGGGCGATCGTGGCGCTCTGGCTGCCGTGCTGCCACGATCCGCGCGGGGCCGCCGTGGCCGTGAGGTCGAACAGGGCCAGGCGGGCGACCGCGGCGAGTTCGAGGCTGTCGTCCGGGGCGTTGTCGTCGTGGGCTTTGTCATCGTGGGCCTCGTCGGGAGCCTCGGCACCGGGCGTGAGGGCATCAGCTTGGGATAGCGTGGAGAGCAACGACATGACGGTCGGTGTCGGGGCCCGGTCGCCGAGTGCCGCGATGGCGGCGACGCGAGCGTGCAGTTTCTCGGTGCGATCGACGGCGACGCGGCGCAGCAGGCGCTCCGGTACGCGCCCGGGGATAAGGCCGATGGTCTCGACCAAGCGGGCGCGGGCATCCGCTTCGCTCGTGCCGAGCAGGATGCCCTCGAGGAACAGGCCTACCTGATCTGCAGCGGAGGAGCCCCACTGCTCGAGGGTGCGCTGGGCGAGCATGCCGGTGAAACCGCCCTGCCGCACGAGTGTGACCAGCCCAGCAATGGCGTCGTAGCGGGGCAGCCGGGTGCCGAGCGCCCAGGCAGCGTGCTCGCGCAGGAACGCCGAGTCGTGGTGCAACAGGGCCACGAGAACCTCGTCGGCCGAGTCGTCGAAGACCTGGGCGAGGGCGTGCACCGCTGCAATGGCGGTGAGCTGATCGGCGGGGTCGGTCGCCGCCTGAGCCAGCAGCCGCACGGCGCGAACACCGCCGTCGCGTGCAGCCGCCACCGTGAGATCGTCAGCCCGACGGATGCCGTCGAGAATGGTGGCGGCAGAGCGCTGCTCGTCTAGGGCAGTGTGGGTGGCCACGAGCTTCTCCTCCCCGCGGACTTCTCCGCGGATCGATCGCGGCGATTCGGGCACGCCGCGAGTGAACGGGGCTTCCCTCGGCCAGTCCACGCCGAGAAACTCAGGAATCCGAGCACTGATGTGGCCGGAACAGATTTAGCTAGCTGAGTTAGCTAATTCCCCACTCGCCATCATGGCATGAATTAGGGCCTCAAAGCTGGGAGACTTCTCACATCGCCTGAAAGCGCCGGATTTGCAGCGAAATTCTCGATCCGTTGCCGGAATACGAATAGAGTCACGCCCCAATGAATGGAGCGTGACTCTATGCTGGTGACGCGCGTTGCCCGACCCGGGTTTAGCCGAACAGGGCCGTCACCTTCGCGAGTGTCTGAGAAATGCCAAAGGCCAGCGGGATCCCTACCAGCGCCCAAGCCACGATGACTTTTAGAACCTTCATGCGTGCGCCTTCCTAGCTGTTGCACCGACGAGCGGCTTTTCGGGTTCGTGAAAGTCGGTGTGAACCGGTCGCACGAAAAGGTTCGCCACAAAACCAACAACGAGCAGCCCAACCATGGTGAGCAGGGCCGGCTGATAGGCCGCGGCCGTCAACTCACCCGGAGCGCCCTGAGCATCGAGGAACGAGTTGACAATGAGCGGACCGGCAATGCCGGCCGCCGACCAGGCCGTCAGCAGGCGACCATGGATGGCCCCCACCTGAAAGGTTCCGAACAAATCCCGCAGGTAGGCCGGAGCTGTAGCGAAACCGCCACCGTAAAAAGAAATGATAACGAAGGCCAGTACAACGTAGAGCGCCGTCGTACTCGATCCGAAGAGCGCCAGCAGCACGTACAACACCGTGCCAACGCCGAGGTACACCATGTAGATGTTCTTGCGTCCGGTCTTGTCCGACGTGGCCGACCAGGCGAATCGTCCGCCCATGTTAGCGAGCGACAACAAGCCCACAAAGCCTCCGGCAACGGCCGCCGAGACCAGCGAGTTGCCGTCGCTCTGCCGGAAGAAGTCCTGAATCATCGGTGCGGCCTGCTCGAGAATACCGATACCGGCCGTGACGTTGCAGAACAGGACGACCCAGAGCAGCCAGAACTGACGCGTGCGAATGGCGTTCCTGGCTGAAACGTGGTTGCTCGTGACGAGGGCCTTGACCCGCACCTTCGACGGATCGAAACCGGCCGGCACCCAATCAGCAGCCGGAACCTTGATCGTGAAAGCCCCGAACATCATGTACGCGAGATAGATCACGGCGAGGGTGAGAAAAAGCTTGCCCACGGAGTCGCCGCTTGCCACCCAGTTCGCTGCCCCGGAGTTGGGGTCATAGAAGCTGAGGAGCGCCGTCGACACTGGGCTGGCGATGAGGGCGCCGCCGCCAAAGCCCATGATGGCCATGCCGGTTGCGAGGCCCGGGCGGTCCGGAAACCACTTGATGAGTGTGGAAACCGGGGAGATGTAGCCGATGCCGAGGCCGATACCGCCGATGAAGCCGTAGCCGACGTAGACCAGCCACAGCTGGTTCGTAAAGATTCCGAGCGAACCGATGAGGAATCCGCCCGACCAGAACAGTGCAGCGACGAACATCGCCTTGCGCGGCCCGTTCGTGTCGACCCAGGTGCCCATGATGGCCGCCGAAAGGCCGAGCATCACGATGGCGATCGAGAAGATCACCCCGATCTGAACCAGGCTGGCGTCGAAGTGCGCCACAAGCGCGGTCTTGTAAACACTCGTGGCGTAGGCCTGGCCAATGCAGAGGTGCACGGCGAGTGCGGCCGGCGGAATCAGCCAGCGGTTGAATCCGGGTGGAGCGATGGTGCGGTCTCGGTCGAGCCAGCTCATGGAGATATCCTTGCTGCCGGTATGGCGATAGCGACTCTGCTGTGCGTTTCGGCTGTCCACGATGGCCGTGGACGTACTCCGCAAACGGATTGACTTAATAGTCTGCGGAGGCAATTCTAGAGGATTCATCGAGCACATTTCGTTCCAAAATCTCGCCCATTTGGTAATTCGGGGGAATTCCCCTTGGCGGCAAGGCAGGATAGATATATGACACGTTCAGCACCTATCGACGACATCAACGAAAATAATCTTGTCGTCACCGCGCCCAAGACCCACGCAGCGGGCATCCAAGCCGTTGCGGTGGCGCTCGATCGGGGTATTGCCCAGGCTGGTATCGTTCGCACCGCACGGTCGCTGCTGCGCCTCAACCAGCGCGACGGCACCGACTGCCCCGGATGCGCGTGGCCGGAATCCCAGGGACATCGCAAGACCGCAGAATTCTGCGAAAACGGCGCGAAGGCCGTCGCTGAAGAGAGCACGCTACGCACGGTGACGCCCGCGTTCTGGGCAGAGCATTCCATCGCCGAGCTCGCCACCAAGACCGAGTATTGGCTCGGAAACCAGGGCCGCATTACGCACCCCGTCGTCATTCGCCCGGGCGACACGCACTACTCGCAGATCTCCTGGGATGATGCTTTCGAACTCATCGGTGAGCAGATTCGCGCCACGGTGCCCGACCGCACCGTCTTCTACACGTCTGGCCGCACCGCCAACGAGTCGGCGTTCATGTACCAGCTGTTCGCCAGGTCGATCGGCACCAATAACCTGCCCGACTGCTCCAATATGTGCCACGAGTCCTCCGGCTCAGCACTGAACCCCACGATCGGCATCGGCAAGGGTACGGTCTCGCTCGAAGACATCCACCAGGCCGAACTCATTATGGTGGTCGGCCAGAACCCGGGCACCAACCACCCGCGCATGCTGTCGGCCTTGGCCGAATGCAAGGACAACGGCGGCAAGATTGTGGCCGTCAACCCTCTGCCCGAAGCGGGACTGTTCAACTTCATGGACCCGCAGACTCCGAAGGGCGTCGTCGGCAAGGGCACCAACCTGGCTGATGAGTTTCTGCAGATCAAGGTCGGCGGTGACCTGGCCCTGTTCCAGGCGCTCGGTCATCTGTTGCTCGAGGAGGAGGCCCGCGTACCGGGGTCGGTCATCGACCACGAGTTCGTCGCCGCGAACACCGACGGAATCGAGGCCTATCGGGCCGCCCGATCGGTGATCGACTGGGCCGAAACGAAAAAGGCCACCGGCCTGGACCGTGCCGCGATCGAGACGGTGGCGCAACTGCTCATCGCGAGCAAGGCCACCATCATCTGCTGGGCGCTCGGACTGACCCAGCAGCCGCACTCGGTGAACACCCTCAAGGAGATCATCAACCTATTGCTCCTGCAGGGCAACTTCGGCAAGCCCGGCGCAGGCGCCTGCCCGGTGCGCGGCCACTCCAACGTGCAGGGCGACCGCACCATGGGCGTGTGGGAAAAGCCGAAGGAGCCCATGCTCGCCGCCCTCGACGCCGAGTTCGGCATCGTATCCCCGCGGGAGCATGGCCTCGACTCCGTCGACACGGTGGATGCCTTCGTGCACGACCGCGTCGACGTATTCGTCTCCATGGGCGGCAACTTCGCCCTGGCTTGCTCCGATACCGACCTGCTGGAGAAAGCCATGCAGCGCGTCGGTCTCACCGTGCATGTGTCGACCAAACCCAATCGCTCGCACGTTATGCACGGTTTGACCTCGCTCATCCTGCCGACGCTCGGCCGAACGGATACCGATGACAAGCATCCGTCGGGCCGCCAGGTGCTCTCAGTGGAAGACTCGATGTCGGTCGTTCGCACCACGCAGGGACGCCTCGAGCCGGTGTCTGAGCACCTCCTCGCCGAACCGGTGATCATTGCCCGCATGGCCAACGCCACGCTCGGAGAAGACCACCCGGTAGATTGGAAGGCGATGGCGGAAGACTACGACGTCGTTCGTGACCACATCTCCCGCGTCGTACCCGGCTTCGTCGACTTCAACGTTCGGCTCAAGACCAAGAATGGGTTCGTGCTGCCCAACCCGCCGCGCGATACGCGCAGCTTTGCCACCGATATTGGTCTGGCCCGGTTCACGGTGAGCCCGATCGAGTACCTGTCGGCGCCAGAGGGTCACTTGATTCTGCAGACCATCCGCAGCCATGACCAGTACAACACAACGTTCTACGGTCTTGACGACCGCTACCGCGGTATCAAGAACGGTCGTCGCGTCATCCTCATCCACGAAGACGATGTCACCGAGCTGGGCTTCGCCGACCGCGATATGGTCGACGTGATCAGCACGTACCAGGGCGTCGAGCGCCGAGCCGACACGTTCCGCCTCGTGGTCTATCCGACACCGCGCGGCTGCGCGGCTGCGTACTTTCCGGAGGCGAACGCACTCATGCACCGCGAGCTCGTGGCCCGCGAATCGAACACCCCCGGTTACAAGGCCATGACCGTGCGCTTCGTTCCGGCCGGCGCTGCTGCCTAGCCTGAGTCAGGCGGCCTGCTCGTCACTGTGTGCGTCGATGATCCGGTCGCCGCCGGCATAGACGACCATGGAGTTGCCGCGGAGAAAGCCGACCAGGGTCATGCCAACCTCGACGGCGAACTCCGCGGCGAGTGACGAGGGCGCCGAGACCGCCGCGAGCACGGGAATGCCCGCCATCAGGGCCTTCTGGGTGAGTTCGAAACTCGCCCTGCTCGATACCATGAGCACCGTGCCGGTCAGCGGCAGCCTGTTCTCCTTGACCGCCCAGCCGATGACCTTGTCGACGGCGTTGTGCCGGCCGACGTCTTCGCGCAGCACGAGCATTTCGCCGGAAGCGGCATCGAACAGGCCGGCCGCGTGAATGCCGCCAGTCTTCTCGAACACGTTCTGCCCCGCGCGCAGCTTGTCGGGAAAAGTCGTGAGCAATTCGGCAGTCACTCGCACCGCGTCATCCGCTATCTCAAAGACTGATTTGGTGCGCACGGCATCGATGCTCTCCTTGCCGCACAGGCCACAGGAGCTGTTGGTGATGAGGGAGCGCTCCAAGCTCCGTTCCGGTGGCGCGACGCCGGCACCGAGGGTGACGTCCAGCACGTTATAGGTGTTGACCCCGTCGATCGCCCCAGCGCAGTAGCGGGCCGAATTAAAATCGTCGCCCTGCGTGATGACGCCCTCCGAGACCAAAAACCCCGCCGCAAGGTCGATGTCGTTACCCGGGGTACGCATCGTGACGGCAAGGCGGCGGCCGTTCACTCGAATTTCCAGCGGTTCTTCGACGGCAAGCAGGTCCTCGCCAGCCAGAGGCTGGGCACCGACGGTAATTCGGGTAATTTTGCGTCGCGCGGTAATTCTGTTCATTCTAAAGTCTCCAAAACGCTGGTGCCGTTACCGCACTCCAGCCTTGCCGATTAGCCGCCGATGTAGGACATTTCGATTTTCTTGGCACCAGACGCCCGCAGCTCACTGGTCTTCGCGCTCCGCAGCTGCGAATAGCGGTCGGTGCGCTCCCGCCACAGGTGCGCCATAACGGTGGAGAGTTCCGCGTCGGAGCATCCGCCGCGCATGAGCGCCCGCAGGTCGTGGCCCTCGGTGGCGAACAGGCAGGTGAACAGCTTGCCATCGGTCGACACGCGGGCGCGCGAGCAGGTCTGGCAGAAGTTCTGGGTGACGCTCGAGATGACGCCGATCTCCCCGCCGCCGTCCTGGTAGCGCCAGCGGCGGGAGGTCTCGCCGCTGTAGTTCGGGGCGATCTCTTCAAGCGGCAGCTCGGCGTGGATGCGCGCGATGACATCTTTCGACGGAACGACGGCGCCCATCTCCCAGCCGTTGCTGGTGCCCACGTCCATGAACTCGATGAACCGCAGAATGTACGGGGTGTCCTTGAAATGACGGGCCATGGCCACGATGTCCTGGTCGTTCTTGCCGCGCTGCACGACCATGTTGACCTTGATCGGGCCGAGGCCGACCGCTTGGGCCACATCGATGCCGTGCAGTACCTTGGCGACCGGAAACTTCACGTCGTTCATGGTGCGAAACGTGGTGTCGTCGAGCGAGTCGAGCGACACCGTTACGCGCTTCAGGCCGGCATCCTTGAGCGCCTGCGCCTTCAGGGCCAGCGCCGACCCGTTCGTGGTCAGGGCAATGTCGATCTCACGGCCGTCGGGGGTGCGCAGCTCGGCCAGCAGGGCAATGAGGTCTTCAAGCCCCCTACGCAGCAGTGGTTCACCGCCGGTCAGCCGAATCTTCTCAACGCCATGGGCGACGGCCACGCGCGCGAGCCGGGTGAGTTCCTCGAAGCTGAGCAGTTCGTCGTGTTCCATGAACGCGAAGTCCCGGCCGAAGATTTCCTTCGGCATGCAGTAGACGCAGCGAAAGTTGCAGCGGTCGGTGACGCTGAGGCGCAGGTCGTGCAACGGCCGGTTCAGCCGGTCGGTCACGGTGCCGGTGGGCGTTTCAAGGTGCACCGGAATGTCCGAGCGCTCTCGATAGAAGCGCGGAGCTGGTTCTGCAAGGTCGGCGCCGGTCATGTTTCCACCCTAACCCCGCGCTCCGCCCGGAGATACCCAGAACACCAGTAATAAGCGGATGCCGCGGCTCGCGGCTTGAATCCGTGGCTAATTCAGGAATTTATTTCAATTTCTGAGCGGATCCGACGTTATTCGCGCAGATTCGGGTCGGATTTCCTGAATAAGCCACACGGCGCGCGGATGCTGATGACGCCGATACAGGAATGGCCCGCCCGGGAGAATTCCCGAGCGGGCCGTTCACCTATCTGCTGTTAGCCCTTGACGTAACCGTTGGGGTTCAGCACGTACTTCGTCGCCGCGCCGGCGTCGAATTCGGCGTAGCCACGCGGGGCGTCTTCGAGGCTGATGGCTTTGGCGTTGACGGCCTTGGCAATCTGCACCTTGTCGTGCAGGATCGCCATCATCAACTGGCGGTTGTACTTCATCACCGGGCACTGGCCGGTCGTGAAGGACAGCGACTTGGCCCAGCCGAGGCCGAGCCGAATCGACAGCGAGCCCACCTGCGCGGCCTTCTCCTTGGCGCCCGGGTCGCCCGTGACATAGAGGCCCGGAATGCCGAGGGCACCGCCGGCTGCCGTGACCGTCATGAGCGAGTTGAGCACGGTGGCCGGAGCCTCGTGATCGGCGTCCTTGCCGTGGCCGCGCGCCTCGAAGCCCACGGCGTCAACACCGGCGTCGACCTCTGGCACGCCGAGGATCTGCTCGATCTGCTCCCCCGGCTCACCCTTGGTGAGGTCGATGGTCTCGCAGCCGAAGCTGCGGGCCTGCGCGAGACGATCCGCGTTCATGTCACCGACAATGACGACGGCCGCACCGAGCAGCTGCGCCGAGACGGCCGCCGCAAGGCCCACCGGGCCGGCTCCGGCCACGTACACGGTGGTTCCGACGCCGGCACCGGCCGTATAGGCCCCGTGGAAGCCGGTCGGGAAGATGTCGGACAGCATGGTGAGATCCATGATCTTCTCGAGCGCCTGGTCCCGGTCGGGAAACTTCAGCAGGTTCCAGTCGGCATAGGGAACCAGCACGTACTCGGCCTGGCCTCCCACCCAACCGCCCATGTCGACGTAGCCGTAGGCACTACCCGGACGGTCCGGGTTGACGTTGAGGCAGATGCCGGTCTTACGTTCCTTACAGTTGCGGCAGCGACCGCAACTGATGTTGAACGGTACCGACACGATGTCGCCGACCTTGATGAATTCCACGTCGGGGCCGGCTTCGACCACTTCGCCAGTGATTTCGTGCCCCAGCACCAGATTGCTCGGTGCGGTGGTACGCCCACGCACCATGTGCTGGTCCGAGCCGCAGATATTGGTGGTCACGGTCTTGAGAATCACACCGTGCGGCACCTTGCGGCCGACGTTGGCCGGGTTGACGCCCGGTCCGTCTTTGAGTTCAAACGTGGGGTAATCGATGTCGATGACCTCGACGACTCCCGCGCTCTTGTAGGCAACTGCTCTGTTCCCCGTCATGAACTACCTTCCTCGTTTTTCTTCGCGGAGCAAGTCAGACGACCTTCTCCACATTGGGTGAGCGCTGCCGATTGTGACTGCAGCCCTTTTACTTCACCACGGTTTTCAGAAATTACAATCAGCCAACTCCCAGTTCGTGCCCCCCGTTCTGGCCTACGGGACGACCAGATCGGGGAACGACTCAGGACTTCCAGACCTGCACAACGGATGGCCGGGGCCCCGCCCACGCACCGGCCGGCGCCGCAGCACCCAGCGCAACGTAGTCCGGGAATCGACTGGACTGGGCGGCCCAGCTGCCGTTCTCCCCCGGATGCTGCACGGCCACGTACACCATCGATTGCTCAGAGCGGATGACCGGCCCGCACGTCTCCGCCTGCCGCGGCACCGAAAGGAACTGCTGCACCCGCCCGCGCTCGGGGCCGGTGAGCGGCACCTTGAACAGGCCGTCGCAGAATCCGATCGTGCTCGGGGCACCGTCGGTGGAGATCCACAGGTTGCCCTCGGCGTCGAAGGCGACGTTGTCCGGGCAGGAGATGGGCGAGACCTTCTCGCTCGGGAAACCGGCGAAGTAGGTGCTCGTGTTCGTCTTCGGATCGCCGCAGACGAGCAGCAGGTTCCAGTCGAAGGTCACCGCGGTGGCGTCGGAGCCGGTTTCGGTGATCTCCACGATGTGGCCATCCCGGTTGATCGCGCGGGGGTTGGGCTCGGTGGCGCCCTCCTTGCCCGGCAGGCCACGGTCGGTGTTGTTGGTGCAGGCGACGTAGATCTTGCCGGTCACCGGGCTCGGCTCGACGTCTTCGCAGCGGTCCATTTTGGTGGCGCCGACGGCATCCGCTACCAGCCGGGTGTTCACGAGGGCGTCGTCGGTGCTGAAGCCGGGCACCTGGCAAACGCCGTCGATGACGAGCGCGACCCACTGGCCGGTGCCGTCGAACTTTTCGTCGGCGGGCAGCTGACCGGTGCCGGTGATCTCGCCGGCCGGCGAGTTGCCGGTGAAGCGGGCCACATAGAGGGAGCCACGGGTGAGCAGGGTCTTGTTGTGGGTGCGGGCTTTCGGGCCCTTCTTCTTATCGAACCGATCGAAGGAGACGAACTTGTAGAGGTAGTCGAAGCGTTCATCGTCGCCCATGTAGGCGGCGACGTGGCCGGTCTTTCCGACGATGACGTTGGCGCCCTCGTGCTTGAACCGGCCGAGGGCCGTGTGCTTGACCGGCGGCTCGTTCGGCGCCTCCGGGTCGATCTCCACTATCCAGCCGAACCGGTTCGGCTCGTTCTCGTTGCCGGCGATGGTGGCGTCGAACCGGTTGTCGACCTGCTCCCACAGCCGGCCGGTGGGGCGGTTGGCGAGACCGTAGCGGGCATCCGCTGCGCTGGTGCCCGGCGTGCGGAAGTACCCGTTGAAGTTCTCCTCGCCGGAGAGCACCGTGCCCCAGGGTGTGGTGCCGCCAGCGCAGTTGCCGAGGGTGCCGAGCACGGTGCGGCCGGCCGGGTCTGCCCTGGTCTTCAGCAGGTCGCTGCCGGCGGACGGACCGGTGACGGTGAACGGGGTGCTCGCGGTAATGCGACGGTTGAGGCGGTCACCGACCCGGTAGGTCCAGGGCTGACCGGCACGCTTTCGTTCGAGGGCGACCACGGACATGCCGTGGGCCATCATCGCGACGCGACGCTGCTCATCCGCTTCGGCCGGTGTCGTGGCCGGGGCGAACATGATGCCTTCGTTGGTGTACTCGTGGTTGGTGACGAGGGTGCCGGAACGGCCCTTGGTCTCGAGAATGGCGAGGTAGTCGTTGTTGTAGCCGAACTGCAAGGCCTGCGACGCGGCGGTCTGGTGATCAGGGTCGAACACGTCGGTGGCGGCGAACAGCGGGTCGCCCCAGCGGATGATCGGGTTCCAGGAATACCCCGCCGGTACCGAGAAGGCATCGACGGCCGCCGGAACCGGCGCGATCGGCGTGAACGCGAGGCCGCCGCCGGCCGGACCGCCCGGTGCCGCCAACGCGGGAGTCGTCTGGCCAGCCCCCAGTACGATCGCCGCAGCGCCGACGCCAACGCCCACGAGCAGGGAACGGCGGCTCAGGGCCGCTCCGACGATGTCGCGAAAGTAGTCATTCGTGCTCTCATTGGGCACCGGGTGAAAGCAGGCGTCTGCACACTTGAGGTGACAGGTGACCGCACTGCGCTTACCGAGCGTATGGCCATCCATCGGTAGCAGAGGGATCAGCGGCCGGTCACGATCGGTGACGCTCTGACGGAGATCTTTGGCTTCACGATTCAACATGCGGGCACTCCTGATGGTTTGGTGAACCCCGAACTGGGGGCAGAACCACCCTCCCGCCACCCGGTGACTCCACGGTGAACCGAATATGAACGTTCGGTGCCGATCAGTGTTACAGAACGATGAGACCGATCACCCAGACGGCGGCGAAACCGGCGACGCCCTGGATGGCGGTCGCCGGGGTGAGCGTGCGGTAGGCCGTCGCGACCGGGATACGGCTGAGCTGCGACACCACCCAGAAGAAGCTGTCGTTGGCGTGCGAGACGACCATGGCTCCGGCGCCGATCGCGAGCACCGAGAGCACTTTGCCGAGGTCGGAGTCGAGGCCGAGGGCCGGCAGCAGCGGCAGGAGCAGCACCGACGTGGTCACCATGGCGACCGTGGATGAACCCTGCGCGGTCTTGAGCGCGGCCGAGATGAGGAACGGTACGGCCAGTCCGAGCCCGAGCGTCGAGAGGGTGCTGCCGAGAAAGTCGGTGAGGTCGGAGGCCGCAAGCACGGCTCCGAAGGCGGCGCCCGAGGCGGTGATCAGCAGGATGGGCGCCGAGATGCGGATGCCCTCGGTCACCCGATCGCCGAACGCGTCGAGCTTGCCCTTACCGCGCAGCAGGAACAGCGAGGCGATCAGGCCGACGGCCAGGGCGATGACCGGGGTGCCGACGAAGACGATGGCGATATACAGGCCGGAGTCGCCGAAGGGCGCGGCCGGCAGTTTGGCGATCGATGCGAGGCAGATCAGCAGGATCGGGGCGAGAATCGGCAGGAAGGCCAGAAAGGCGTTGGGCAGCTTGCCGTAGGCGGCGCGAATCTTCTCGTAGTCCTGCTCGCTCTCCTCGCCGCTCGGCTCGGGCATGAGCTCGATGTTTTTCTTCAGGAACCGGTTCGCCCAGAGCAGTCCGGCCAGTGCCGAGACCACGGCGGCGATCAGGCCGAAGCCGATGATGAGGGCCAGCTGGTCGATGATGTTCAGGTTGCCGGCGGCGGCGAGTGGGCCGGGAGTCGGCGGTACGAAAACGTGGGTGGCGTACAGGCCGGTCATCAGGGCGATGGTCATGGCTACGAGCGATACCTTGGCCCGGGCGGCGAGCGACTTCTTGAGGGAGTTCAGAATGACGAAGCCGGAGTCGCAGAACACCGGGATCGACACGATGAAGCCGATGACGCTCATGGTCAGCGTCGGAAACCGGGTGCCTAACACGCGAATCAACGCTTCGGCCATGGCGATCGCGGCGCCGGTGCGCTCCAGGATCACGCCGATGATGGTGCCGAACAGGATGATCAGGCCGATATTGCCGAGCGTGGCCCCAAAGGCCGTCGTCATGGTCGGGGCGATCGTGTCAACCGGCAGACCGAACGCGAAACCACCGACCAGCGCCGCAGCGAGCAGCGCCAGGAAGGGATTGATTTTCAGCTTCGCGGTGGCGAAGACGATGGCGGCGACGAGAGCCACCAGGATGGCGATGCTCAGCATTGAGACGGCCTTTCTATTTCAGGGTGGAACTAGTGGGTCTGGAGAAAGAAGGAAACGACCTGCGCCGTGGTCTCGCGTAGGCGTTGGGCCGCGTGCTCCTGCAGGTCGTCGAGGGTCGCCGGTCCGCCGGCGATCGAGAATGCGGCGCTGACACCGGATGCCGCGGTGTCGGCTGGCGACAGCGCCACCCGCCCGGCGATGACAACGACCGGGCATCCGGTCGGCGCCAGGCGTGCGACTGCCACGGCCACCTTGCCGCCGAGCGATTGGGAATCGAAGCTGCCTTCACCGGTGAGTACGAGGTCGGCGCGGGCCATCTTGTCGGCCAGGCCCACGGCATCCGCTACCAGGGTGGAACCGGGTACCAGCTCGGCGTGGAGCAGCGGCACGAGGGTGGCCGGCATACCGCCGGCCGCTCCGGCGCCTGGCCGGCCCTGCATGTTCTCGCCGGTTTCAGCGAGCACGATGGCGGCGAGGTGGGCCAGGCCCGCGTCGAGCTCCACGACATCGTTGGGCTGCGCGCCCTTTTGCGGGCCGAACACAGCGGCTGCGCCGTTCGTGCCGCAGAGCGGGTTGTTCACATCGACCGCGACGCGCCAGCTGACCTCGCGGGAGCGCGGGTGCAGGCCGGTCAGATCGATGGACGCAATCTCGGCCAGGCCGGCGCCGCCGGGCGCGACCGGTTTGCCGGCGGCGTCGAGAAAGCGCGCGCCGAGCCCGGCGAGCAGACCGGTTCCGCCGTCGGTGCTGGCGGAGCCGCCGACGCAGAGCAGAATCTCGTCGACCTGCTCATCGAGCAGTTCGCGGGCGAGCAGCCCGACGCCGAAGCTGTCAGCGCGCTGGGGCTGGGGCTGGGCATCCGCTGTCAGGGGCAGACCGTTGGATTCGGCCGCTTCGATGAGGCCCGTGCGGCCGTCGGACGAGGTGGCGTAGCGAGCCCAGCGGCTGCGCCCGAGCGCGTCGACGGTGAGCATGGTGCGGGGCAGGACGCCCCAGACTGCGGCGATGGCATCGAGCGTTCCCTCGCCGCCGTCGGCCATTGGGCAGAGGATCAGCTGCGGGTCGGGCCTGCCGAGCGCGAGGCCGGCGTCGCGGGCACCCTCGGCCATGGCGGCGGCGGCTTCGGCCGCGCTGAGGCTTCCTTTGAACGAGTCCGGCGCGATGACTATGGTGAGCGGCTTCAGCGCCGTGCGATCGTGCATTGATTCAGGCTAGAACACAACCAGACACATATTCAGGTGGAATCACACCACATTTCTCGGCAAATCATGAGCCATTTACTGTGCATCATGCACATAACGAGCGGCATCGGCCGCCAGTGCGACCCGCATCCGCACGGCGGCGTGAAACTGTCGGAGGTTGAGGCCGGTCAGCAGCTCGATGCGGTCGAGTCGCTGCACGAGGGTATTGCGGTGCACGCCGAGTTCCCGCGCCGCACCGGCGATCGACAGTTCGGCCTGCAGGAACACCCGCGCCGTCTCGTTCAGGGCCGCGCTGAGCGGCGCGAGCACCGATTCAGCGAGATCCTCCATCATAGCGGTGGGCAGGCCGGCGATCGCCAGCTCCAGCCCCAGGGCGTCGAGGCGAGTCTCGGACCCGACGTCTACCAGCTCGAGCAGCCCGGGCCGGGCCAGCAGCGCGCCCAGCCGTTCAGCGTCGCTCGCGAGTTGGTGCATGGTGGCTCCGACGCGTCCGATCAGAAAACGCAGGGGCGGCTCGCCGGAGCGCTGCAGACGCTGTCGAAGCAGCTCGTGGCCCAGCGCAGACGACGATCCGCTGAGCACCCAGACGGCACCGTTGATGTCGGCGGCCACCACTCCCGTGAACTCGCGCAACCCACGAAGCAGCGCCACCGACTGGTTCTCGGCCACGATTCCAATGAGGTTCCACGGTGGCTGCAGTGGCGCGTCGATGCCCCGCAAGCCCGCCATCAGGCGACTCTCGGTGAGATTACCCCGCGCAAGGGTCCCGAGGATGTCCCGAATCGCGGATTCTCGCCACGACGCGTTATCGCGCTGCCGCTCCTGGCTGAGCAGCATCTGAACGGTCAGCACGAGCACCTGCGCGACCGGCAGCACCTCGGCGGGGATTCCGGTAACCCCGACGACGGCCACGACCTGTCCGTCGACGATCAACGGAATATTCACTCCCGGCCGGGTTCCCTGATGCTCGTCGCCGGGAGCGATGTGCACCGCTTCCCCGCGAACAGCGGCATCCCGGGCCCCGTCATGCAGGGTGCCGATGCGGGCAGCGTCCAGTGAGCCGATGATCATCCCGCCCGCATCCATGATGTTGACGTTGTGCACGAGGCTCGGCGCGACCTGCTCCACCAGGCGCTGGGCGAGCTCACGGGTGATCTGTGCGGTGCCGGGTGCACTGCCGGTCGGTGCGGTGCCGTTCGGTATTGCGTCGGTCATTTGACCATCGTAGATCGCAGGCTCCGGCGGTCTCACGAGCATCCGCCCATGGCGCATATCAGTGGAGTGACATACACTTTTACTTAGAAAACATATTCGATAGCAGTTGATTTCGACGAGATTTTGCTCGAACTCATTGTTGGAGTTTTTTAACCATCGCTCATCAGGTTTTTACCATTATCGCCCACCCCGAGCCACCCGTCACGAGCCTAGGGAGCCCACCTTGCCCCACATTATTGACGCACCGGTCGACGTTGAGCTGTCCCCCGACGGCGACCCGTGCGCGTTCATCTGGAATCGGTTCGAACACACCGTCATCGGTCAGCCGCAGGCCGTATTCAAACGCACCCGGTGGTGGGAAAACGAGGGAACCCCCACCCGCATCGACACCGAACTGTGGCGGCTCGATGCCTGCCGTGGCGGCGAAGAGCAGCACCGCTACGACCTGCGCCGCGGCACCGACGGGTCCTGGACTTTAGCATTGGACTGGGGATGAGCACCGCACCGGGGACGACTTTCAGTCACCTGCACGTCGCGAGCGCCTACTCGACCCACTACGGGGTGACGCTTCCCGAAGCCCTGGCCGAGCAGGCGGCCGCGCAGGGCGCGAATTTTCTGGCCGTCACCGACCGTGACGGACTCTACGGCGCAGTCAAACACGTGCGCGCCTGCGTGGCCGCCGGTATCCGCCCCGGGCTCGGCGCCGAACTCGCCGTGCACGACGACCAGTATCGCCCGCTCGGTCGAGTGGTCGTACTCGCCCACGGCCAGACGGCGGGTAGAGGCTACGCCGCACTTTGCCGCGCGGTCAGTGCCGCCCACAGCACCGATCGAGACGCACTTCAGCACGGCGCCGCCGGCCACGGCGCACCCCAGAACAGCACAGCCCAGCACAGCACCGCCCACGGCGCAGCTGCCGGCCCGAGCATTTCGCGCGCCCGCCTGGCCGACCTGGCCGGCCTGGCCTCCCTCACCGTGCTGCTCGGCCCCGATTCCGACGTAGGCCTGGCCATCGGCCGCCGCGACAATTCAGATGCCGCGGCGCGGCTGGCCCACTGGCAGCGCGCCCTGCCCGCAGGCACCGTCGTGCTCGAAATCGTCTGCCACCTCGCCGAAAGCGGCACCGTCGGCAGTGTCACTCCGGCCACGCGCATGCTCGCCCTGGCCGAGAACGCCGGACTGCCGGCGGTGCTCAGCAATGCCGTGCGCTACGGCACCCCCGACGAGGCGGTCACCGCCGACCTTGCCGATGCCGCCCGCTTTCTGCTGCCGCTCGCCGAGCTCGAAACCCCCCAAACCAATGGTCAGGCCTGGCTCAAACCGGCCGGCGCGATGCGCCAGGTGGCCCGCATGGTCGTCGACGCCGGCCTGCACGACAACGGGGCGCTCGAACGACTGCTGGGCGACACCGAGCAGCTCGGCGACCGTTGCAGCCTCGACCCCGTGAGCGACATCGGCCTCGGCCGTCCGCGCATGCCGGAGGCGCGCATCATCGGCGTCACCGGCGACCCGGTCACCGAGCTGTGGCGCCGCGCCCGAAGCGGCATCGCCGAGCTGTACTCGGCGAGCGGCTCACGCGCGGTCGAAGCGGCCCACCATCAGCTCGCCCACGAGATGAAAACGGTCGAACACTTAGGCTTTGCCAGCTACTTTCTCACCGTGTCGCGGGTGGCCGACATTATTCGCGGACTGGGCATCCGCATTCAGGCCCGCGGTTCAGGGGTCGGGTCGGTGCTCAACTATGCGCTGCACACCTCCTCGGTCGAACCGATCGCGAACGGCCTGCTCTGGGAGCGTTTTCTCTCCCCCGAGCGCCAGACCCTGCCCGATATCGACATCGACGTCGAGTCAGCGAGGCGGCACGATATCTACCGCGAGGTCTTTCGCGCTTTCGGCAGCGACCGGGTCTCGCTCATGTCGATGACCAACGCCTACCGGGGCCGCGGCGCCGTGCGTGACGCCGGCCTCGCGCTCGGCCTGCCCGACGCCCAGATCAACGTGATCGCCAAGCAGATGTGGCGGTTCAACGCCCGCGACTTTCGCCGCGCCCTCGAGGAGAAACCCGAACTCGAGGCCCTCGCCACCGAGGTGCGCGAATCGCAGCAACTCGATCTGCTGGTGGACCTCACCGCGAAACTCGACCGGCTCCCCCGGCATATCTCGGTGCACCCCTGCGGCGTGATCCTCTCCGACGCGAGCCTGCTCGACCGCACCCCGGTGCAGGCGAGCGGCATGGGCCTGCCCATGTCGCAGTACGACAAGCACGACATGGACCCGATGGGCCTGATCAAGCTCGACATTCTCGGCGTGCGCATGCAGTCGGCCATGGCGCACGCTGTTGAAGAGCACCACCGGCTCACCGGCGAGAGCATCGACCTCGACCGGGTGCCGCTCGACGATGCGAAAACGTTCGAGCTGATTCGTTCCACCCGCACCCTCGGCATCTTTCAAATCGAATCCCCCGGCCAGATGGAGCTGGTCGGCAAGCTGCAACCCGAGGTGTTCAACGACCTCACCGTGGAGATCTCGCTGTTTCGACCCGGCCCGATGAAAAACAACATGCCGCTCAAATATTTGCAGGCCAGGCACGGCGAGGTCGCGCCCGATTACATTCACCCCCGGTTCGAGCCTATTTTGCGCGAAACCAAGGGCGTCGTGATCTTTCACGAACAGGTCATGCGGTTGTTCGACGAACTCACCGGCTGCGGCCTCGGCAAAGCGGATGTCTTTCGCCGCCATCTGGGGAAGCCGGAGCAACTCCCCCAGATCGAGGAGTATCTGCGCGAGAAAGCGCTCGCCCGCGGCTTCAGCGTGAAGGTGATCGACCAGATCTGGACGGTGCTTGCGGGGTTCGGTAGCTTCGGCTTCGCCAAGGCGCACGGCGCCGCCTTCGCCCTGCCCACCTACCAGTCGGCCTGGCTGAAAACCCACCATCCGGCCGCCTTCCTGGCCGGGCTGCTCACCCACGACCCCGGCATGTGGCCCAAAGACCTCATCGTGGCCGAAGCCCGGGTGCTCGGGGTGCCGGTGCTCCCCCTCGACGTGCAGTCGAGCGCGCTGGATTACCGCGTGGAAGATCTCGCCGACGGGAGCCAGGGCATCCGTTTGGCGCTGCCTGAGCTGGTCGGCAGCACCGAAGCCGAGCGGGCGCGCATTGCCCAGCACCAGCCGTTTGGGTCGCTGCAGGACTTTCGTGACCGGGTGCACCCCCGCAGGCGCACGTTCGAAGCGCTGGCCCGGGTCGGCGCCCTCGACACGTTCATCGGCTACGACCGGGCCCGGCGGCACGAGCTACTCGCGCACATTCAGTCGTTGCGCGGCACGGCCGTGGTCATTCGTGCCGACCAGCTCGCGTTCGAGGTGGAGCTGCCGGTGCCGCGCTACTCCGGCGACCGTGCGGGTGCCATCACCTCGCTCGAGCTGCGCGGTCGAACCCAGACCGACCTGGAGCTGCTCGATCTGAACCTGGCCGTCGGATCACACCAGATGAAACGCTTTCACTCGCTGTTCAAGGAGTTGGGGGTGACGCCGGCGAGCGAGCTCGGCAACCTGCCCGGCGGCACCGAGGTTCTGCTCGCCGGGGTGCGGCGGGCTACGAACACGCCGCCGATGCGCGGCGGCCGCCGCGTGGTGTTCATCAGCCTCGACGACGGCACCGGCCCGGTCGCGAACGTCGTGTTCTTTCACGACGCACAGGAACGGGTGGGCGGGCAGGTGTTCCAGACCAATTACATGCTCGTGCGCGGTCGAACACGGCGCTCCGGCGCCAAGGGAGTGTCGGTGACCGGGGAGAATCTGTGGAACCTGTTCGATGTGGCCCGCCAGGTGAAGGAACGCCACGCCGTTGAACGCGCCGCCGCGGAGGAAGCGGCCAGTGCTGCCGCCTACGCCGCCGAACTTGCGGCGCATCCGTTGCTGCGCACCCCGGCGCAGCAGTCTTCGGGCGGCGGTACCCTGCACCAGCTCACTGGGGCGCAGAGTGCCTAGCCAACAAGCGGCCGGCACCGCTGGCCGGGCGCTACTGGCCCGGCGGCGCCGGAGCCGTCTCCGGCGGGGCGGGTGCGGCCGGCGGAGCCACCGGCGCCACGACCGGTGGCGCCACGACCGGTGGCGCCACGACCACGGGCGGTGGAATGTACTTGGGGGCGAGTTCGTCGAAGGCATCACCGCCGTACTTGGCGTTGACGACCGACATCACGACCGGCCACATGCGGTGCCGCGCCGTCGCGATCTGGTCACGCCCAAAGAACTGCCGCCGCTGGCTGAGTGATCCCGTCACACTCACCACGGCGACTACCGTGGCCACCTTGGTGCTTGCGCCGCTCATCCAGGTATCCTTGGCGCCATCCGTTGTTCCGGTCTTGCCGATCATCGGTACATTCGGTTTCGTATTCGAGTTGGATTGTTGTCCGGTGCCGCTCGTCATCACCCGGTGCATGGCGTAGGCCATGCCGGCGGCGACCGTCGAATCCACCGATTGCGTGCAGACCGACGGCGGCACCGCGACCTCCACGCCGCCGCGGTCGACGATACGGTCGATGGCGATCGGCGAACAGGTGACGCCCTTATTGGCGATGCCGGCGAAGGCGACGGCCATGGTCAGCGGCGCAACCTCATTGGTTCCGATCACGGTTGCTGCGGACTGCGACAGCGGGTTACCGTCGGCCCGGTGCACACCGAACGCCTCCGCAGTTTTGCGGATACCGCAGAGGTCGAGCCGCTTCGCCATGCCGATGAAGCCGGTGTTGATTGAGCCGACGGTGGCTTGCAGCGCACTGTAGTTGGCACCGGATTCGTTGGCGTCGTTGCGCGGGTTGAAGGGTGGTTTCTCCTTGTCGTAATTCTGGGGCCCGAGGCAACTGTCTTGAAAGGTGCCCCAGTTGGACTTGCGCCGGGAGTCCACGCGTTCGTTGAGCGAGTGCCCTTCTTTGAGCCATTCGGCCAGGGTGAAGACCTTATAGGTCGACCCCGGCTGGAATCCGCTCGAACCGCCCTCGGCGAAGTCCGTGGCGTAGTTGATTCCGGTGTAGTTGGCACCGGTCGCCTGCACCGTGGGGTCCTGGCTGTAGTCCTTGTTCTGGGTCATGGCCAGCACCCGGCCGGTGCCGACCTGCACGCTCGTGATCACCGCGCCCACGTCCCCGCCGGCGTAGACCTTGGGAACCTGCTGATTCATGGTGGTCACGGCCGCGCCCTGCACGTCGAGGTCGAGGGTCGTGTAGACGTCATAGCCGCCTCGGCGAAAGTTGAGCATGCGGGTGGCAGCGTCGGCGCCGAAGGTGGGATCGGTCTGCAGAATCTTGGTCACATAGTCGCAGAAGAACGCGTTGGCTGCGGCGGTCTGGCAGCCGGTGCTGGGTTCGGTGATCACGGGTTCGACCGGTGCCGCCAGGGCCGCTTCGTAGTCGGCCTTGGCGATCTTTTTGTGGCGCAGCATCTCACGCAGAATGTAGTCGCGGCGCTGCTTGTTCGCGGCGTAACCGTTGGCGGCCCCATTGGTCTCGCTGGCCGGCTTGTCGAGCTGGAACTTGACCGGGTTGTTCACGATCGCCACCAGGCTGGCCGCCTGCGGCAGGGTGAGGTTGGCCGCGGTGCTGTTGAAGTAATAGTTGGCGGCGGCTTCGATGCCATAGACGGTGCCACCGAAGCCGGTGATGTTGAAATACTGCTGCAGGATGTCGTGCTTGCTGTACTTCTTCTCGACCCCGATGGCGAGCCGCATCTCTTTGAGCTTGCGGTCGGGCGTGGTCTCGGTCGCCGCGGTGTAGCAGGCATCGTGTGCGCGCTTGTCGGTGATCACCTCGCACTTCTGCACCAGCACGTTCTTCACGTACTGCTGGGTAATGGATGACCCGCCCTGGGTGTCTCCCCCGGCCACCGTCGTTGCCGTGGCCCGCAGGGTGCCCTGCAAATCGACCCCGCCGTGCTCGTAGAACCGTGGATCTTCTCCCGACACCGCGGCATCCTTCGCAAACTGGCTGATCGCATCCCACCCCACCTCGATGCGATTCTGATCGTAGAACGAGGCGAGCAGTTCGAAGGTTCCGTCACTGCGGGTCGCAAAAATGTCGCTCTTCTGCGAGAGGGGCTCGATGTTGATGTAGCCGGGCAGATTCTCGAACACCGAAATGGTATTGCTGGCAGCCATACCCGAGAGCGCAACGACAGGGGTTACCGACACGGTGACCAGAATGCCGGCCACCGCGCTCATCGCGACGAATCCGAGCATCCCGCCGAGAACGCCGTGCAGAGAACGCCGCCACGATTGGGCCGCGCCGGCTGGAACCTCGGTCACTTGCACCACGTTTACCCCCAACTGAGTCGATCAGTGCGAGCGCCAACGCCTGCACATCGGTTGCCAATTAATTGTCATGTTAGTCACCTGTGGGCTCGAATGTGACCGGCTGGCCGATTTGAGAATGTATCGGCTTGATACCGGTTTGTCAGTAGTATCCGGTGAAGGTTCGGGAGGTAAAGGAATGCGAACGTTCGGCATTGAAGAGGAATTCATCTTTCTGAAGCCGGCAACCCTGCAGCCGGCGAACGTCGGCGACGAGGTGCACGTGCACGTGGGCATTCCCAGCCGTGATGCCGGGGTGCAGGCGCTCAACCGGGTGCGCGTGTGGCTGCCGACGCTGCGCGCGCTGGCCGTGAATTCGCCGTTCTGGCACGGAGCCGATACCGGCTTCTCCAGCTGGCGGAGCGTGCACATGCGCCGGTGGTCCACGATCGGAACTCTGGAGAGTGCGCTGATCGTGACGGACGAGCTGCTGCGCTATGCCGGCGATGCGATTGACGAGGTGGGCAATCGCGAGCGAATTGTGGGGCTGCTGGCGCGGGCGCGGCGACTCGGGACCGGAGCCGAACGCCAGCGGGCCGCCATGAGAAGCGGCGGGCAGCCGGCGCTGGCCGCCCTGCTCACGCAGGCGCTGACCGCGCACGACTAGATCTTCAGCGACGGGTGCAGCTTGGCGATCGACCAGATCTTCATCGAACGACTGGCGAAGACCGAAACGGCGAACGCTCCGATTCCGAAAGCGATCAGGGCGAGAAGGTCAACCAGAATCGCGCTCGTGAAGCCCTCGGCGATGAGTCGCCGCACGCCGTCGACCGCGTAGGTCATCGGCAAGGCCGGGCTGATCCACTGGAAGAAGCCGGGCGACGTCTGAACCGGATAGGTGCCTCCGGCCGAGGCCAACTGCAGAATCAGCAGTAACAAGGCCACCAGCCGACCGCGCCCGCCGAGCAGGGCGATCAGGCTGTGGTGAATGGCCGTGAACACGAGCGCGACAATCACCGTGAAGGCGGCGAGGGCCGCGAAATTGGCGGCTTCCAGCCCCACCAGAAAGTGCAGCACGGCGAGCAGAAGTCCGGCCTGCAGCAATCCAAACAGCAGCCCAGGGGCGAGGCCGGTCAGCGCCACCCGCACCGGCCGGGCAGTGGATGCGACGGCCTGCGGCGACAGCGGACGGAACAGAAAGTACATGCCGATTCCGCCGACCCAGAGCGCGAGCGGAATGAAGTACGCCGCGATGCCCTCGCCATAGAATCCGACGGCATTCTCGCGCACATGCTCGGCGGCAACTGGTTCGGAGGTCACCGCGGCGAGTTCGCTGGCCTGCGCGGACGTGTAGCTCGGCACCTGCGTCACACCCGACTGCAGCGAGGTGCTCAGACTGTCGGCACCGGTCGCGAGCTGGCCGAGGCCGTCGGCGAGTGTGCTCGCGCCGGTGCTGGCGGTCGTCGCGCCGGTGGCCAGCGTGCTGGCGCCGGCCGCAGCGCTGTCGGCACCGGTGGCGAGCGAGGCAGCACCCGCGGAGAGCGATGCCGCGCCGGTTGAGACGGATTGGGCTCCGGCCGAGACGCTCGACGCTCCCGTGGCGAGGGTCGCGGCGCCGTCGGCGAGCGTGCCGATGCCGGCGACGAGTGGTGTCGCGCTCTGGTTCAGGATGTTGGCCCCGGCTGCGACGGTCGCGGCGCCCGCCGCGAGATCCGCGATCGATCCGCCGCCGGTGGCGAGGGCCGCGTTCAGCTGGGTCAGGGTCCAGTCAGGGTGCGCAGCCGTGAGCGCGGCGATCGTGCCGAGAGTCGTGGAAACGGTTTGGGTACCCGCCGCCAGCCGGGCCGTGGCGGTCGGCAATGTGCTCACGCTCGCGTCGAGGGTGGCCGCGCCCGTCGCGAGCGCTGCCGAACCGCTCGCGACCTCCGCCGCACCGTTCGCCACACTCGACGACCCGGTGGCCAGGGTGCTCGCGCCGGTGGCGAGGGTGTGGGTGCCGGCATCCACTTGGGACAACCCGCTCGCGAGCGTGGCGGCGCCGTCGGAGAGGGTGCCGAGGCCGATCACGAGTTGCGCCGACCCGTCGCTCGCGCTCGTGGCGCCGTCGCTGAGGGTGAGTGCGCCGTTGGCGGCCTGAGCGAGGCTGTCGTGCACACTCGTGAACCCCAGGTAGACGTTGTCCAGGTAGGTCGCCGAGATGGACGTCGACAGCTCGGTGCGTATCGCGGCGGTGACCGATTTCGTGACCTGCCCCACGATGAAGTTCGAAGCGTCGTCGGTGTACACGCGCAGGCGGGCCTGCTCGGGGGCGAAAACGGATGCTGCGGTGCCGGTCGTCGTGGCGGCGGGGTTCACAGCGCCGGGGTTTGCAGCGGTCGAGGCCAGGGTGCTCGAGAAATCGGCGGGAACGACGAGCACGGCGAAATTCTGGTTATCGGCGAGCGAGCTGCGGGCATCCGCTTCGCTGGTGGCACTGCTCCACGTGAAACCAGCACTGTCGCTGCCCACGAGGGAGTCGACCAGGCCGGCGCCGGCGTCAATGGTCTGCTCGCGGCCGTCCGTGCCGGTGACGTTCGCGGCCACGTCGTTGTTGACGATGACGGCGTGTAGTTCGCCGATGTTGCCGCTCGTGTTCCAGTTGGCCGAGAGGTAGACGCCGCCATAGATGGCGGGAACGGCGGCGATCATGAGCAGCGCCACGATGGCCAAGCGGGAAGACCGAAACCGGGACAGCTCGATGCTGGGCAGTGAAAACATCTTGGCCACGGTTCAGGCCTTCCGGGTGGACGCGGTCAGGGTGCGGGATGTGAGGGTGCGGTCGGCGGAATCCAGGTCGAGCAGGTACACCGGGCGGGCTGGCGCGGGGTGGACGTCGGCGCCGACGCGTTCGAGGATCTCGACGAGCTCCTTGGGGTCCTGCCCGCTCGCCGCGATCGTGAGATCGTGCCAGCCCGCCATGCGCAGAACGAGCAGTGCGGCCCAGGCGCGGGTGCGGTCATCCGTGTCGCGCAGGGTGTCGACGTCATCGACGATCAGCAGGCGTGGCCGGCCGATCAGGGCCAGGACGACGCCGAGCACCGCACGATCGAGCGGTTGCAGGTCGACGATGCGGTCGGTGCCGGTCAGTCGCGGCAGGCCGGCATGACGTTGCTCAAGGATTTCGCCGGCCCGCGCATCGACCTGACGCAGCAGCGCGTTCACCCGAACCAAGCAGAGTGCCACCGTTTTCTGGCTGACCAGCGGTTTCCACCACGGTTGACGGAGCACGAGGGCAGCCGCGATCTGGCGCTCAACCGTGAGATCGTCGTCGAGGCGGTTTACGATCGGCGTCTCGGCGAGGGCCGACAGGTGCCGCACCTGCCCGCCGCTCTGGCACAGCGGATGTCCGAACACGGTCGCCGTTCCGGCGAACCCACGCAGGCGGCCGGCCAGAGCGAGCAGCAGCGCTGTCTTGCCCGAGGCGAACCGGCCCGACACGACGAAGAGTGCACCGACCGGAATAGCGAGGTTAGTGGCGCCGATCACGGTCTGGCGACCGTTTCGAATCGTGAAGTTGCTCGCTCGGATGGCGAGGGCGATTTCAGTCGAGTCGATAGCGGGGGTCGAAGCGGAGTCGAGGGTCATGCAGAGTTCCATCCAACGTTGGGTTGTGCGGGGCGCAATGCCGCCGTAGTATTTTCAATACCGAGAGTATCCAATACCCAAAGTATCCGCTTGTCAACAGCAATCCGAAAGGCACTCATGGACGAGACGCCCACGCCCACTCCCCGGAGGCGCCCCCTGCGCACCGACGTACGTGCGGATATTCTGCGGGCGGCGACCGAGCAATTCTTCGAATCCGGCTACCTCGGAACCAAACTCGACGACGTGGCGACGCGGGCCGGCTACACCAAGGGCGCCGTGTACTCCAATTTCGGCTCCAAACAAGCCCTCTTCGGATCGATCCTGAATGAGCGCCTGGCCACCCTGCTCAGCGGTCGGCTCGCAACCATTCTCGGCGACGAGATACGGCTCGACGACGCGGCGCTCGCCCGCATCGCCCGCCGTCTGGCCGAGACCCTGGTCGAAGACGGCCCCTGGCACCTGCTGCTCATGGAACTGGCCGTTCATGCGGCCCGCAACCCCCAGGCCGCGGATCTCTATCGCCAGAGTCGGCAGAGCGTGCGCCTCGCCCTCGGCGCGGTGATCCTGGAACGCGCCGACCAATTCGGCATCGACCCGGCTGCCCACCGGGTGGACGTGCTCGCTCCCCTCGTTATGTCGGCCACCAATATCCTGGCGCTCGAGCGCATTCTCGACCCGGACTACTTCACGAACGAGGTGCAGTCGCGCATGATCGAGGCGCTCCTGGTGGGGACTCTGCGATAGTTTTTAGCGCAATTTGAGCCCCGCCACCAGCCTGTGGAGAACTTAAACGGGATTGTAGCAATCCGGTCTACTGTGGCCCCATGCGAAATCCGTCGCGCCGTCGCCCGCTGCACACTGCCGTGCTCAGCGCTCTCCTGCTGTCTGTCTCCGTTGTTTTCCTAAGCGGATGCATGGCCGCTCCCGTCCCGCCCGTCCCGGCAACGCCGGTCGCCGTGGCTAGTCCCGAGCCCACCGTGACTCCCCCGGTCTTCGCGTCGAACGACGAGGCGCTGGCGGCCGCGACCGCCGCCTTCGGCGAATATCAGTCGATGTCCAACACGATCGCCCACGAAGGCGGAGCAGATCCCGAGAGAATTTCCGATTTTGCAGTCGGGAAAGTTCTCGAGTCAGATCTGGAGACCTATGCCGAGTTCCGGGCTGGAGGACTCCGTATGGTTGGCGATCTTGCATTCGACTCGTTCTCCATCCAGAGTGCGGATTTGTTTTCAGGCGCAGTAACCGCCTATGTGTGCCAAGACGTAAGAGAAACGGATGTGGTCGATCTGGGGGGCACAACTGTCATTGCCCCTGGTCGTCCTGGTAGCTACCCATTGCAAGTTTCCTTAACTCACGTTGCCACCTCCAACCGACTCCTCGTCGAGAAATCAGACTTATGGTCCGGCAAAAACTTCTGCTAATTCTCCTGGTCGGTCTAACCACCATGTTTCTTCCGATACCAGGCGCCGTTGCCAGCCTTCGCACTGCCGCATGCACGTCACTTGAGAGCGTGCTCGCTACTTGTCCACCCAAGGCGGACGTCACGGGTCCAGGCGTTGACCTATCAGCCGGGTACGGAGGAAGTTCGGGTGACGGAGCGGGCGGCTCCGCCGGCCGCTCCGGGACAGGCCCAACGGTGGTCGAGATCTGCGCACATCCCACAGGGCAACTGACGTCCGAGCAGGAGTGGACACTCTGTGGCTCCGGCGACTTCCCCGTCGTCTCACGCCACCCCGAGTGGCCCGTCACCCTCGCCGCCCCAACCACACCCTGCACCGGCTGCTCACCCGCAACTGTTGTTCACGTCACCGACCTGCACAACTTTCCTGCACCTTCCGCCCCCACCGGCATGGAACCGAACGGCTGGGCCATCGTCGGCCTCGCCGCCAACTTCTGGACCGGAGCAGCGGCTCACGTGCAAGACGGACTCCTGCTCGGCCAGCCTGCTCAGGTTCTCTTCACGCCCGTCGGGTACCGCTGGAACTACGGCGACGGCCGCACGGCCTCGAGCCCAGCGGGCGGAGCCAGCTGGGCGGCCCTCGGCCTCGCCGAGTTCTCCACTACCCCGACCAGCCACAAATACGCCGCTAGGGGCACTTACTCGGTCACCCTCACCGTCGATTACCACGCTGACTACAGCTTCGGCGATCAGGGCTGGCGACCCGTCGAAGGAATCGTCTCCGTGCCCGCGGCACCGTTCACCGTCGTCGCAGCAACCGAATCCACCGTGCTCGTCGCCGAAGACTGCAACGTCAACCCCCACGGACCCGGCTGCTGACGCTCCGGCCCGCGTGGCGGCACCCCTTACAGATCAGGGCACCCCTACCCAAGAGTGCCCTCATCGGCAAGGAGTGCCGCGATTGGCGAGCCCGCCCGCCGTCTGCGGGTTCGACTCGAAACCGGGCCGGGGGCCACGTTGCCTACGGCAGCAGGCGGTCCCCGGCCTTTTTCGGAAGCCGGGCTGCCGCAGCGCGGGCGATTGCTGCCGCGGCTTCGTCGGCGACTGCGTCGAAGTCGACGCTGTTGATCGAATCAGAAACGGATGCTTCCGCTGCCGACCGTGCAGCTGCGGCAACGGTCGCCGCCGAGGCTCCAACCGACGGTGACGACGCTGCTGAAGGCGCTGCCACTGAAGGCGAGGTTGCCCCCGAGGGCGACGCGGCGCCGGCCCCTGGGGAACGCACTGACGTAGCAGCAGCAGGCGAAGCGGATGCGCCACTGTGCGCGGGCGCAGCGTTCCGCAGGGCGGCTCCGGCCGTTCCGCCGAGCAGCCCACCGAGGAGGTCCTTGATGCCGATTCCCATGGTGGAGCCGAGCACGGCGTCGACCTCGCTGAAGCCCGACGCGACGTTCTTGGAGAGCTGGCTGGCACCATCCGTTGAAATGACGGTGAGCTGGTCGATGTTCCCCATCGGAGCGGCGAGCTCGTGTGCGATCTGCGGGAGCATTTCGACCAGACGCAGCTGGATGAGCGCCTCGGACTGCTGGGCGACGGCCTCGGCGGAGAGCCGGGTGGCCGTTGCCTCTGCGGTACCCCTGGCGAGGATGGCGTCGGCCTCGGCCTGGCCCTCCGCGCGGGTGGCGTCGGCGTTCGCGACACGGCTGTCGCGATCGGCGGTGGCCTTGGCGACGGATGCCTCGGCGGCCGCGATCGCGGTCACCCGAATTCGGTAGGCGTCAGCGTCGGCAATGGCGTTGACCTCGGACTCCAGCTCGGCCTTGCGCAGGCTGGCGCGGCGCTGAGCGGTGAGCTCCTGCTCCTGCACGATGGCCTGCTGTGCCTTGGCCTCGGCGAGAGGCTTGGATGCGGCGGCCTCAGCGGAGGCCTTATCGGTGTCGAGCTGCAGGGCGGCCTTGCGCAGGGCGAGCGTGTTCTGCGCTTCTGCGATGGCCTGCTCGGCGGTGATCAGGGCTTCCTGTGACTCTCGGTTGGCGACGTGCTCGGCAACCTCGGCCTGGCGGCGAACCTTGGCCTGCTCTGCACGACCGATGTCGCGAATGTAGTCGTTCTCGTCGGTAATACCCTTGATCTCGAAGGAGTCAACGTCGAGGCCCTGGTTGGCGAGCGACTCACGCGCGGTGGCAAGCACGGACGTGCCGAGCTCGTCGCGCTTCTGAATGACGGTCATCACGTCGGTCGCGCCGATCGAGGATCGCAGCGAACCGCTCAGTACCTCCTGCGCGAAGCCGTCGATGTTCTTGTCCTGCCCGAGGAACCGCTGGGCGGCGGCGCGGATCGCTGCCGGGTCGTCGCCGACCTTGACGATGGCGACGGCTTCAACCGAGAGCGTGATGCCGTTGCGATCCTGCGCCACGGCAGTGATCTCAATCGCCCGGCTGCGCAGGCTGATCTTGAACGCCTTCTGGAAGAACGGGGTGATGAACACACCCTGTCCGTGCACGACGCGCTGGCCGGATTCCTCGAGCGTGGCACCATCGACGATGGTCTTGCGGCTCTTCTTGCCGGTGATAATGAGGGCTTCGTCGGGCCCGGCATTCTTGTAGATGGTCTTGGCGTAGATCAGGCCGATGAGCAGAACCACAATGATCGTGAAAATGATCCCGGGGATCGGGCTGAACAGAAAATCGAGCATGGAGTCCTTCCGAGGCGCAAGCGCATACATCGTTTCGGCGATCCGGTCGAGCGACCTCGGCGCCGAGCTGTGCATCCAGTCTCGCAGGCCACGGCACCGGATGCGAAAGATGTCGACAATCCGAGTCTGCCGTTGTGCCCATTTCGGCCTGCCAATCGCCGTTTCACGGCGCCCGCGCGCGCCCAGTTCACGGCGCCGCGGGAGCTGCGCCACGACCCCCGGCGACGTCCCCGAATCCCCCAGGCCTACCCGTCGATGAAGTCCGCAGCAGCGCGCAGGAACGCGGCAGCCGCGAGGGCGCGAGCGGCGGCATCCGTTTCGCGCGAGCCGGCGCTGCCCGCCATTCCTGCCGGGCCAGCGGATGCCGCGAACGGGTCGATCCCGCCCGCGCCAATCCCGCCCGCGCCGACCCCGGCTCCCACCCCGGCTCCCACGCCGGCGGCCGCGTCAAGCAGAGCCGAAATAGCGCCCGGAATCGTTGCGGAGCCGGACCCAAAGCCCGAACCCGAGCCCGCACCGGCGGCGACCCCGCCCGCGGCCGAACCAGCACTGTTAGCACCGGCAGCAGATACCGAACCAGCACCGCCAACCAGAGCCCCCAAAAACACCCGCGACTTCGCCGCCCGCGGACCGTTGAAGTCCGGGTTCTGTCTCGGCTGGCTGGAGAATGCCTCCCGCACCTTGACCAGGAATTCGCTGTTGGTCAGGCGATTCGCGCTCGGAACCACGAGCAGGCTGGCCGCAACGGTGAAGTCCCCGTGCCCGCCGGTCTCATAGGCGACCTCGGTGGGCTTGCACCCGCTGAACAACACCTCCCGAGCCAACGCGCGCTTGCCGGCCCGAGCGGGCGTGCCGCGCTTCAAACGGTAGTTCCTGCTCGTCTGCTCATCGGGAATGATGAACCGCGCCCTTCGACCGTGGGGAGCGGATGCCGCACTCAGGTCGGCCACATCGGCCGGCTGCAGCTGCAACCGTCGTTGACCGTCGCCGGAGTGGCAGGAATCGAAGAAGGCCGTGAGGCTGACGCCGTCGGGCAGCTGGTCAAAGATCTCGCCCAGGTCGTCATCGATGATCAGGTTGCCGTCGCGAAAGTCGATCGGGCAGAGCGCTTCGTCGTACTTCGTCTCCTCGTTGCCGGCCTCGGATTCGTCGCCGTCGAGGTCGTCGACGTAGGTGCCATGGCCGGCGTACTGAAAGACCAGCACATCGCCGGCGACACTGCTGGCGACCAGGTCGAGCAGCCCGAGCAGAATGTTCTGCCGGGTCGCCTCCGCGTCGAGCAGGGTGCGCACCGCGAACCCGGCGATGCTGAATTGCGCAGCCCAGGCCTCGGCATCGGCTACGCAGCCGTAGAGGGCATCGCCGCCCGGATAGGCGTTGATGCCCACACAGAGCGCCTGGTGAGTGCCGACCGGTCGGGGCGCTGCCGGGCCTGGCATAGGCCAAAGTTCGTCGCCGAGATCCCGAGTGGCTGGGAACGACTGGATGCGCGAGCTGCCGGTGACCCGGCGGGCGACGCTGTCCATGGTGGGAATGTCGTTGTCGAAACCGCCGTGACTGGTCGAGGTGCTGCGGCTGGTGAGCGGGCCGCTTGGCGTCTTCGACCAGATAATATCGGCCGCTCCACCGACCCCGGGCGACCCGCTCGCGCCGGACAGCCCGAACAGCCCAGCCAGCACGGGGTCGGCGCGCAGGCATTCCTCGAGTCCGAGGATGGGCGAAAACTCCTCGGGTTCGAACGACGCCCGCACGAGGTAGAGCAGGGATTTTCCGTAGGCGCCGAGGCAGGTGTCGTCGCGTTCGAGTTTCTCGGTCATGGTGAACATGGCGAGGGATTCCACGCCGTGGCCGACCAGGGGCACGATCTGCTTCTCGAAGACGTCGGTGCGCACGGCCGGCGCGAGCAGGCTGAGCGTTTCGATGGCCGGCACCCCGGCTTTCAACGCCGTCGGCAGAAAGAAGGAGTGAAAGATCGACCCGGCGCTGTGCCCGACGGCGTGCACGGTGATCGTGTCGGGATGCGCTGCGCAGTAGGCGCCAAGCGCTTCGGCCACGTAGCGGGCGCCGCCGTCACCGGCCGAGGCCGCCTCGGCCGAACGCTTCATCTGCCCCCAGATCGCCTGGCCCTGCCCGAATCGGGCCGCCAGTTCGAGTACCCGGTCCTTTGCATCGTCGAGCCAGCCGCGGCGACCCTGCGCCCAGTCTCCGACCGCGCTCGTGATGGCCCCGGCGAGGCTGGTCTCCCAGACGAAGTGAATGGGGTAAACGCCGTTCGATTTCCACCAGTCCACTTGGGTGGCCGCGATGCGCAGCCCGGATTGCTCATCGACGAGCCCGCCGTGCGCGTAGAACACCACGGGAACGACGCCGCCATGCTCGGCTACAAAGGCCGGCAGGTGGGTGGCGAAGATGGCGTCGACGTCTTTCTTGGTCGTTGTGAACGCCCCGGTCGACGAAAATGTGCCGCCGCTGAGGTTGACGACGTGCGGCCGTAGTTTGTCGAGTTCGCTCTGCGGCAACGGCGGCTGCCGTTTGGTGGCCGGTGCCGTCTTCGTGGGGGTCGTCGGTTCGGGCATGGCGCAGGTCCTCTCACGGGTGACGGGCGGGCGCTGCGATTATGGCCCGTGCGCGTTACTGCGGTGTTACTGCGGCGCACACCTTGACAGACCCGACGTTCGGTTGCATATTGCAGACACAAACGGATGCTGCGGGGGTCGCGATGACGACTGGTGCGGAGACGACCGGAGACCTCGTGTCGAGCAACCCGGCCCACAGCGGCCTGCAGGTGAGCCTGACTGTGCTGGCCGAAGGGCCATTCACGAAGTCCAGGGCGGCCGGGCAGGACACGCTGCTCACGACGACCCTGCGAGTGCCGGTCGAGCGCATCGGGCCGGGGCCGCGCAGCGCCCGCTTCGACGTGATCGTGCGGCGCCCGGGCGAGAAGCCGTTCAGTCTCGAGCTCGGCTCCCCCACTCCGCCGTGGATGATCGTCGACGAGAAACCTCCCGACACGCTCCCCGAGCTGCTGCAGGACAGCCGGTTCTTGGCGCAGCAGGTGTACGCCGTGGCGGCATCCACTCTGGCGCTGTTCGAATCGACCCTCGGGCGACGCATGGGCTGGGTCAATGGCGGGCGACTGACCATCAGCGCCTACGACCGGGTCTCCTACCGGGAGTCCGGTTATTATCGCGACGACGGCCTGATTCGGTTCGGGCACAAGCGCGACGGCCGCACCAGCAAAGCGGTGCCGCTCGCCCTGTTTCGTGATCTCGTGGCGCACGAAGTGACCCACGCGATCGTCGACGGCTACCGACCCAAATGGGCCGACAGCCACGCCGAACTCGACCAGATCGCCCTGCACGAAGCCATCGCCGACCTCGTGGCGCTGCTCTCGGTGTTCTCCACCCAAACCCTGGTCGAGCAGCTGCTGACCCAGACCGAGAACCTTGACCTCGCTACGCTCGACGAAGTCACCCTGCGCAATGACCTGTTTCGCCTCGGCGACGGATTGTTTAGACGCGGCACGGCCAGGCCGTCGCTGGCCGATGACATCGTGGCCGACTGGCGCACCGTGCCCGACCCGCACCTGCGAGGCGGCGCAATCGTGCAGGTGCTGCTGCGCGTGGTGGCCCGGCTCTGGCTGCAGCGTCTCGACCTGCCCGGCGGCCGCTCGAGCCTGTATCAGGTGGCGCGCGCCGGGGCATCCGTCGGGCGCCAGGTCTTGAGCATGCTCATTCGCAGCCTCGGCTACATGGCACCGGTCGATGTGACCTGGGAAGACCTGCTGCGCGGCATTCTCGCCGCCGACCTGGCGGTCGTGCCCGACGACGACCTCGACTATCGCGGCACCGTCCTGACGGCCTTCGCCGAGGCGGGAATCGTACTGCCCCGGGCCACCGACCTCTCGGGCGTCGCACAGTTCACGGATCTGCGGTACCCGGTTCGGCTGGCCGCGCTGGCTTCCGATCCAGAGGAGATCGTGCGGTTTCTCTGGGAGAACCCCACCCTGCTCGCGGCGGCGAGAATCGATCCGACCCGGCCGATCGCGGTCGAACGGGTGCGCCCCACCCTGCGCGTCGGCCCCGACGGTTTCGTCGTGTCGGAGATCGGCGCCACCTTCACCCAGGAGTTTCGGCTGAGCGCCGCTGAAGCCCGCAGCCTGGGGCTCGCCACCCGGGCACCGGTGTTCATTCGCGGCGGTGGGCAACTGCGGTTCGACGAGGGCGGGCGCCTCAGCTTCGCCGCCCTCAAACCGATTCTCGATCCCGACCGCCAGCGCGCCAAGCTCGCCGCCGCGCAGCTCGCCACTCGCCCAGCGAATGCCGCCGCTCCCGTCACCCGGCCGGCCGCCGCCCCGCCTGTACCGCCGCAGCCCAGCCCGCGAAAAATCGCCGCGCCGCCCCCCGAGGTCTCGGCCGACCGTCGGCCGACCTTTCATCCCTGAGGTTCAGAACGCCGTGCCCCACGCCGTCGACTTTCCCAAAGCGGATGCCTCCAGCTGCGCACGCTGCGCGAACTTGCGCGCCCGCAGCTTCGCGTTGACCTGCTTGATCACCTCACCACGGCTCGAACCGGACTGCAGCGCGTCCAGCAGAAAGTGCGTGAACGCGCCGTTGTACCGGCCGTCGAAGTTGGCGTCGGCGGCGGTCTGGTCGGCGCGGCAGGCGGCGAACAACACCGGTTTGGCCGCGGCCCTGGAGGTGCGAACCAGGTCCCGCAGGGTGCGGGTGTCGGCGCCCTCGGCTTCGGCGCCGTCCCGACCGAGCGGTGTCGGCGGCGGCACGAAGCGCGGGCGCCGGTCGTCGACCGTGGGCACGAGGTCCATGGCGCGCAGCCCGCTGCCGCTGTGACAGGTGTCGAGAATCACATCGAGCAGCACCCCCTTCGGCAGCCGGGCGAACAGGTCGTGCAGTTCATCGTCGACGATGAGCGAGCCCGGGTCCCACGCGGCACCGTTCTGCCGCAGGTCGTAGGTGGCGAAGGCTTCGTCGACCTGGTCGGCTTCGTCGCCGCTCGTGTCGGGCAGCTGCGTGCCGTGGCTCGACATGGTGAAAACGATGTGATCGAGGTGCTCCCCCGGCGCGTTCGCCCGGTCCAGCGCCTCGGTCATCGCGCCGAACACAGCGCCCTTGGTCGCTGCCTGGTCGGTCAGCACGGTGATGCTCGCGTCGGCGAATCCGAAACCCGAGGCGAGCAGCTCCCTGACATCGTTGGCGTCGTTCACGCAGCCGTTCAGCCAGCTCGCCATCGGCAGATTCTCGAACTTGTTGATTCCCACGCAGAGAGCGAATTGAGTCATGATGATCCAAATCTGACAGAGCCGACACCAGCGGATGCCGCGGGTGCCGGCTGCACACTCCGCGCGAGCCGAGGGTAGCCGCAGGGGCGTTACCGGCGAGTTACTCGGGCGCCGCGGTCGCGGGTGCGAAAGCATCCGTTTTGGGGGTATCGGCATTGACAACCGAGCCGGTGCTGGCCATTCTGGGCGGTAGCAGCACCCGCTGTCTCGTTGCGGGTCCGCTGTGTATTCTTTCGCGGATCGAGCACTCATGGGATTTTCAGCGACACCCGGCTGGGATCTTCGCGTGCTGGGCTACTGGCAGTTGCGTTACAACGGCCTTCCGGTCGAGGTCGGTGCACGTCAGAAGCGGCTGCTCGCCGCCCTCGCCCTGCTTCACCCCCAACCGCGACCCGTGCTGGCCGCCTTGCTCTGGCCCGACAGCCCCGAGCGTCAGTCGGCCGGAAACCTGCGGGCGAGCGTCTTTCGCATCTCGCATGAACTGCCCCGACTCTTGAGCGCGACTGATCCTCCGCAACTCGACGCCGCGGTGCGCGTTGACCTGCGCGAGGTACGGGAATTGATCACCGAGGTCACCCTGAACGGCGCACGATCGGTGCCGCCCGAATCGATCGATTTGCTGCAGGAAGCCAACCTGCTGCCGGGCTGGTACGAGGAATGGGTGATCGACCAGCAGGATCACCTGCTGAACCAGCGGGTCGATGCGCTGGAAGCCCTGGCCCGCTGTTACCTGGTCGCCGGCAGTTTCAACCGCGCCCTGGGAGCGGCACGGGCAGCGGCGCTCGTCGACCCGCTGCGGGAAAGCGCCCAGCACCTGCTCGTACGCTGCCACCTCGCCGAAGACAACTACGCCTCGGCGGTGCGGGTGTACCGCAGTTTTCGGGCCCACCTGGGGCGGGAACTCGGGGTCGAACCGTCGGCCCATTTCGCCGAGCTGCTCGGGCTGGAACCCGCGATCGCCGACTCCCGCCTGCTGGTGCGGGCGATGAAAACCAGCTGAGCTCACAGGAGGTTCTCACTCGGGGCCAACTTATGATCGACCGGTGACTGAAACAGCCCTCCCCCGTCCCTTCCGCCCCCAGTCCCGCTGGGTACGCAGCGTCGGGCTCATGATCTTCTTCAGCCGCTGGCTGCAGGCGCCCCTCTATATCGGCCTGATCATCGCGCAGATCATTTACGTGATCGTGTTCATGGTTGAGCTCATCAACCTCGGCGGTGACGTCTGGACGTCACTGACCGTTCCGAGTAACGACGGCGGCATCCACGTTGAAGAAGCCGCGATCATGCTCTCCGTGCTCGGCCTGATCGACGTCGTGATGATCGCGAACCTGCTGATCATGGTCATCATCGGCGGCTACGAAACGTTCGTCTCGCGCATCCGCTTAGAGGGTCACCCCGACCAGCCGGAATGGCTGTCGCACGTCAACGCGAACGTGCTCAAGGTGAAACTCGCTATGGCCATCGTGGGGATCTCGTCGATTCATCTGCTCAAGACGTTCATCGAGGTCGGCGACCTGGCCGCGCGCGGCACGCCGGTGGATTCGAACCCCACCGAGACCATCACCGGCAACGTTTACACCTGGGACGGCGTGCTCTGGCAGGTCATCATCCACATGGTGTTCATTCTCTCCGCCATCGCCCTGGCTTGGATCGACCGAATGTCGCAGGCCGGGCATGCTGCTCCGGCGCTTGCGCCGTCACCGGTGCACGGGCCCGCCGTCGCCCCCGGGCCGATCGCGGCTCTGACTGCCGCACCCATCCGGCGCGAACTCGCGCCCGCTGCTTCCGCTGGCATCGCCGTGCACCTGACCCAGCTGGGTCAGCTCCGCGACGCCGGCGTTGTAACGGATGCCGAATTCCTCGCCAAAAAGACGGAGTTGCTCGCCCGCTATTAGGAGGCTGATTCAGAAAGTCGTGAGGCCGTGGGCGCGAAACTGGCCGCGCATCCGCTCCTGCAGGGCGGCGTCCGGCGGTTGCACGCCGTGCAGCGGATACGGGATGGCCAGGC
The DNA here is from genome assembly GCF_004403505.1 of Cryobacterium sp. TMT1-2-2. Taxonomy (NCBI): domain Bacteria; kingdom Bacillati; phylum Actinomycetota; class Actinomycetes; order Micrococcales; family Microbacteriaceae; genus Cryobacterium; species Cryobacterium sp. TMT1-2-2. Next base: position 9,496 of record NZ_SOGS01000007.1, on the reverse strand, counting down.
GGTTCCACTTGTCCTCTCCCATCTGGTGAAAGGGCAGCACCTCGACCCTGGAGACGTTGGGCCAGCGGGCCACGATCTCGGCGACGGCGTCCACGTTGTCGATCGCGTCGGTCAACCCGGGAACGAGCACGAACCGAACCCAGACGTTGGTTCCGCGCGCGCTCAGCCGGTCGCCGAACGCGATGGTCGGTGCCAGCTCTCGCCCGGTCACCTCGCGGTAGGTGTCGGGCAGGCCGGACTTCACGTCGAGCAGTACGAGGTCGGTGTGATCGAGCAACTCGTCCGACGCGCTCGTGCCGAGATACCCCGAGGTGTCGAGGGTCGTGTGCACGCCGAGCTCATGGCACTCGGCGAACACCCGTGCGACGAATGCCGGTTGCATGAGCGGCTCCCCGCCGGACAGTGTCAGACCGCCGCCGGTCGCCGTGAACACACCGAGGTAGCGACGGATGCGGGCGAGCACATCCTCAATCGGCGTGATCAGGCCGTCGTGCTTCTTCCAGGTGTCCGGGTTGTGGCAGTACTGGCAGCGCAGCAGGCAGCCGGAGAGAAAATAGGTCAGCCGGGTGCCCGGCCCGTCGACGGCAGTGACGAGTTCCCAGGAGTGCACGCTCGCCACCCGACCGTCGCGGATCGCGGCCAGATTCTCGTGGTGCTTCTTGGTCGCCGGAGCGCCCGTAGCGCGGGTGGCGGTGCGGGCGAGGTCCAACTGGTGCAGGTCAGCAGTGGTGGAGGCGCGGGCCACGGATGCTGCGCGCACGGCCCGGCCCACGGCATCCGCTCGCGACGGCCCGTCTGAGGTTCTCTTCACCGGCACACCCAGGCGGTGTGGACCGACATTGACCGCGGCACCCACGACGTCAGACGCTCGTGTGGAAGGTGCGGCTGATCACGTCGAGCTGCTGCTCGCGGGTGAGGCGCACGAAGTTCACGGCGTAGCCCGACACCCTGATGGTCAGCTGCGGGTAGTTTTCGGGATGCAGCATGGCGTCTTCAAGGGTTTCGCGGTTGAGCACATTGATGTTGAGGTGATACCCGCTCGCGAGCGTGTAGGCGTCGATCAGGCCGACGAGGTTGGTGATCTGCTCCTCGGGCGTGTGGCCGAGACCGGTCGGCACGACCGTGTTGGTCAGGGAGATGCCGTCTTGCGCTTCGGAATAGGGCAGTTTTGCCACGCTCAGGGCCGAGGCGAGCATGCCGTGTGTGTCGCGGCCGTTCATCGGGTTGGCTCCGGGAGCGAAGGGCGCTCCGCCGCGGCGTCCGTCGGGCGTGTTTCCGGTCTTCTTGCCGTAGACCACGTTCGAGGTGATGGTGAGCACCGACTGGGTATGTACGGCGTTCCGGTAGGTGGGGTGCTTGCGAATCATGGCCATAAAAGTCTCGACGATGGTGACCGCGATCTCGTCGACCCGGTCGTCATCGTTGCCGAACGAGGGGTACTCGCCGTCGATTGTGTAGTCCACGATGAGGCCGGTGTCGTCGCGCACCGGGCGCACGGTGGCGTACTTGATCGCGGCGAGGGAGTCGGCGGCGACGCTGAGGCCGGCGATGCCGCAGGCCATCGTGCGCAGAATGGTGCCGTCGTGCAGGGCCATCTCGAGCCGTTCATAGGCGTACTTGTCGTGCATGTAGTGGATGCAGTTGAGCGCGTCGACGTAGGTTTCGGCGAGCCATTCGAGGCTCGCGAGGTAGGCGGCCCAGACGGTGTCATAGTCGAGCACGTCCCCGGCCAGCGGGGCGGTGACCGGCGCGATCTGCTCGCCGGTCAGTTCGTCGCGACCGCCGTTGATGGCGTAGAGCAGCGCCTTGACGACGTTGACCCTGGCGCCGAAGAATTGCATTTGCTTGCCGACCCCCATCGGCGAGACACAGCAGGCGATGGCGGCGTCGTCGCCCCAGGCCCCACGAATGATGTCGTCCGACTCGTACTGAATGGCCGAGGTGTCGATGGAGACCTGCGCGCAGAAGCGCTTGAATCCCTCGGGCAGAGCGTCGCTCCACAGCACCGTGAGGTTCGGCTCCGGCGCTGGTCCCAGGTTGTACAGGGTCTGCAGAAACCGGAACGCAGTCTTCACCACGAGGGTGCGCCCGTCGAGGCCGATGCCACCGAGCGACTCGGTGACCCAGGTGGGGTCGCCGGAGAACAGCTGGTCGTATTCCGGGGTGCGCAGAAATCGCACGATACGCAGCTTGATCACGAGGGCGTCAATGAGTTCCTGCGCCTGGCTCTCGGTCAACACTCCGGCCTGAAGGTCACGCTCGAGGTAGGCGTCGAGGAAGGCGCTGTTGCGGCCGAACGACATGGCGGCACCGTTCTGCTCCTTGACCGCGCCGAGGTAGGCGAAGTACAGCCACTGCACCGCTTCGGTCGCCGTTCGTGCCGGCCGGGCAATGTCGGACCCGTAACTGGCGGCCATCTGAACGAGTTCTTTCAGGGCCCGCACCTGCTCGGCGTTCTCCTCCCTCGAGCGGATGATCTCTTCCGTGCTCGGCTGCTCGTCCAGCGTCGCGCGTTCCATCTTCTTCGCCGCGATCAGCGCGGTCACGCCGTAGAGCGCGACGCGGCGGTAGTCGCCGATGATGCGGCCTCGACCGTAGGCATCCGGCAGCCCCGTGATGAGGTGACTGTGTCTGGCCCGCTTGACTGCCGGCGGATACACGTCGAACACGCCGTCGTTGTGGGTCTTGCGGTACTTGGTGAAGATCGTTTCCAGCTCGGGCGAGACCGGGTAGCCGTAGGTCTCGAGGCTCGTCGCGACCATGCGCCAGCCGCCAAACGGCATGATGGCGCGCTTGAGCGGGGCATCCGTTTGTAATCCGACAATGATCTCGTTCGGTCGGTCGATGTAGCCGGGGGCGTGCGCGGTGATCGATGCCGGGGTCGTCGGGTCGACGTCGTAGACGCCGAGCGCCCGCTCCCGGGGAAACATCGCCGATAGGCGAGCCCACAGGCCGAGGGTGCGCTCGGTCGCCCCGGTCAGAAAGCTCGCGTCTTCGGTGAACGGCGTGTAGTTGCGCTGAATGAAATCGCGCACGTCGATTCCGTGCTGCCAGGGTCCGGCGGTGAAACCGGCCCAGCCATCGTCGATGCTGGGAGCGGCGGAACGCGGGCTGTCAAGGAGGGTCATACCTCCACGCTAGCGACGGGGCCGGCGGCTGTCTCGGGCCGTAAGTCCCGACTTTTCCGTCAGCGGATGCTTACCGTTTCAGCCCCGGAAACTGGTCGTCGCGCCACTCGTCGGGCAGCCGGGTGCCGGCGGCGGCCGCATCGTCTTCGCGCTCGCGGAGCTCGACCCGGCGAATCTTGCCGGAGATGGTCTTGGGCAGCTCGAAGAATTCCACCCGGCGCACCCGCATGTAGGCGGGCAGGCCGGTGCGGGCGTGTCGAAGTACGGCTTCGGCGGTCTCGGCGTTCGGTTCCCAGCCCGGGGCGAGGTGGATGTAGGCCTTGGGAATGTTCAACCGGGTGGAGTCGGGCGCGGGAACGACGGCGGCTTCGGCAACTGCGGGGTGTTCGAGCAGCACGCTCTCCACCTCGAACGGTGACACCTTGTAGTCGCTCGATTTGAACACGTCGTCGGTGCGGCCGATGAAGGTGAGGTAGCCGTCGGCATCCACGTTGGCGACATCGCCGGTGTGAAAGAAGCCGCCGCGAATGGCGTGCGCGGTGAGGTCGGGTTCGCCGTGGTAGCCGCTCATGAGGTTGACCGGGCTCTGCGAGAGATCGAGGCAGATCTCGCCCTCGTCGGCGGGCAGCTCGGTGATGGGGTCGAGCAGTTTGATCGAGACGCCGGGCAGGGGCAGCCCCATCGACCCGGCTTTCAGCACGGATCCGGGCCCGTTTCCGACGATGGCGGTGGTCTCGGTCTGGCCGAATCCGTCGCGGATCGTCAGTTTCCAGCCGTTGTCGATCTGCCGGATGACCTCGGGGTTCAATGGTTCACCGGCCGAGAGCAGTTCCCGGAGGGCGGCGGGGCGGGCGCCAACATCCGTTTGGATGAGCATGCGCCAGACCGTGGGCGGCGCACAAAAGGTGCTGACCCTGGCGCGATGCAGCTGCGCAATGAGGGCGTTGGGATCGAACTTGGAGTAGTTGTAGACAAACACGGTAGCCTCGGCGATCCATGGGGCGAAGAAGCAGCTCCAGGCGTGTTTGCCCCAGCCGGGCGAGCTGATGGCGAGGTGCACGTCGCCGGGGCGGAGGCCCAGCCAGTACATGGTGGACAGGTGGCCCACCGGGTAGGAGGTCTGCGAGTGCAGCACCATCTTGGGTTTGCTGGTCGTGCCGGAGGTGAAGTAGATCAGCGAGGGGTCAGCGGATGCCACGACCGTCTCGATGGGCTCGGGCGTGACACTGTAGGCATCGGCGAAATCGGCCCAGCCGGGTTTCGGGGCACCGACGCCAATGCGCCCGTAGTCGCCGGGAACGTCGTCGAATTTGGCCGCGTCGGACGAGTTGGCGATGACGTGGGTGACGCCGCCGCGCTGCACCCGGTCGCTCAGGTCGTGCGAGGCGAGCACGGCGCTAGTGGGCATGATGACGGCGCCGACCTTCATGATGGCGAGCATGGCCTCCCAGATTTCGCGCTGGTTGCCTAGCATGAGCATGACGTGGTCGCCGCGCCGCACGCCCTGATGGCTGAGCCACGTGGCAACCTGGTCTGACCGGTGAGCCATCTCGTCGAAGGTGAACTTCTTCTCGCTACCGTCTTCTTCGACGATCCACAGCGCTATCTTGTCGTTGCCACGGGCGAGCACATCGAACCAGTCGGTGGCCCAGTTGAAGTGGTCTCCCACGTCGGGCCATTCAAATTCCTGCGCGGCGCGGGCGTGATCGTCGCGCAGGGCCAGAAGCTGGTCGCGGGCCGCGCGGTAGTTGCCGGTGCTCGTGTTGGTGTTCGTGCTCACCTGGTGAGTCATACGCCGTTGTCTCCTCGAACGAGTCGCCAGAGTGAAACGGCGACAGTCCATTCTGACAGTGCTCGAGGTCGGACCGCACCGGGCCGATAGTCTGCGAGGGATGACATCTGAAAACGCGCCCGTTCTGCCCGCCATGATAACGGCCAACGAGATATTCGCGCGGGTCGACTACCGCGCCGCTGTTCGGGCGGTGCAGAACGCGCTCCTCGGCGGGCTCGACCCGGCACAGGATTTCGCCCGGCAGGTGCTGCCGGTCGCAAGCGGCCAGCTGCTGCTCATGCCCACCGAGGCGCCGGATTTCGTCGGTATCAAGGTGGCCTCGGTCGCTCCGGGTAACCCGGCGCTCGGCGTCGAGCGCATCCAGGGCGTCTACCTGCTGCTCGATGCCGCGACGCTGACCCCGGTCTGCCTGCTCGATGGCGCCGCGATCACGACCCTGCGCACCCCGGCCGTGTCGGCCGCCGCCGGCGATTACCTGGCTCCGGCTACCGTGGAACACCTGGTCGTGTTCGGATCGGGGCCGCAGGCCTGGGGCCACATCGAGGCGATGTGGGCCATCCGCTCGATCAATCGAGTCACTATCGTGGCCCGCGACCAGGCCCGTGCCGAGCTGTTCGCAGCTCGGGTGAGCGCGACCGGGCTGCCGGCCCGGGTCGGCATCGCGGCCGACGTCGCGACGGCGCAGCTCATCGTGTGCGCCACGACCGCCCGCACTCCCCTGTTCGATGGGTCGCTGGTGCCCGACGACTGCTGCGTGGTCGCGGTCGGTTCGCACGAAGCGGATGCCCGCGAGCTCGACTCCGCGTTCCTCTCCCGCGCCCAGGTTGTGGTCGAAGACCCGGCGACGGCGCTGCGCGAGGCCGGTGACGTGATCATGGCCCTGGCCGAGGGTGTGGTCCGGCCGGGAGACCTCGTGCCGTTGCGTGAACTGGTGATCGGTGCGATCGGCGTAGATCTGGGTCGGCCACGCATCTTCAAGAGCACGGGAATGTCTTGGGAAGACCTGGTCATCGCGACGGCGGTGCATCGGGCCGGCGAGCTGTGAAGTGGAGACACGGCTTATCGTTAGGGGTGACCTTCTCCATTCGTTCCTTCGTGCCCGCCGATCTGCCGCGCCTGCTCGCGCTCAACAATGAGGCCGTTCCCGCGGTCAACGAGCTGGATGCCGAGGCGCTGGCTTCGCTGGCGCTGCACAGCCACCTCGCGGTCGCCGTTGTCGACGACGATAATGTCGGCACGGTGCTCGGCTTCGCCATTCTGTTCGTCGCCGGAACGGAGTACCAGAGCGAGAACTACCGGTGGTTCTCGGCCCGGTCCAGTGATTTTCTCTACGTCGACCGCATCGTCGTGGCCGACGGGTATCGCGGGCAGGGCCTCGGCCAGGTGCTTTACGACGCCATCTTCCGCGCTGCCCGCCGTTTGGAGCTCGCCGAAGTGCTCTGCGAGGTCAACCTGGAGCCGCGGAACCCGGGCTCCCTCGCCTTCCACGACCGGCTCGGCTTTGTGGAGGTCGGCCAGCTGTCGACAAAGGGCGACACCGTTGTCGTGAGCCTGCTGGCGGCATCCGTTTAGGCTGAAGACGGCTAGTCGTTCGTCGCGGGCGTCGGCCCGTCCGATCGGGTCGGCAGGTCGAGGCGTTCGAGAATAGCCTGCAGATCGCCGATCATGGCGAGCTGACGATTGTTGATCTCCAGCAGCGCTTCGATGTCGGTCTTGGCCGCGATGTTCGTATCGAAGTCGTGCTGGGCCAGCGCCGCGGCGATCGCATCCTGCCGCTTGGCCGAGATGAGCAGAATCGCGCCCTGCAGACCGGCGAGCATGCTCAGGAACAGATTGAGCAGAATGAACGGGTACGGATCCCAGCCGGACGCGAACGAATTCGCCACGGCCCAGAGGATCATGAACAGCACGAAGCCGCCGACGAACCGCCAGCTGCCCATGGAGTTGCGCATGGTGTCGGCGGCCCGCTCCCCCGTGGTCAGGGATTTCTTGTGCTGCTGGTGCCAGGTGATGGTGAGTCCGCGGCGGGCACTCGCGGTCTTCGGTGCAAGGGGCGGCGCCGAGGCAGGACTCGGCTCGGCCGCGGCTGGCCCGGGGGTGCCGGGCGCGGCATTTGTTGACATAGTATTCATGGGCACAGTGTATGTCTGCGGGCTTCAAGCGCTCTCGTGGGGGCTGACACGGCAGCGAATGCACAGCCCGCAACAAATCTCTGTATACACAAATCCTCCTCGTTGAGAACACCATTCGGGCTCGCCTTGAGTCTTCTGCGATAGAGTCCGTCGAAACGGGGACAGACGAACTGCTCTGTATACATACTTTGTCTAGAAGTTCAAGGGGGAGCGGAAAAATGCTATCGCCCCTTATGGTCAATCTGACGCGAGTTATCGCTTGCTCAGAACCAAGCCAAGGGACAACCCTCGATGCGAATTACCTGCCCGTTTTGCAAGTCTCAGGCCGACCTGAAACCCAACCCCGCGCAGGCCCTGCGCATTACCCTTCCCCTTTACGTTCTCAAGTGCACCGGTCGCGAACGCACCAGCATTCGCGTTGAACCCGTGCGTCTGGCGCACACCTTCGCCTCGGCCTAACTGCTCGCTGGTAGGCGATTTCTTCGTCCAGGGTTCAGGTTGAGCCTGGGATGCCGTCAGAGGTTGCCGGCGGTGTCACGTCGTCGTGGGTGCCCCGGTTGGCTACGAGCCAACTCAGCGGGTCGACTATCGCTGTCGGGCACCGCTGCCGGGCACGGGCGGCGCGGAACTGGCGCAACAGTGTTGCGTCGGGCAATGGGTAAGCGCGAATGCTTGGGGCGCATTCGCGAAGGAGAATCGCTCATTACTTCGACATTGCATGGCTGACGCCAAGACGGTACGGCGGTGAAACGCGAATGATCGTCCTTGCGCTGCCTGATGACGGTCGCAGTAATGTTGACGAAATTGGATCGGTCGGGCAACTTTGGTGCCTTGTGTATTTGTGAGTTTCTATCGCTTTTTCGTTCGATTCTTGGTAGAATTGGCGTGAAGGAGGCAATGGCGCCCATGTTCATGGAAAACCCGAGCGAGACCAGTTCGAACCCCGTCATTGCGGCGGTGGAGCAGGCTCGGGAGATTCTGTTGGCGGCGTTGGGCGGGGTGTCGTTCGGGCTGCTCGGTGATGAGGAATCGTTGACCATGCTGCTGGCGTTAGAGAGCGTGGGCCGGGTCGTCGACGGAGCCCGGGTGCTCTCCACGTCGGACGTGCTGCGTCGCTCCGAATACTTCGATGCTGCCGCAGCGAAAGCCGCCGCCCAAGCTGCTGTTGATCAGAGTGCGGCCGCTCCAAGCGTGGCGGGTGCGGCGACGACTCTGGCCGCGCCGACGCTGGCCCGTCGGCTCGGCTGCCGCAGCGGCGTCGAACTGGTCTGCACCCTCGCCCGCCTCTCTCGCAACGAAGTACGTCAGCGAGCCGTGCTCGGTGAGAAAGCGGGCCAGCGGATGCNCACCCTCGCCCGCCTCTCCCGCTCCGAGGTGCGGCAGCGATCCGCGCTCGGTGAGAAAGCGGGCCAGCGGGTCGTGCTCGGCCGCCCGCTGGCCCCCACCTACCCGGTGCTCGGAGAGGCCCTGCAGGGCGGGGAGCTCGGCCTGGAACAGGCCCGGGTGATCGTGCAGGTGCTCGACGGCCTGCGCTCCGAGGTGCTGGCCTCCGACCTCGACCGGGTCGAACGCTCCCTCGTGGCCAGCGGCTCCGGGGCGATCACCCCCGAAACCGAGGGACTGCCCGGTGCCGGCATAGCGTTCGCGCCGGAGTTGCTGCGGCAGCAGGGCATCCAGTGGAAAGCACGCCTCGCCCCCGACGGCACCGCGCCCGGCGAGGCCCCGACCGAGCGGCGCAGCTGGCTCACCTTCGGCACCCTCAGCAATGGCGGCTACAGCCTCAACGGCTGGTTCACTACCCTCGACCGCGCCATCATGAGCAACGTTTTCGATGCGTACCTGTCCGCCGCCGCGGCCAACCCGGTCCCCGGGAACGATACCCCCACGGCCACCCCTGCCACCGATGTCATACCCCGCACCACGGTTGAGTTCCGGGAGACCGAACCCTCCGACGCCAGCACCAACGGCACGCAGAGCAACGGCACCAGCAACGAGGCCGAAACCCAAGCAAAAGCAGAAACCGGGGTCGAAGTCGAGGTCGAGGCTAACCCCCCACCTGGCCCGCACGGTCCGTGCCCGCAGCAACCCGACGACACCCGCTCGCGCGGTGAGAAGCAAGCCGGCATTCTCCGCGCCGTGTTCGAAGCCGCCGCCCGGCAGCCGGGCACCCCGACCATGGGCGGTGCCGCCCCCACCGTGCTCGTACACATCAACATCAACGACCTCCTCGACGGGCGCGGCGCCGGGTGGATCGACGGCATCGACGGCCCCCTCACCCCCAACCAAGTCGACGAACTCATCTGCGCCGGCGGCTACCAACCTGTACTGTTCGGCCACACCGGCACGATCCTGCACTTGGGCACCAGCAACCGATTCTTCAGCGCCCAACAGCGCCGAGCCCTCGCCGCCCGCGATGGCGGCTGCGTCATCCCCGGCTGCACCGT